>NZ_JABAIP010000014.1:0-165886 GCF_012843185.1 Shewanella sp. DNRA4
GAGAAGCACTAAAGTGGAGGGCTAATAGATGAGATTTTGTAGGGTAACTCTTTCGTAAAGTCCAGAACGAATAAACGTGTGCTAACAAGCTTTGGGGCAATAGCTTTTTAGCTAAACGAGCAGCGAGAGGGTTAGTTAAGATTGGCATTGTTGCACCAGTGACCGTCTAAAACATGGATGTTTTAGTAGAGCCCTCAGGGACGAGTTCACGGCGTGTCACTGGGGAAGCAATGTCAATTAATGCGTAATGCGCGTAGCTCAACTGTCTTGCTTTGGGGCAAAAACATTTTATCAAAGGCTGCGTATTGATGAGATTGCTGCCATTTAGTGTGATTCTTAATTGCTTGGTATAAGACCGTATTCCTCTCACACAGTAGCAAACAGAAGTGAATGGCAATATATCGTATCAGGCTTTTGTTAGCATAAAAAAACGGGATTGGCACTTTAAGACCCATCCCGTTTTTATAACTCTATACTTTGCCGTTATATGGGGCTAAATCTCTAGCAAGATAAATCCCTAAGATTAAGCTAAGTCTATATTTGTCAGTTTAGCGCTTATTGACTCAGTTTTGGTGTACGCGGCGGAATAATGCGCCTGTTACCTGTTGACTCAAATGCACCGGCAAATTTAAGCAGATTATTATCGTCGTAGGCACGGCCCGCAAAGGTCAAACCCACTGGCATGCCAATATCAGCCATCACGCCCATAGGCACAGTCACAGTTGGTACGCCTAAGTGGCGAATCGCAAGGTTTCCGTTAGCCACCCAAACCCCGTTACTCCACGCAATATCGGCAGAGGCTGGATTCACATGGGCATCGGCAGGCCCCACATCGGCCACCGTTGGGAACAGCACGGCATCAAGCTTTAGCCCGTCCATCCAATCTTCAAGGTCCAGCTTACGGGTCTTTTCTAAACCACGCAGACCATCGGGAATACTGTCGATCTGTTCGAAGGATTTAAGGCCACGCTTAGCCATGTTGACGTACTCTTCCATGCCTGCCGCTAAGTCACCTTCACGATTTGGCAAGGTGCCAAGATCATGGGGGAATATCAAATGCCCCACCACATCTTCAAGCTTGTTGAGTTTAGGGTCATTGTTAGCACGCAGGAATTCATCGAACGCCCAACCTGAGAGTTCCCATAACTCATCATGCAGGAACTGAGGTGTAACGATACCACGGTTAAACACCGTCGGCGCACCAGGGCGGTCGCCTTCGCAATTGGAAACCAGCGGAAAATCCACTTCAACCACTTCGGCGCCAGCGGCTTCTAAGGCTTTACGCGCGGCTTCCCACAGATCGATCACCGATTGGCGGGTATGGATCCGTTGACCCGTTGGGCCGCCAATACCCGGATTTTCGCTGGTGCCAGCCAATTCATCTTTATTGATGTACATACGCGGCACACCAAAACGCTTACCCTTAAGCGTATCGGCGCTAGCCGCCAGCGCTAGATAGGATTCTGGGCGAACTGTCGATGCTTTAGGGATTTTAACCCAAGGTTGTAGACGCCAGAGATCGCCACGGGTGATTGGGTCGTCGGCCACAATCACATCGAGCACTTCGAGCATATCCGCCATTGTGCGGGTATAGGGCACAACCACATCCATGGTCGGGGTTAGCGGCCAGTTACCACGCACGGAAATCACGCCGCGAGACGGCGTATAGGCACACAAACCATTATTGGACGCAGGGCCACGACCACTCGACCATGTCTCTTCGGCAAGACCGAAAGCAGAATAACTTGCCGCCGTGCCAGTGCCCGCCCCATTGGAAGAACCCGAAGCAAACGGTGCTGTAAGATAATCAGCATTGTATGGGCTTTCAGCGCGGCCATAGTGACCACGCTGCATGCCGCCATTCGCCATGGGAGGCATATTGGTTTTGCCTAGGCAAATGGCACCCGCAGCGCGTAGGCGCTCGACGGCAAAAGCATCGTACTGGGCCACTAAATCTTTAAAGGCTGGGCTGCCAGACGCAGCCGTCAGTCCCTTCACCAAATAGCTGTCCTTAGCGGTGTAAGGAATACCATCAAGCGGGCTTAAGGTTTCACCTCGAGCGCGGCGCGCATCTGAGGCTTCAGCTTCTTTCAGCGCATCGGGATTGTGCACCACTAACGCATTGAGCTTAGTTTTTGTCGCAGGGCCGTCATAGGCCTCAACCCGCTCGAGATACGATTTCACCAACTCCACTGCGGTGGTACGGCCAGATTCGAGCGCTGCACGCAGCTCGGCAATAGAAACTTCAGTGACTTCAAACATCTTACGCCCTCCCGCAGAAAGCCAATTGTGGTGTATTAACAGTGACATCAATCGTCATGCTGTTCTCCTTGGGTTACTTTCCAGCAGGGATTTGCTGAGTAATACAATGGATATTGCCGCCACCTAATAAAATCTCACGGGCGGGCACCCCCACAATCTCATGCTCAGGGAAAATTTCTTGCAGTTTTTGGGCAGCGATATCATCGGTTGCTGGGTCAAGCAGCGGGAATACGATGCGATGATTGGTGATTAAAAAGTTCACATAAGAACCCGCTAAACGCTCACCTGCCGTGCGTGGCACACCAGTGCCTTCAGTAACACCTTTTGATTCTTCTTCGCTGCAATACAGCGGCCCTGGTTGTGGCAACAGATGGATTTTTAACTTACGACCTTGGGCATCCACAGTATTTTGCAGCACTTCGAGCGCGGCTTTTGAACGTGGATATTGTGGATCCGATTCATCATCAGTCCAGTGCAGAATGACTTCACCAGGACGGGCAAAACAGCACATATTATCGATATGGCCATCGGTCTCATCCATATAAACGCCATCTTGTAACCAGATAAACTGCTTAACATTCAAATAGTCACGCAGTAAGTCTTCAATCTGTTCTTTTGTCAGCTCAGGGTTACGGTTGGCGTTGAGTAAACATTCGGCACTCGTCATACAGGTGCCTTCACCATCGACATGGATGGAGCCACCTTCAAGGATCAGCGGCGCGCGATAACGGGCAAAACCATGCTGTGCAAGCATTTGCTGCGCGACTTGCTCGTCCTTATCCCATGGAAAGTACAAACCACCGTTATGGCCGCCCCAAGCATTAAAGCCCCAGTCAACACCGCGGCATTCGCCCTCGACATTAACGACCACAGTTGGCCCTGTATCGCGAGCCCAGCAATCGTTACTGTCCATTTCAACCAAGGTAACGTGGGATGGCATTACCGTTTTGGCTTCGGCTAAAAAGGCTTTAGGGACACCCATATACACTGGCGTTGCCGCGCCAATCGCATCGGCCACCTTAGCGAAAGTCGCCTGAGCATACGCACCCGCAGCGCGCCAGTTATCAGGACGATAGGGCCAAATCATCCATACGGCTTGCTGCGCCGCCCATTCGGCGGGCATATAAAAACCATCTTGTGATGGCTTAGTCGTTAACGGCGTGACATCCACATTCACGTTTGTCATGAGTTTTGTCTCCAGTAATGCTGAAATCGATAAGGGTGTACGCCCCTAAAATAGGACGACAGAATACAGTTATATCAGCCCTACAACGATGCGAGGGCCATTGGCAGCGGTTAATAAAATCTCTTACATACTTTGCCAGCACGTGTTTGGCGCTTCATAAAGATGAGCCTAGTCGGGTTTAAACACCCCAATGACGGCGCCCGTGGCTTTTTCGGTCACTTTGATATCGGTTTGCTGCTCACGATAATCACAGTCAGTACATTCTACGGTTTCGATACCGTTTTCTTTAAACAGCAAAATGCTGTCTTTCGCGCCGCACTTAGGGCATTTTGCGCCAGCAACAAAGCGTTTTTTTATTTTAGTGGTCATGATACAAACCTATAAATGGCTACGCGCCCAGCGATAAGCGAATCATCGGCGTTAAGGCGAAAATGTGGCGCTATTTTGCCATACTGCCCAGCTATTGCCAGTCCTTGAATAAACTTGTGCTGCCATACTCCCTGACCACGCGGTAGATCGCTATCGCACTAGGCCATAAAAAGTCGAAGAAATACGCAGCAACTCGGCCTAAGTTGTGGTTTGCCATGAGCTTGTACGTTATCATCACAACCCTTACTCATTCATGATATGACCAAGTTGTAGTTAATGATCAGCATCAACCAAGCACAATTAATCCGTGGTAGCAAAACCCTGCTCGACGAAGCCTCTCTGACCATCTATCCCGGCCATAAGGTCGGCCTAGTGGGCGCCAACGGCACGGGTAAATCCTCACTGCTCGCATTAATTATGGGTCACCTGAGCTTAGATAAAGGCGAGTTTAGTATGCCTTCGGGTTGGCAGATTGCCAGCGTCGCCCAGGAAACCCCTGCTCTCGAAATGTCTGCACTTGAATATGTGCTTGATGGCGATAAAGAATATCGCCAGCTTGAGGCTGATCTGCATATTGCACAGGAACATAATGATGGCCATGCCATTGCTACCTTGCACGGTAAAATCGATGCCATTGGCGGTTATGCTATTCGCGCCCGCGCCGGAGCCCTGCTTGCAGGTTTAGGCTTTAGCGAAGCCGAGCAAAATAACCCAGTGAAAAGTTTTTCGGGCGGTTGGCGGATGCGCCTCAACTTAGCCCAAGCACTACTGTGCCGCTCGGACTTACTGCTGCTCGACGAACCGACCAACCACTTAGACTTAGATACCATGTACTGGCTCGAAGGTTGGATTAAGTCCTATCAAGGCACGCTGATTTTAATCAGCCACGATAGGGATTTTATCGATGAAATCGTTGATGAAATCGTCCATGTCGAAAATCAAAAACTCAACTTCTACAAAGGCAACTACAGTGCCTTTGAACGCATCCGCGCTGAACGTATGGCACAGCAACAGGTCGCCTTTGAACGCCAACAAAAAGAACGGGCGCATATGCAGTCTTTTGTTGACCGCTTCCGCTATAAGGCCAGTAAAGCCAAACAAGCGCAGAGCCGCTTAAAGGCGCTGGAGCGGATGACTGAGCTGTTACCATCTCAAGCAGATAGCCCGTTTTATATGGAGTTTCGCCCGCCTGAAGCCCTGCCCAATCCGCTGATTAAGATGGAGCAAGTGGCGGTGGGTTATGGCGCTAAGCAAATCCTCAGCAAAGTGCATTTAAACTTAGTGCCTGGAGCGCGCATTGGGTTGCTCGGCCGTAACGGTGCGGGTAAATCAACCCTAATCAAGCTGTTATCGGGCCAGTTATCACCGATGACCGGATTGTATGAGCCCAATCCCGGCCTGAATATCGGTTACTTTGCCCAGCATCAAATCGAATTTTTACGCTTAGACGATACGCCGCTGCAACATTTAGTGCGCCTTGCGCCTAATGCCCGCGAGCAGGAATTGCGTAACTTCCTCGGTGGTTTTGGCTTTAATGGCGATATGGCACTCTCGCCAGTGCGCCCCTTCTCGGGAGGCGAAAAAGCCCGTTTAGTGTTGGCATTATTGGTATGGCAACGGCCCAATCTGTTGCTGCTTGACGAACCAACCAACCATTTAGATTTAGAGATGCGCCATGCGCTCACTATGGCATTGCAAACCTTTGAAGGTGCAATGGTGATCGTATCGCACGACCGCCATTTATTGCGCTTAACCTGTAGCGACTACTATTTGGTTGACCAAGGTGAAGTACAAGCCTTTGATGGCGATCTTGACGATTACCACCAATGGTTACTCGATGCCGCAAAAGCCGCCAGTGCCAACCAAACGGCCAACAGCGATGACACCAAACCCGCTGTCGATAAGAAGCAGCAAAAGCGCTTAGAAGCAGAGCTACGCCAAAAGGTGTCACCACTTAAACGCAAACAGGCGAAGCTTGAAACCGATCAGCAAAAGCTCAGTGAGCGGCTCGCCGAACTGGAGCATTTGCTGGCCGATAGCGAATTATATGATCAAGACAATAAAGCCAAGCTCACCTCGGTACTCAGTGAGCGCACCAGCTTGACACAAACGCTAGAAGAAAGTGAAATGCAATGGCTTGAGCTACAAGAAGAAATTGATGCAATAGAACTTGAGTTAATGGGCCAATAACCGGTCTGCTGGCGCCTAATTGACAAGGAAGCCGTATGTCGAATGTAACCCCGCTAGACAGCCAAATTTGGCATTGGTGTGATATGAGCTATGGGCAAAACAAAGTGCTTTGCCTTGAGCTTCAGGATAATTGTCAGGTAAATGTGAATCTATTACTGCTAGCGCAGTATTTAGATCTCACCAGTGATGTGGCGGGGCCGCGGGAATATTCAACCGAGCAATGGCAACAACTCGTCAATGCAGTATGGGAATGGGATGAAAAGTTTCTCACCCCCTATCGCCGTTTGCGTCGTCTCGCCAAAGCCAGCCTGAATGCAGCAGAATATCAGCAAATGCTCGATGTTGAGTTGATGATGGAACGCAAGGCGCAGCGCACCATTTTACATGCCGTCAATGATTTATCGCCTAGCGGTCAACAAACCAATCTCGTGAGTTACCTCGCGCTATTTGGTTTATCCGCTGCGGATGTTATTGCGCTAGATCTTATCGCACCTTAACTGGCCTCACGCACAGCTTACTTAACCTGAACTCGGGATAACGAGTGTCGGAAAAATCTAAATTTAACAATCAAAATCAATGCTATAAATGATTTTTTTGAAAAGAAGAATCTTTTTCTGACTGAATGCGCAGATTTTTGCGCATATCAAGGCGCTCTGTCGTATGCCATAGCGAGCTATGGTTAGACAGAGCAACGCAGAGAGGCCCGAAAAGATGCCTATTCAGCGGCTCTACTTATCCCGAGCTCAGGTTTACTTAGTGCGAGCTTGAGGATAACGCTGGCAGTTATCCTCAATCTTAAGCCAGCTCAGCTGCTGCTCAGTATAAATATGATAATTAGGCTGCACTGAATTTGGATCATCTAAGCTGGCGATCGTTAGGGTGAGATAGTCGGGATACTCAGTGTGCCTAAAGGTCAGTGAGCAGCCACATTGGGCGCAAAATCCGCGCCTTACAAATTCTGATGAGGCAAACTCAGTGACGTTGCCCTTAAGCCATGTCACCTGCGACACCTTAAAATCCATCCATGCACCAAAGGCTGCCCCAATACTCTTTTGACACATGCGGCAGTGACAATAATCCGCATCGAAGGGCTTGCCCTCAATCCGATAACGAATCGCTCCGCATAAACAGCCGCCCTCTTGCAAGATCTTAGACATACCCATTAACCCTCACCAAACAGAGCAAAAAACTAATACATTAAGTTTCCTTGATTATCTTGTATAACAGACCAGTCAAGACAGCTCATTACGCATCAATTTCTTGCTGCAATTTTTCCAGCTCATCTAAAATATGCAGGAATTTTTGGCCAAACTCCGTCACTTGATATTCGACCCGCGGTGGTAATTCGTTATAAATGACCTTATCTAAAATGCCAAATTCAATGTTCTTTTTTAAACATTGATTCAATACCTTAGTGGAAAGTCCCTCGACTGAGCGCACCATTTCTCCAGGCCTTTGGATCCCATTGGCCAACAACTGATAAACCGTTAATGACCATTTGCAACCATAAATCGTCTCGACCATTCGGGCTGAGCGCTCAGGCGGCGATTTGCGAGAAATAATTTTTTCATTGTTATTCATAAAGATGTACCCAAAAGTACCTGCCTAACCAATTTGTACTTACTGTTCAGATAGTTATTGAGTCCATAAGATTACCACCTTGATAATACATAGGAGTAGCAAATGCAATTTAATACCTCAAATCTGGCCATTATTATTGGCGGTAGCAGCGGCATCGGTTTTGAAACCGCTAAACAACTGGTCAAGCAAGGTGTATCAGTGCTTATCGTGGGTAATCAACAAGAAAAACTCACCGCCGCCGTCGCTGCACTCAAACAGGAAAATACAATCCCCGAGTTACAGGTCGAGGGGTTTCAAGCCAACCTTTACCAAGCAGCGGATCTTAATCGACTCATTACACACATCAACCAACTCGAGCATAAGGTCGGCTATCTCGTCAATGCGGCGGGGTATTTCAATCCCAAATCCTTTATTGACCACACTGAAACAGATTACGAACTGTATATGGGGTTAAATAAAGCGCTGTTCTGGATTACCCAAGCCGTGACCCACAAGATGATCGATGCGGACGGTGGTAGTATAGTGAACATAGGGTCGATGTGGGCAAAACAAGCGGTTAAAGCCACGCCTTCGTCGGCGTATTCGATGGCCAAAGCCGGGTTACACGCATTAACCCAACACTTAGCGATGGAACTGGCGGACAAGCATATTCGCGTCAATGCGGTTTCACCTGCGGTGGTCAATACGCCAATCTATAACGCTTTTATTCCAAAGGAAGAGCGAGACCAAGTGCTTGCAAGCTTTGATGCTTTTCATCCAATTGGACGAGTCGGCACTCCTGCCGATGTGGCAAATAGCGTGTGCTTTTTGTTATCCAATGACACCAGCTGGGTAACAGGTGCAATTTGGGATGTTGATGGCGGCGTGATGGCAGGACGCAACTAAATTCGCGAGTTAATGCACTGCGAGCGACACACAACTAATCATTAGAAAAGGTTAAATCAGGTCTAACACTATGCTTAATATGAACTTTAGTGAACGTATCGTTATTGATACTGAGCAGCAACCTTGGTTGCCAAGCCCTGCTCAAGGGGTGTGGCGTAAACCACTGGAGCGGGAGGCTAAGGAATCAGGGCACACCACCAGCATAGTCAAATATGACGCGGGCTCGCAGTTTACGACCCACCAGCATCCGCAGGGCGAAGAAATCCTTGTGCTCGAAGGGGTATTTTCCGATGAAAACGGTGATTATCCCGCGGGCAGTTATCTTCGCCATCCACCCGGGAGCCAACATGCTCCTTTTAGCCAAACAGGTTGCGTGATTTTCGTAAAACTTAACCAATTCGATCCGCGAGATCTCGAACTGATCAGAATGAATACTCAGCAGACACCATGGTTACCGGGTATTGGTGGCTTACAAGTCATGCCGTTACACGAGTTCGAGCACCAACATACCGCATTAGTGAAATGGCCTAAGGGAGAAAAATTTCAACCCCATCGGCATTTTGGTGGCGAAGAAATCTTAGTGTTATCGGGCAAGTTTCAAGATGAGCTAGGTGAATATCCGCGCCACACATGGATACGCAGCCCCCATATGAGCGGCCATTTTCCTTTTGTCGAAGAGGAAACCATTATCTTAGTAAAAACTGGCCATTTACCCATTAGCGCCATGTAACGCTAGCAGACGACTCATTAGGCTTAGACCGCATAAGTGTTAGCGACTGACTTATGCGGCCGAGGAAATATCAACTTTTGCCATCGGTGAGCTTTTGCGCCAGCGCGGTGGCATTGCGTGCGGTGATGCCGTAAATCGACAACTGTGGGTTTGCACCTAAGCTAGTCGGGAAGATAGAACCGTCCATCACCGACAGATTATCCAAATAATGTGACTGCCCATAGCTATTGACCATAGAGAGCTTTTCATCTTCGCCGAATGGACAGCCACCCATCACATGGGCCGAGGCCACCACCGTCTTTAGCGGCGCTAAGTCCATTTGGGCAATGCTCTCTTTCGCTTCCTTCCATGACGACAAATAGGGCATACCATCGCTGATAGGCAGCACTTTTAATGCGCCTGCAGAAAATTGCAATTCGGCCATGCTGGCGTAGGCTCGCCGCGCTGCCCGCCAAAAAGCGTCGGTTAATGGATAATCTAACGTAAAGCCTGTTGGGGTTAAATGCACTTGCCCGCCTTGACTGTCGGGATGATAACCGTCGCGAACCAAGGCGATAGTCACCTGCAACTGATTAAACTGCGCCATCAACTCAGCATGGCTTAATCCATAACCTATGGTCTTAGAGGCGATCAAAATAGGATGCACTGGCGGCACTTCGAGCTTGTAACCTAACTCGCCATCTGCGCCATTTTTCCAAACAAACTCATCGGAATAGATAGATTGAGGTGCGCCGCTGTGGGCGTTAATCGCATCGGCAAATACGCCGCCAGAAAGCACTGTGGGATGTAAAAAGGTTCGTTTACCCAATAACTGATAGGGATCGGGCACCTCGGAGCGCATCATTAAGGTCGGCGTGTGGATAGCGCCAGCGCTTAAAATATAGTGTTTGGCTTTAAACAGCAGCTCAACCGCAGTCGGCCTTAAATTAACGTCGAGCGCCTGTGCCTTGAGGGCAAAGACTTGGCCATTATGATGTTCAATCTTAACGACTTTGGCACGGCTAATCAGCTGTGCGCCTTTCTCTAATGCACTCGGAATTGTCGTTACTAGCATCGACTGTTTGGCATTGACTGGGCAGCCCATCCCGCAATAGCCAGTATTCCAGCAGCCCGCCACATTGCGTTTAATGACGGTATAATCCCAACCTAGATTGATACAGCCTTGCTTGAGTGCGCCGTTATTACGGTTAGGTTCATAATTCCATTCGTGGATATTGAGCCGCTGCTCCATCTGCTCGAACCAAGGCGCGAGGGTTTCAGGATCGAGTCCGGCTACCGATTTATGCTGTGCCCAAAAGGCTAAGGCTTCCTTTGGTGTACGAATGGAGGTGGTCCAATTGATGGTCGTCGAGCCCCCCACGGCGCGACCTTGGAAAATACCAATCGCTTTATCGGCGGTTTTCATCGCCGCCGCCTGTTGATACAAATTCGGATACGCGACCCGCTCCTCCATATTAAAATCGCTGGAGGATTTAAGCGGTCCCGCTTCAATCATGATCACACTGAGCCCAGCTTGGGTGAGGATCTCCGCCGCTACGCCGCCGCCTGCGCCCGTGCCCACAATCACCACATCGGCTTCAAATTGTTGGTTTTCTTGCAGCTGACTGGCATCGGTATGTAACCAACCGGAATTTAAGCCTGTCACTATGGGATCTATGATTGCCACTTGGAATACTCCATCTTCACATTATTGTTATTATTAGAAATTTGGCCTATTTGAACAACTCAGGCTTGGCGTAGTGGAGTCGGCTCCAATGCTCAGGACAGGCGTAATAACTGGCCATCACTAATTCTCGCAGGCCTAAATAAGCCGTTTGCAATAACGCAAAGTAGCTGTGACGCCAAGTCTCGAGCATTTGGGTCAACTCGGCGGGAGAGCGCATTAACAGTGGCGTCATGCTTGAGGTAAGTAGCAATAATCCAAGGCGATTCTCGAGCATATCGAGTAGTTCAAATAACTCTGACTGCTGTTCATCTGGCAACACAGCGATCGATTGTTTAATGGCATCTAAGGTGCGATTTTGCGCCGCCACCTTATGGGTTGCCACATCAGGCAAAGCCCCATCAAGCATCACAGGCAACAGCACACTGAATAATAAGCGGTAGTCTTTCCCCTCGCCTTCATCGGGTAGACTAAATTCGGGAGAATAAAGATTCACCCCTAGGGCTATCGCCGCTGTACCAGCAAACGCGCCCAGTAAAAAGGTTCGTCTATTCATCAATGTCTCCCCAAGACGCTTAGTGTTAAATTACTGTGCTACAATGACCGCGAACCTAAATTAAACACACGTTTTAATTTTCAGCAATAGTTGATGCCAAGATAAGATCCCATGCCAAACGCTTTTACACCGCCTTGGTGGGCCAAAAGTCCCCATGTACAAACCATTTTGCCCGTATTCACTAAAGTGGCCAAACCTGTGCTTGAGCGACAGCGACTCGAGCTTCCCGATGGCGATTTTATCGATTTAGATTGGCAAACTAGGCCAGAAATCGGTAAACCCATTGTGGTTATCATTCATGGATTAGAGGGTAGTGCCCAGTCCCATTATGCCAGACGCATTCTGCAAGCCTGTAAAGAACAAGAGTTAGCCGCCGTGGTTCACCATCATAGAAGCTGCTCAGGTGAAGCCAATCGTCTCGCCCGCAGTTACCACAGTGGCGACACCGACGATTTGCAGTTTAGCCTAAGCCAGCTGCAACAAACCTATCCGCAATCACCTTTATTGGCAGTAGGTTACAGCTTAGGCGGCAATGTATTAACCAAATATCAAGGCGAATATCAAGAGCACAGCCTGTTGAGTCGCGCTGTAGTCGTGTCGGCGCCGCTGCAATTATCGGCCTGTGCAAAACGCTTAGAGAATGGTTTTTCAAAGGTGTATCAAAGCCATTTAATCAAGCAGTTACAATATAAGGTCAATCAAAAGCTTAATGATCCAGAGCTTGCTGGCACTATGACCTTGACCCCAATCCAAGTTGCTAATCTCAATACTTTTTATGACTTTGACGATAAAGTCACCGCCCCGCTCCATGGATTTTTAGGTGTAGAAGATTACTATACCCGCGCCAGCGGCTTACCCTTTGTTAGCCGAATCACTAAGCCTACGCTAATTATGCATGCCAAGGACGATCCCTTTATGACGGATGAGGTCATCCCGCATCCCAGCCAGCTTTCCGAACATGTGGAATATGAGTTACATGCCCATGGCGGCCATGTTGGTTTTATCGAAGGCGGCACGCCATGGAAGCCACGCTATTATTTAGAGCGGCGCATTTTAGACTTTTTACTCGCCAATGATGCGTCATCGGCACCTTAAGGAACCCGAATGCTTATCCCCTATGATGCCTTACTCCAACTTCCCAAAGAGACCTTAGTCAATTTGCTCCGCGAATATTTGTTAGGGCAAGTGGAAGATGGAAGTTTTACTAGCCTAGATGAGCAAGAACTATCAGGCGCAATTGTGCAATGCCAACAAGCACTTAAACAAGGTAAACTTGTCTTAGAATACAGTGAAGAGGATGAGTCCTTTGCCATTCGTCACGCTGACCAAGTGGCCAAACGGCAAGATTGACCATTAGTATCCCTGTGCCGTATAAATAGCTTATACGTTTTATCGCTCCCACTGAGCGGCTCTTTATGGTGCCTAGGTAGAAAAAATGTCAGCAAAACATCCAATTATTGCAGTTACAGGCTCATCTGGGGCAGGAACCACCACAACCACCACCGCCTTTAGTCATATTTTTCGCCAACTTGGAATCAATGCCGCCTTTGTAGAAGGGGATAGTTTTCATCACTATACCCGCGCAGAGATGGAAGTGATGATCCGTAAATCCCAAGCCGAGAATCGTAACCTGAGCTATTTTGGCCCCGAGGCCAATAACTTTGCCCGCCTAGAACAATGCTTTCGCGATTATGGCGCCACGGGCCAAGGTGAAACCCGCAGCTACTTACACACCTTTGACGAAGCCGTGCCCTTTAACCAAATGCCTGGCACCTTCACCCAATGGCGTCCACTGCCCGAAAACACCGATATGTTGTATTACGAAGGCTTACATGGCGGTGTGGTCACGGGCGATGCCAATGTGGCCCAGCATGTGGATTTGCTGATCGGCATGGTGCCTATCGTTAACCTAGAGTGGATCCAAAAGATTATTCGCGATACTTCGGAGCGTGGCCATAGCCGCGAAAAAGTCATGGGCTCGATTGTCCGCAGTATGGACGATTATATTAAGCATATGACGCCGCAATTTTCGCGCACCCATATCAACTTCCAACGGGTGCCGACGGTAGATACCTCTAACCCCTTCAGCGCCAAGGATATTCCGAGCCTTGATGAAAGCTTTGTAGTGATCCGTTTTCGCGGCATCAACAACGTCGACTTCCCCTATTATTTGAGCATGATCCAAGGCTCCTTTATGTCACGGGTTAACACCTTGGTGGTGCCGGGTGGCAAAATGTCCCTCGCAATGGAGCTGATCCTTACACCGCTGATTAAAGATTTGATGGAAAAACGCCAACAGCTTAATAGTCCGCAGGCGAACTGAGATAGCGTTAACGTTTGACTAAAGGCTAATGAAATAAAGCCTTTTTGAGCAATAGATTAAGTTTGATTTAAGCCATTGAAGTTAATCTTATTGGCATCGGGATTTCAGGCGAAAGAACGATAGTTGGCATACTCTTGGGAGTTAATTCCCCCATCTTGATCTGTTGATTCCCTTGAGTATGTCAGCAACCTTCAAAACAATTTTGAGCTGTTAACTCCACATCCATGCTTGATCTGTTGATTCCCTTGGGTATGCCAGCAACCCCATTCAGCGTTAAGTCTTAGCTGTTAATTCCACATCCATGCTTGATCTGTTGATTCCCTTGAGTATGTCAGCAACCACGCAACCCCATTCAGCGTTAAGTCTTAGCAGTTAATTCCACTTCAATGCTTGATCTGTTGATTCCCTTGGGTATGTCAGCAACGCTGAACCAAATAGCTTCTAGCAGCGAAGCGCTCTCGCAGTTGCGAAGCAACGCCCTAGATTCTAGCAGCAGCGTTTTTTTGCTGCGCCCTAGCAAACCAGATTTTTATACATCACCATACATTCCAAGGCGATACCGCGGGGTGAGCAATAGATAGACTCCTCCTCAAAACCTTCACCGCCGAAACCGCAGTGGCGATAAAATTCGACCGCATTTAAAGTAGATTCTAATCGCAATTGGGCGATGCCTAAGTTAAAGGCTTTTGTTTCAATAAATTGCAGTAACGACTTGCCGACACCTAAGCCCATCGCCTCGGGAGCAACGAACAGCGCCTCGACCTGAGCATAGGGTTCATCCAGCATGATGGTACCAACCAAAGTGCCTTCTTGAGTTTCATCATCAAGGATTTCAGCCACATAAAAATGTGCGCCCACCATACGACGAAAAGATTCGGTCAATTCGCCCTGCATCCAAATCTGCAAGTCATCTTGAGCATAAAATCCGGCGCAGCCTTTATTAATCGCCGCATTGCGAATGTCCCAGCAAGCCTTAGCATCTAATTGCGTTGCTTTACGTATCCTTAGCATAGTCATCCCGATAAATAGCCCAGGCCCTAGCTGTGGCCATAACCATAGCCAACCGCTAATACGCTGAATCATAAAATAAACATATAAAGACTCATACTGCCCACGCTTTAATTTTATGCAATAAAAAACCGCCCGAAGACGGTTTTAATACAATAAGAAGCTTTACTTGCAAGCTTAGCCGCAAAGGCAAACTCAGTCGCGAAAGCAATCTTAGCCTTTAATCAGCTCGCTGATGGTCAGCACGCCGTGGGTGGTCGCGCCAGCGCCCCATAGTGCAGAAGCCGAATCTTCGAAGGCGGCCGCTAAATCCACGTGTAGCCACTTGGCTTCTGGCGAAACGAAACGCCACAGGAAGCCGGCCGCATTCGAGGCACCGCCCGCACCACCGCCCTTCACTGGGCGGCTGTTTGCCGTGTCAGCATAGGCCGATGGACACATGTCTTTATGCCAAGGATCCAGTGGCAATGGCCATACACGCTCAGCTACTGTCGAAGCTTTTTGTTGCGCCAGTTGTAACACTTCTGTCTGTGGCGAAAAAATCGCGTTGTAGTTAGAGCCCACCGCCATCACAGCTGCGCCAGTTAAGGTTGCTGCATCGATAATAAAAGGAGCACCCGTCGCAGAAGCCGCTTGCAGACCATCGGCCAGCACTAAGCGCCCTTCGGCATCGGTGTTAACCACTTCAACTGTGACGCCATTTTTGTAGGTGAGGATATCACCCAGCTTATAGGCACGGCCGCTGATCAGGTTTTCAGCGCAGCAGAGGAATAATTTAACGCGTTTGTTCAGGCCCGATTTAATCGCTAAACCTAAAGCGGCAGTAACAGTGGCGGCGCCGCCCATATCACACTTCATGCCCAGCATGCCTTCAGAAGCTTTAATGCTGTAACCGCCGGAGTCGAAGGTAATCCCTTTACCGACTAAGGCAACAGATACTGGGGCATCGGCTGACAGCGGGTTAAAGTCTAGCTCTAACATTGCAGGTGGACGCTCACTGCCGCGACCTACAGCATGAATACCAATCCATTGCTCTGCTAATAATGCTTCACCTTCAATAATACGGTAACTGACCTTGGCACCACCGAGTTCGGCTAACCATTTGGCCGCTTGCTGCGCCAGTTTCACAGGAGACAGATTTTCAGGGGTATCGTTGATCAGTTGACGGGCAAATGTCGCCACGTCTAAGCGACGTTGTAATTCGGCTTGAACAGCTTCATCGCCGCACCATTGGATCTTGTAACCGGGCTTAGCTGTGGCAAACCCTTGGGCGAAGACCCATTGGCTATTTAGATCCCAAAGAGAACCCACCAATGCGACGGTATTAATCCCTTGATTACGTAATTTACGCGCCGCCATTTGAATTTGGCGTAGCTCATCGCCGCCACCTAAGTGGACTAATGCGCCTTCGGCATTGAAGGTCACATCGGCTTTGCCCCAATGGGCTGCGGGGGCATCTTTGGTTAACTCAACTCTCATCACTTCAGTCACTTTAAGTTCACTCATGAGGGGTCCTTATTTTAATTTGTTCTTGCTCTTATACCCATGCAAGTTGAGGTGAGACGTCCGGCATCCTCAGGCTTTTGGGGTATACATAGTACAACGGGGTTGGCGGCAGTTTACTGCCAGTGGCCCAGGACTGAAAGCCATCGGCCTAAGTTACCGAGGTAAAATCTGTAAACATTTGCGAAATTTGTTAGTCTTTGGCGCCAGAATCAACTAGCTACAGGGATCACATGCACTTTACTCCAGCACTGAAATCGGGAAAGCTACTTAAGCGCTACAAACGTTTTCTCGCCGATGTCCAACTCGAAGACGGCAGTGAAATCACCCTGCATTGCCCCAATACCGGTTCAATGCGTAACTGCCTGTTCCCCGGTGAAACCGTGTGGTTTTCCACGTCTAACAATCCTAAACGTAAATATGCCCATACATGGGAGTTGATGACCACGCCAACGGGTGGCCTTATCGGCATTCATTCGGGCAATGCCAACGCCCTAGTCGAGGAGGCACTTAATAAAGGTATTATCACTGAACTTAAAGGTTACGACAGCTTAAGCCGCGAAGTGAAGTACGGCGATGAAAATAGCCGCATCGATATCTTGCTTGAGGCTGCTCAAAAACCCGCCTGTTATATAGAAGTCAAAAGTTGTACTTTGCTCGAGGATGGCCAAGGTTATTTCCCCGATGCTGTGAGTCTTCGCGGCCAAAAACATCTACGGGAATTAATGCACATGGCCAGCCTTGGGCACAGAGCCGTCTTGCTATTTGTGGTGCAACATACTGACATTATGAGTGTGGCACCAGCGGCACACATTGACCCTGAGTATTCTAACCTATTGAAAAAAGCTATTTTATCAGGTGTAGAAGTACTAGCGTATCGCTGCGAAATATCCCCCGATGAGATACATCTGGCCCAATCATGCCCAGTCCGAGTATGATGTTAAGATTGAGTAAAATACTTTTTCATTTCAATTAGCGAAGGCAGTCAAAAAATTCTGTCAAGGTGAAACGAAAAATTTGCCTCGTTGTAAAGATTCTGATATAGATAGCGGCCGTTCTTAAGGACGCCCTACAAACGCAAATGATGACAGGAGATGCGTTATGCCTGAAGGCACCAAAAAACTTGGCGTACTCGCTATCGCAGGTGTAAGTCCCTACCAGGAAAAACCCGGTGAGGAGTATATGAACGCTAAGCAACTGGGTCACTTCAAGATCATTCTTGAAGCTTGGCGCAATCAGTTGCGTGAGGAGGTCGACCGTACTCTGAGTCATATGCAGGATGAAGCAGCAAACTTTCCCGATCCTGTAGACCGTGCAGCGCAAGAAGAAGAGTTCAGTCTCGAATTACGTGCGCGTGACCGAGAACGTAAACTGATCAAGAAGATCGAAAAAACTCTCCAGAAAATCGAAGAAGACGATTTTGGCTTCTGCGATTCTTGCGGTATCGAAATCGGCATTCGCCGTCTCGAAGCGCGTCCAACAGCCGATCAGTGTATCGACTGTAAAACGCTTGCAGAGATCAAAGAGAAGCAAATGGCGGGTTAATCGGCCATCCTAGGCGGGGAGTTCCCCGCCTACTTGTTTGTGCATCTTGCATAAACATCCTCTCGTTTCACTTCGCTTTTTTGTTAGTATCCCCCTAAAATACAGCCACTTTGACTGGTTATTCCTGCAAATTCCTATGATGGCGACTCACTCTTTCAACACTTCCGCTTTACATCCTTATGTTGGCCGTTTTGCGCCTTCGCCCTCAGGAGCATTGCATTTTGGCTCGCTAGTCGCCGCCCTTGGTAGTTATCTGCGGGCGCGCTCAGAGGGAGGAAAGTGGTTAATACGCGTTGAGGATATTGATCCACCTAGGGAAGTTGCAGGCGCCGCCGATGATATTTTACGCACCTTAGAGGCTTATGGTTTCGAATGGGACGATGCGGTGCTGTACCAGAGTGCGCGCACCGAGGCCTATCAGGCCAAACTCGATGAGTTACTCGCTGAGGATAACGCCTACTTCTGCCAGTGCAGTCGCAAACAGATTCAAGCCATGGGTGGGATTTACGATGGCCGCTGCCATCGGTTAGCCACGCCACATCACAGTGGTGCGGTTCGGCTAGTTAATCGCGCTCAAGTGGCCGAGTTTACCGATAACCTGATGGGAAAAGTGATTGTAGATCGGGCCTTTGCTGCTGAAGATTTTATTATCAAACGTAGTGATGGACTTTATGCCTATCAACTCGCCGTAGTGCTGGATGACGCCTACCAAGGCATTACCGAGGTGGTGCGGGGCTACGATTTAATCGAAGCCAGTTGTCGCCAATTAAGCTTATATCAAACCTTTGGTCTAACTGCGCCGCAGTGGTTGCACTTACCGCTCGCCAGTTTAAGTCCGGGTTTTAAGCTGTCAAAACAAAATCACGCGCAGGCTATCGATAAACAGCATCCGCAAGCGAGTCTCAATGCAGCCCTCGCCTTTTTGGGCCAAGCACCGGTAGAGCTCACAACTGCGCCGCAAATGCTGGCCCAGGCAGTGGCCCAGTTTCAATTGTCGGCAATCCCTAAACAGCGGGAAATCCTGATCGCCCCTTAAAGCCTGACGGGCAAGTTCTCGACCTAAAAGCATCATGTTATCAGCGCTAAGTCGTGGCATAGCTCAAAAATCGCGATATACCCATCGGGACGCAATTGGTATATCATAGCCGCCAGATTTTTAATCACATAACAGATACATTCCGAGGTGTCCCATTTTTCGCCGTATTAGCCAATTCTGCAAGCAGCTATTTGAAGACGCGCCTAAAACGACCGCTCCAACTCCAGCTCAGATTGAACCCCAAACGCCAGAACTTACTTCAGGCGGCTTAAGCTTGGCGATCGTGCCTCGGGATGCGCACACCATTTCCCGCAAGCAGATCAGTGAAAATGCGCTTAAGGTACTATATCGACTGAATAAAGCTGGTTTCCAAGCCTATTTAGTGGGCGGGGGTGTACGGGATTTGCTCCTTGGGCTTGAACCGAAAGATTTTGACGTAGTTACCAATGCAACGCCGGAAGAAATCAAAAAACTGTTCCGTAATTGCCGTGTTGTTGGTCGTCGATTCCGCCTTGCCCATATTGTGTTTGGCCGCGATGTGATTGAAGTGGCGACTTTCCGTGGCCACCACGGTGAAAGCAATGAAAAGATTTCCAAAGCCAATGCCGAAGGGCGTTTGCTCAGGGATAACGTGTACGGAGAAATCGACGAAGACGCCGAGCGCCGCGATTTTACCGTTAACGCCCTTTACTACGATATTAGCGACTACTCTATCCGCAGTTATGGCGGTGGGATGGAAGATCTTAAGGCTGGAACCTTAAAACTGATTGGCGATCCCGAAACCCGTTACCGCGAAGATCCAGTGCGTATGCTCAGAGCCGTGCGTTTTGCCACTAAGCTCAGCATGACAATCGATGAAGTAACTGCTAAACCAATCAAACAGTTAGCACCACTGCTCAAAGATATTCCTGCCGCCCGCATGTATGAAGAAGTGCTCAAACTCTTCTTCGCCGGCAAAGCCATGGCAAACTTTGAAATGATGCAGGAATATAAACTGTTTGCGCCCCTATTTCCTCAGGTTGACGCCCTATTAAAAGAAGCGCCTAAAGGTCCGGCAATGAAGATGGTGCAAGCCATCATGAAGAGTACGGATGATCGCGTTAATGAAGATAAGCCCGTCACGCCATCGTTTTTCTATGCGGCGATTCTCTGGTATCCACTGCGCCAACGCGCCGAAGATATTGCCGTTGAAAGTGGCCTTACTTTATACGATGCTTTTTTCGCCGCCATGGGCGATGTGATGGAGCAGCAATGCCAAACCATTAGTATTCCTCGCCGCTTTAGCACACCAGCCAAGGATATCTGGCAACTACAACTTCGCTTTGAGCGCAGCCAAGGCACGCGCGCCTTTAAACTGTTAGAGCATCCGAAGTTTAGAGCGGCATACGACTTACTGTTACTGCGTGGCGAAGTCGAAGGGGGCAATCTGGCCAAGAGTGCAGCCTGGTGGCAACAGTTTGTTGAAGCGGATGAAACCGAGCGTTTGGCGATTGCCCGCAGCGGTAATAAAGCCTCGAGCAGCCGTAATCGCAATTCACCTCAGCGTCGCCGTCGCCGCCCAAGTGCAGCCAAAGCCGAAGAATAATGACTCAAGTGTTTGTCGCCCTTGGAGCGAATCTTGAAGATCCCCAAGCACAGCTGGACAATGCCGTAGCGGCCTTGTCCACCTTGGCTGAAAATCAAAGTCTTAGGGTATCTCCCTATTACCGTTCAACGCCAATGGGTGAGGTTGTGCAACCTGACTATATCAATGCTGTCGCTGGCTTTGAAACTCAGCTGGCCCCGCTGGCCTTATTAGATGCACTGCAACACATTGAAAATACCCAAGGCCGTGTACGCCAAGAGCGTTGGGGGCCCAGAACATTAGATCTAGACTTACTCTTGTATGACAACGCCATTATCGATGAGCCCAGACTCAAAGTGCCGCACTACGGCATGAAAGAACGTAGCTTTGTGCTAGTTCCTTTAGCTGCCATTGCGCCCGATCTCGTGTTGCCCTGTAAAACGCCGCTACACAGCCTTATCAGTGAAAAATTCTTGGCCGAGTTACAACTACTGGGCAATGATCATTGAAGTCAGCCCCCAGTTAGCTTATAACACCACTTCCATTTGGTTTGAAGATCACCCATATGTCTAAAGTTACTAGCTCAACCCTGTTGAAATACAAACAGGAAGGTAGAAAATTCACCGCTCTGACAGCCTATGATGCCAGCTTTGCCAGCGCGTTCGACGGCGAAGGCATCGATGTGCTACTGGTCGGCGATTCTTTGGGAATGGTTCTGCAAGGCCACGATGATACGCTGCCCGTCACGACAGCCGAAATCGCCTATCACACTCGTTGTGTGCGTCGCGGTATCGAGCGATCACTGCTGATCGCCGATATGCCGTTTATGAGTTACGCCACGCCAGAACAAACCATGGAAAACGCCACCGCACTAATGCAGGCGGGTGCTAATATGGTCAAGCTGGAAGGCGGTCACTGGTTACTCGAAACGGTTACTAAACTGACCGAGCGCGGTATTCCTGTCTGCGCCCACTTGGGCCTCACCCCGCAATCTGTACACGTTTTTGGCGGTTTTAAAGTGCAGGGCCGCGATGCTGAAAA
The DNA here is from genome assembly GCF_012843185.1 of Shewanella sp. DNRA4. Classification (NCBI taxonomy): domain Bacteria; kingdom Pseudomonadati; phylum Pseudomonadota; class Gammaproteobacteria; order Alteromonadales; family Shewanellaceae; genus Shewanella; species Shewanella sp. DNRA4. Next base: position 21,443 of record NZ_JABAIP010000014.1, read on the forward strand.
TGCTCAGCGCATTCTCGATGAAGCCAAGGCCTTAGAGGCGGCAGGCGCGCAGCTGTTAGTGGTTGAATGTATTCCAGCATCGCTTGCTACCGCCATTACTCAAGCATTAACTATCCCTGTAATTGGCATTGGCGCGGGCGCCAGCACCGATGGTCAGATTCTGGTGATGCACGACGTGCTTGGTATTTCGAGTGGTTATATTCCACGTTTTTCAAAGAACTACCTCAAGCAAACGGGCGAAATCCGCTCGGCGGTTCGCGCATATATTGAAGAAGTGGCCAATGGCACCTTCCCGAGTGCAGATCACACGTTCAACTAAGCGTGCTAGCACTCATTAAGCTAAATAGTGCTAAGCACACAGACTACTCATTTTAGGTTTTAGCAAGGTAAGAGTTAATGATCACTAGCGCCCATATCGATGATATTCGTACTCAAGTGCGAGCATGGCGTGCCAAGGGCGAGACTGTCGCCTTTGTGCCGACCATGGGCAATCTCCATCAGGGACACATCACCTTAGTGAAAGAAGCGGCGAAGAAATGCGATCATGTAGTCGTGTCTATCTTCGTCAATCCCATGCAGTTTGGGCAAAATGAAGATCTCGATGCCTACCCGCGCACCTTAGAGGCCGATAGCCAAGCCTTAACCGCAGCGGGCGCCGAGCTGTTGTTTACCCCAACACCGGCGATTATTTACCCCAAAGGGTTAGCGCAGCAAACCTATGTTGAAGTCCCAGGGATCTCCGATGTGCTCTGCGGTGCCAGTCGTCCCGGCCACTTCCGTGGCGTCGCGACCATCGTTTGTAAACTGTTCAACATAGTGCAGCCCGATGTCGCGTTTTTTGGCAACAAGGATTATCAACAACTGTTAGTGATCCGCACTATGGTTGAGGATTTGTCGCTGCCGATTGAAATAATTGGCATTGATACCATTCGTGAAGCCTCTGGTTTAGCCATGAGTTCACGCAATGGCTACCTGACGGCGGAAGAAAAAGCCGCAGCGCCCGCGCTGAAAAAGGCCATCGATGCCATGGCACAAGGGATCAAGCAAGGCGTGAGTATCGAACAAGTCACCGCGGAAGCCAAAGCGAGCCTTATCGCCGCAGGCTTTACACCGGATTATTTAGAAGTTCGCCATGCCACCACGCTGGCCCATGCGGAAGCTACGGACCAAGCCCTGGTGATTTTGGCGGCCGCTTACTTAGGTAAAGCGCGTCTTATTGATAATCTGCGCTTTGATCGCTAAACATCTATTTAAGATTTGAGAAAAGGAGCTTAGGCTCCTTTTTTATTACCTCAGAACGCTGGTATTGCTGGCGTTCCAGTGAAGCGTCAAATAAATTCCAGTGTCAAAAAACTGGTTTTATTCTTTCACTTACGCCATAGTACTCACCAATGTTAACGTTAAGTAACATATGTTTATACTACATGGATTTATAACTGCTAAAGTTTAAAGGGAGATAAGTGAGACAACTCCATTTAACTCTAGCTTAATACCCATTGTGATAATTTCATTCATTGCGTATACAAAGGATTTGTCGTCGAATGGCAAGACTCATAGTGACTCTTATTTGTATGCTTTTGCCTCTCACGGCGCTCGCAAATACCGTCTATAAATGTCGCAAAGGCGATAAAGTCATCTTTAGCCAAATCGCCTGTCCGCAGGAATACAGTCAGCATAAAATTGAATATCAGTTGGGTATTAGCAACGAAATTGATTCGGATAAACGTGAAACCAAAGTAGACCCATTGCAAGCTTTGTTAAATAATCACTCCTTACCCCCAAAGAAACTGCTGCAATTACTCGACGGTGAAATCTATAGCCTAAAACAAGAGAATAGCTATTTTGAAATCCTAAGGGCCAGTGAATTACAGAAACTAGAACGGCAGCGATATTGGCAAAATAAAGACAAAAGTGATCCCGATTATTTAAAGCAACTGAGTAAGATTAATGATCATTTTGATAAACTCACCACAATCAATAGCCAACTTATACAGCAATTATCGGATAGAAAAACCCAAATAAATGCCGATGTAGAACACGAAGAACCCCAAAAAAAATGACACGCATTAGTTGAGCATTAAACGTAAATGGTAACTACCGACTAAACAGCTAGTTTAGGGGTTGAAAGCAAAAAGGCGACCTTTCGGTCGCCTTCATTTTTAAGGACTACATTAGAATTGTGCTACTACTGGTGCAGAACATAAGGTTCCAGTGGTTTCACATACTTGATAAGTCACACTTGATGCAGATGTAGTGAAGCGATCACGATAGTTGCCATCGTTCTCTGTTGTCACCACTAACTGACCGTCACGGTATAGAGCAACACTTTCGCCTAATGCACTATCCCATTCAATATCTACCATAGCGCTACCACGGCGTGATACCAATGCGCGAGTGACGGATGCGTTGATACTATGCTCATAAACTTGAACTTCCATGGTCACAGTATTGCTGTGTTCCATTGAGTCAGTCACAGTGAGGGCCACAGTGTAAGTACCTGCCGCAGCAAATACATGGCTAGGGTTCATTTCAGTTGAAGTTGAACCATCACCAAAATCCCAGCTGTAGCTCACGATATCATCGTTCGCATCGGTACTAGTGTTAGTAAAGGCGACACTTAAACCTTCAACTGCATACTCGAAGCCCGCCACTGGTGCCGCTGGAGATGCTTCGCCTAAGCCGCTGATCACTAAGCCCCAGTTATTAAGAGTACCAGTGTCAGCCGCTGCATTGTCATCTACTGATAATGACCAAGTACCCCGTGCGTTTTCACCATCAAACGCGCTTAAGTCCCAGCTCTTAACAATGTTGTCAGCGCTGCCGCCATCACGGTTATGTAGAACCACTTCAGTACCTGCTGGAGAAGTTAACACAACGCGTAAGTCACCAATCCAAGTGTGGCTGATATTGACATCGGCGGTCACGCCAAAAATCTGCACATCATCAGTAACTTCAATCGTGCTCACAATACCACTAGCATTGTTATCAGGGATAGCAACAGCATTCTCATTGCCATAGGTAAAGTCATTTAATCCTTGAGGGAACACATTCAGTGAAACGACTTTAGCCTTTTCAATAGTGCCATCGGTACCTGTTACTGTAATGCTGTAATCACCCCAAGCTGTTTGCGCCGTTGTCGCAACATCTAAGGTAAATGAACCACCAGCTGAAACAGTTGAGGCTGATAAGGACACACCTTCTAGCGCTGGAGAAACCGAGACAGAAAGAGCTACATCGCCTTCCCATCCTGCAACGCTACCAACACTAAAGTTATAGCTTGCAGTGCTACCCGCTTCGACAGATTGTGATACTGGCGATACGGTAAACTTGTAGCTAGGAGATGGGTTAGCCTGCTCGAGTGCGTTAGCCACATTGAGGCGAGTACCAGCCACGGTTTTACCCGTTAAATCTGCATTAGCATCACCTGATGCCATCAGTAAGGATTTCATTTCTACTGGTGAGAGATCTGGATTTAATGACCACACCAGAGCTGCGGCGCCCGTGACATGTGGAGTAGCCATAGAGGTACCAGAATACGTCGCGTAACCACCACCTGGAACAGTAGAGAGAATCGCGGAGCCTGGTGCTCCCATATCGACGCTAGTTAAACCCCATTGTGAGAAGTCTGACATACGGTCATTACGATCCGTACTTGCAATCGAGAGGACAACGTCAGAATCGTAGCTTGAGGGATAATGTGGGCTCGCATCGTTATCGACCGCGTCATTACCCGCTGCTGCAACGAATAAAATGCCTGCTTCACCACCCGCTTCAATCGCATCTTTTAAGGCTTGGCTAAAGCTACCGCCGCCCCAAGAGTTGTTGGTGGCTTTGATATCCACGCCATGGTTAACCTTCAGATCCGTAAAGTAATCTAAACATGCAATAGCGCCAGCTGTAGAACCATAACCATCGGCATCAAGGAACTGACAGGCGGCAATTTTAACGTCCCAGTTCACCCCAACGACACCCACACCATTGTTGCCTTTAGCACCAATAGTGCCAGATACGTGAGTACCGTGACCATTACCATCCATTGGGTTACCGTTATCATTTACCGCACTGTAACCGTGAATATCATCGATCACGCCGTTACCATCGTCATCGATACCATTACCTGGAATTTCGCCAGCGTTAACCCACATGTTGGCTTGCAAATCTGGGTGATTGTAATCAACCCCAGTATCGATAACCCCAATCACCACATCCGAGCTACCCGTGGTTATTTCCCAAGCCTCTGGCGCGTCGATATCTGCATCGGCACTACCGCCATTTTGGCCAGTGTTGTTCATGCCCCACAGGCTAGCAAAGCTTGGATCATCGGGCGTACCTATCGCCTTAAGAATGTAGTTGGGTTCTGCATATTTTACCGCTGGATGACGACTAATCACCTTAATCGCATCTTCAATATTAGCGCCTTTACGCAGGGCTAAACGGGTAAGTTTACCATTGAGTAAATGCTGGAATTTATCGTCTACGCCATCAGCATTTGCATCGGTTAAGGTGCCGCGAACTAAACGCTGTGCTGCTGCACGTTCGGCTTTAGTCACATTATCTTTGTACACCACAAGGATGGCGTCTTTTTCATAGACTGGTGCATCTTTTGCCATTGCAGGCACCGCTGACAACGTCATCGCCCCTGCAATTGCTAACGCCAATGGTGAGAGTTTTATTGACATACTTAAGCTTCCTATAGTCCTTTACGTTGAAATTCTGGAACGGCAATTACGCAGCCACCATTCAAAGTGAGATGGATAAAAACGACGAATTTCCAGCATGTTTGCCTGCAAATTGTTGCCATAATGTTTCAATTTAAAAAAGACGCTGCACGCTAAATACAACTTAACTACTAGACCAACTCGGTGAGGTAAATACCGCCTAAACGCAGGGTTTTATCGACAAAAAACAAGATATTCATGGAATTAACAAAAGTTAATCTGGTTAGCATTTAAATTACACCTCAAAAATAAATACCCTTTTGGCCAATTGTCTCTAAGCACTATGGCTCGTACCTTGATGCCTGAGTTGGAAAGAGTCTGTGCTCTGACCAAAACACCAATACATGCAAGGAGTCACTTGTGCCAAATCCATTAACACGCTTTTTGGTACTGCTGCTCTTGATATGTAGTTGCCTGACATCATCCCATGCGGCAGATGTCAGTGAATTGCCCGTCACACTGCAGGCGCTAATTGAGCGTTCAGGGCGCGATAATCTTATCGACCTAGTGCAGCAAGGCACGGCAAACCAAGGGATAGTGTTTCAATCAGGGAACGATAACAGCGCCTATGTGACGCAAGCGGGTAACGATAACGTATCGCTTGTGACACAGATTGGAACCAATAATGAAGTCCAACTACGACAAGTCGGCACTAAAAATATGGCTTCGATTACCCAGATTGGTAATGACAACCTGGTGCAATTGAACCAGCTAGGAAGCGGCAATTTTTCGATTCAACAGATTGCGGACGGTGCCGCAATCTCAATAACTCAGTATTAAACAGGGAGAGTCACATGAAATCACAAGCTAAAATGTCATTGATTGCATTAGCCATTACTGCGGGATTAAGTGGTAATGCGCTAGCAGCAAGCACAGTCAACGAAATCAGCGTTGAGCAAACAGGCCAAGGTCAAGATACCTTAGTCGCTCAAACTGGTGTCATTAACGCAGCAGCAGTAACCCAAACGGGTAACGACCAAGTTGCCACCGTATTACAAGACGGTGTGTGGCATGAAGCACAAGTCAACTCAACTGGCGATGCTAACAAAGTGACTGTTAGCCAACAAACAGATTGGCACGTAGCCTCTGTTGATGTGAAAGGCAATAATAACGAAGTTGAAGTGACTCAAGACGGCTTCTTCAACCAAAGCAGCAACGATGTCGTGGGCAACGACAACCTTGTTTCAGTTAGCCAATTAGGTGAGCTGAACGAAAGCTATGTTGAAATCACTGGCACAGAAAACAGTGCATTTGTTGAGCAAGAAGGTGATGAAAACCTTGCCGTATTCCGTGTTCAAGGCGACAACAACGACGGTGATATCAAACAATACGGTAACAGCAACCAAGCGGGTCTAATTGCACTCGATCTGACTGCCAACGTGGGTAACAACAACGACGTATCAGTTGAACAAATTGGTAACAATAACTTTGGTGCAGCCAAAGGCATCGCTGGTAACGACAACAGTGTTGATATCTACCAAAAAGGTGATAACCACACTGGCTTTGTTTACGCCTTAGCCGGTAGCGAAAACGATATCAGCATGAAGCAAGAAGGCAGCAATAACATTGCTTACCTCTCTATGACTACGGGTGATGATAACACTATCGACATCGCTCAAGATGGTGATAGTAACACAGTTGGTGATTCTTTAGTTGCTGATATTCAAGGTGATGATAATGATATTGCCATCAAGCAAAAAGGCGACAGCAACGGTGCAGAGTTCCAAGTATGGGGCGATAGCAACGACGTTGACTTAAAACAACGTGGTGATGCTAACTTCGCAACCTTTGGCGCTTACGGTACTGACAACGACTTCGACTTATCTTCTAAAGGTGATAACAACGAGCTGGTTGCCTTCGCAACAGGTGAAGACAACAGCATCGAAATCAGCCAAGAAGGTGATGCGAACTTCGCTTATGTGGATGCCGTGGGTAGCGACAACGAAGTGGATGTTGAGCAAGATGGTGATCAAAACGAGACCATCATTAGCGTAACAGGTAACAACGCCGATGTAACTGCACTGCAACACCGTGGCGATCTGAACCTTATCGATTTAATCATCGAAGGTGATGAAAACTCAGCAGAAATCACTCAAGCGGGTAACGGCAACTGGGTCGGTGGTGATAGCGGTAGTTCATTTGCTGCCAACTCATTTGGCGTGAGTGGTGACAACAACAGCCTAATGATCTCCCAAACAGGTAATGACAACTTAGTATTAGGCTCACAAGCGGGTAACAACAACAGCATCAGCGTAACCCAAAATGGTGATATGAACGTTGCGACTGTTGTGCAGTACTAATCTTTAAATATGAGTCGCCTTCAAGTTGAAGGCGACTAAATAAAAACGGGAACATTGATAATGTTCCCGTTTTTATTTGCCTATCACACGCAAAAGTACATCGTTATTCGTCTTATCGTTTGGGTATCACACCACGCACCCGCTCGCTTTCAAACAAGATACCAATCAACAAAGGCTTAACTACAAAACTCAAAATGGGTTTGATAGGTCTGAGCCCATCTTAATAACTCGACACGATTTCGTGACTGGGTTTTACGGAAAATCGATGAAATATGCGCCTTTACCGTGTGCTCACTGATGCAAAGACGATGGGCAATTTCCTTATTTCTCGCGCCGCTGGAAACGAATTGAATGATGGTTCTTTCTCTAGAGGTAAGAGCTTGCAGCATGGCCACAGTGTCGGCAGGCATATCATGTTGTCCATCCAACTTTTGCACCACGCGACGAAACATCTTACTGAGCAAAGTTCTATCGTACCAAAGCTCATCGGCAACCATTTTACGCAATCCGGTCAACATCAAATCCATACGCTGGTCAGTAAACAGTAGTCCGCGTATGCCAAGCAGCATAGCTGACTCTTGATCTAAGGAATTGCGCTCAACTTGATACAGAGCCACAGGAATATGGGGGACAAGACGAGATGCCAGCAAAGGGATCCCTTTATTATCTAAGGCCGCACCTTTCTGGGCGATTAAACAAAAGCTGCGATGCCCTTTTTCTAAATCTAACTCTAACGCTGAGGCATGTTTAACGATCCGTGTTTTCAATCCGATAGATTCAGCAAGTATCGCTAAATGGCAAGGCGCCGCCACTTGATGTAAAAATACTAACTCATTGATAGTACCCAATTTACTCTTCTCCCTGAAAAGTATTCCATTATCTTTTTATCCGGCTTAATGAAATCTGCCTAAATCTCAGCATACATCTCATTAACATAGCCCATTTTGACTAGTTACCGTATGAATGCCATCACCCAAATGTACTAATAACCTCTATTTATATGTAGTAAATTCGACTAACTCCCTAAATAGTATTTCATTGCTAGCAATTAATACTAAACGAGATGGAGATCACACTCGTCTTTATACCTTAGTTAATGGAAACATCAATCGAAAGTTTAAACACAAAATTAACACCGAAAAATGACATTTTGGGGAATAAAAATCCCCTTTGAATGTCATTCAAAGGGGATTGAATGCTCTCAAGACTACGATTAGGCCTGAGTCAAGAGTTTAGCGATTTGCTTATCCTGCACACGGGATAAACTGAGTAGCGCGACAATGGCCCCAATTAAGGCTAAAAACATATCCGATTGGGTATCCCACACGTAACCTTGTGTGCCTAAGAATGCCTCAGCACCTTCGCCCGTTGCAGCGGCCACCCACCACTCTATAAGCTCATAGAAAGCACTGAAAGCGAGTACAAAACAAGTGACCAAAAAAGCGCACCAAGCGCCGGGTTTGACGGCTTGATTGCGTAACATAATCTCACGGGCCAACATGGCAGGAATAAAGCCTTGAGCGAAATGCCCGACCTTGTCGTAATTGTTACGTTCACTGCCCATCCATTGGGCAATGGTGTCAAATAATGGCACTTCAGCATAGGTATAGTGCGCACCGACAAACAGCACACAACAATGTACAAGTACTAAAAAATACACTATTGGGGTTAGCTCAAAACGTTTGCGGGTAAAAAATAATAGCGGAACCGCCACTAATGCAGGTAAAGCTTCAAGCCACCAAGTGAAAGTATCTGCAGGTTTTATCGCCGACCAGACTAAAACTGAGAGGTAAATACCGCACCAAGCGATTTTATTATTCAATGTTTCTTCCTCTTATGCGATATTGTTCTAATTTTAGAATATTAACTTTAGCCATCTAGCCCTCCACAGTGAGCAAAAAAAGTGCTACTTTGATGAGCCAAGGTTGTCAGCATAACATACAAGAACCACTTCAATTAATTAGAGGGTACCCATATCATGGCGAAACATTCGCTTGACAAGGATAAGATCAAAATCCTGTTGTTGGAAGGCGTCCACCAATCTGCGGTAGATGTGTTTGAACGCGCGGGATACACCAATATTGAGTATCACAAAGCCTCGTTAGGTGATGAAGCCCTGCACGAATCCATCAAAGATGCTCATTTTGTTGGTATTCGTTCCCGTACCCAACTCACCGCCGATGTATTAAAACGTGCCGAAAAATTAATTGCGATTGGTTGTTTCTGTATCGGCACTAACCAAGTGGATCTGGCGACCGCCGAATCCCTCGGTATCCCCGTTTTTAACGCACCATTCTCTAATACCCGCAGCGTAGCTGAACTGGTATTAGGCGAAATTATTATGCTGATGCGCGGTATTCCTGAACGTAACGCTATCGCCCATCGTGGTGGTTGGATGAAAACTGCCGCAGGCAGTTACGAAGTCCGTGGCAAAACTTTAGGCGTGATAGGCTATGGCCATATTGGAACTCAGCTGGGGATCCTGGCAGAAACCTTAGGCATGCGTGTGGTGTTCTTCGATATCGAAGACAAATTGCCATTGGGTAATGCCCAGCAAATCCATTCAATGGAGCAATTGCTGGCACAGTCCGATGTAGTAAGCTTGCACGTGCCTGAAACGCCGCAAACCAAAGACATGATAAGTACTGCCGAATTCGCCGCTATGCGTAAAGGCAGCATCTTTATCAACGCTTCCCGCGGTACTGTGGTCGATATCGATGCGCTCACGGTGGCACTCAAAGAGCGTCACCTTGCGGGCGCGGCGATTGACGTTTTCCCCATTGAGCCACAATCGAATGATGATGAATTTATCAGCCCATTACGCGGTTTAGATAATGTGCTACTCACGCCACATGTGGGTGGTAGCACCGCCGAAGCACAGGAAAATATCGGTATCGAAGTGGCAGGCAAATTAGCCAAATACTCAGATAACGGTTCAACCGTATCTGCGGTTAACTTCCCTGAAGTGTCTCTGCCAATGCATAAAGGTACCTCACGCCTACTGCATATCCACCAAAATCGTCCAGGCGTGCTGATCAAAATCAACAAAGCCTTCTCTGAAAAAGGCATTAACATTGCCGCTCAGTATCTGCAAACAACGGCAGAAATCGGTTATGTGGTAATGGAAGTCGACACTCACCAAGCAGAAGAAGCCTTGGTTGAGCTTAAAGCCATTGAAGGCACACTGCGTACTCGCGTGTTGTTCTAAAGCCTAAACCGCTAAGGTTTGCCCCCATCTAAGGCGCACATTTCATTTAAGATATGTGCGCCTTATGCTTTTGAGGCCAGAGGAATTCCGCTACAATCAAGCCTCTTGCATCGCCTTCATTTTCAGGATCTCGCTATGACTATTGCAGTTTCGACACCCAATTGGGATCTGGACGCCTCCACGCCTCCACTTATGCTCGCCAACTTATCCCACCTAGGCCTTATCAAAGTGGTTGGCGAACAGGGCCGCAGTTTTATCCATGGCCAAGTGACCACAGATATCAGCTCACTCGAAGCCAACCAATGGCGCTGGGGCGCACATTGTGATCCTAAGGGAAAGATGCTGGCTAGCTTCCGCACCTTTGCCATCCAAGATGCGCTGTTGATGTTGATGCCAAAGGACACTATTGCAGTGGATCTGCCACAACTGCAAAAATATGCGGTATTTAGTAAGGCGACCCTGACCAATGCCTCTGATGAGTGGACATTACTCGGTGTGGCGGGTGAACAGGCTAAACAATTTGTCAGCCAACACTACGGTGAAGTCACTCAGGAACTCACTCTCATCGAGCAAGGCGCCATTTTAAAAGATGCGGATCGATTTATATTGGTTCTACAACCACAAGCCGCAAGTGCCCTCATTGCCGAGCATACCGTATTTGATGCCAGTGCTTGGCAAGCATTAGAAATTGCTGCGGGTTACCCCAATCTAGCGCCAAGCCATGCTAATCAGTACGTACCGCAGATGTGTAACCTACAGGCTATCAACGGGATCAGCTTTAACAAAGGCTGCTACATGGGTCAAGAAACTGTGGCTCGGATGAAATACCGTGGTGGTAACAAGCGTGCGCTCTATATTCTTCAAGGCACCACTTCCTTAAATATCAATTTGGAAACGGGTATCGAGATAGAATTGGAAGACGGTTATCGCAAGGGTGGACAAATCATTGAATTTGTTCAACGTGGTAATCAAGTGCTGCTCACCGCCGTGCTCGCCAACGATACCGAGAGTGATGCCAAATTGCGTTTCGCTGATGACGAGCAATCTAGCTTACGTATTCAAGCATTGCCCTACTCGCTCGAAGACTAGTTTCTCGCTGATAAGCGGAACGTATTGAAAAAGGCGCCCTAGGCGCCTTTCTGCTTTAATGTTCGAAATAAGTATCTCGAATCGCCACCACCTCGGGCAAGATTTGCTTAAATTCGGCCACCAGCTTAGGGTCAAAATGTTGCCCTGCTTGGCTTTCGAGTAACTCGAGCGTGGCCTCTATTGTCCAAGGCTCCTTGTAAGGACGGCGCGAAGTCAGCGCGTCAAAGACGTCCGCTATCGCCACAATCCGACCTTCAATCGGAATATTTTCCCCCGACAAACCATTAGGATAACCCGAACCATCCCATTTCTCGTGGTGGGTTAAGGCGATACGCCGCGCCATTTGCAGCAGTGGGTCGCCATGCTCACCAATGATCTCAGCACCAATGGCGGCATGTTGCTGCATGATTTTCCACTCTTCGGCATCGAGCTTACCCGGCTTTTTCAGTACCGCATCGGGCGTGCCGATTTTGCCAATGTCATGCATAGGCGCCGCGTTATACAACAACTCACAGAAGGTACTCGGTAAACCTAGTTTGATAGCGAGCAGCCGCGCATAATGGCTCATACGCACAACGTGCAGACCCGTTTCGTTGTCTTTGTATTCGGCGGCGCGACCTAAACGGCGAATGATTTCAAAGCGGGTTTCTTCTAACTCTTGGGTACGTTCTTTAACTTGTTGCTCTAGCAAGCGTTTTTGATCGTACAGCGCGAGATGAGTTTTGACTCGCGCCTTCACCACGGGAGCGCTGACTGGTTTGGTAATGTAGTCAACCGCACCTAAGGCAAAGCCCTGTGCTTCATCGGCAACCTCAGATAATGCCGTCACAAAAATCACAGGAATGTGGCAAGTTAAGGGCTCCTGTTTAAGCTGCTTACAGACTTCATAACCATTCATGCCGGGCATCATGACGTCGAGTAAAATTAAATCAGGCAGTGTTTTGGCTACAAGGGCTAGCGCTCTTGGTCCATCAATCGCGACTTTGACCTTATAGTCATCACCGAGTATGCCCACCAAAATATCGATATTTTCTGGAGTATCATCGACGACTAATATTGTTGCCTTATCCATCAACACATTCACCTTTCCAGTGGCTTTATCAATGATCAATACTGCGCATAATTGACCGTTTTACTTTAAGTCTACAAGTACTTCATCAATCAACTCGACGGCCTCATCGAATTGATATTGATTAATCATCGTTAGCGCTGGACTCAACTGCTGCCATAACTGAGCACTCACTTGCGGTTTAAGTGCATCCATTTGGGCGACTGCATCGGAATCCGCTTCTTCTAAACTTTGGCGTAATCGCGTTAAGGCCTCAATGAGGGCTTCTGGTGGTAAATGCTCCGCCGTCGGCCCACTAGATTCTTCAAACTCAGGTTTAACTTTTTCAATTGCTTGGCAAATCGATGCCACTAACGTTTGGATTTGGTCCAACTCCGCTTGGAACTCAGTATTTTCACTTAAGTGAAGTTCCAATTGCCGAGCCAATTCCGCAAGCGTTGTGGAACTTAAATTGCCCGCAAGTCCCTTAAGCGTATGGGCCATTCGCACCGCATCCTCACGTTTATTGCTGGCAACGGCCTTGTTGATTTGCTCGACAACATTACGTTGGCTAGTAACAAAACGATCAAAGATCCTTTGGTAAAGGCGCGTGGAGTTTTGCACTAGCTGCAAGCCTCTATCAATATCAAGCTCTGGGTGTTCAGGCCATTTCACGACAGAATCAACATCAATATTCACAGGCTTGGGTGAATCATTAATAAGCTCTTGAGGCGGTAACGGTGCACCTAAATATTTTAGGAGGGTTTGATACAGTAAGTTAACCTCTATCGGCTTGGCGATATGATCATTCATTCCCGCTCTTAAACACATTTCCTTGTCGCCAGCCATGGCATTGGCGGTCATTGCTATCACAGGTAATTGTGCTAACTCGGGCCTTTGTCTCAGTGCTTTTGTTGCCTGATAACCATCCATCACTGGCATTTGGCAATCCATCAATACCAAATCAAAGCTCTGCTGAGCTAACTTATCCAACGCAATTTGGCCGTTGGTGGCAATGGATAAAATAATCCCCACTTGCTCTAAAAATTCGGTCGCCACCTCAAGGTTCATTTCGTTATCTTCGACTAACAGAATACGCTTACCTTTAAGGGGCAATAATAACTCAGGCGCAATACTGTCTTGATGGCGCCTGACGGGTAGGAACCCTGCGCGACCAAGTGCGTTCATAATGCCATCAAGCAATCTTGATGCGCTGATAGGTTTGCTGATGTAGCCCGCTAACCCAAGTTGCTCAATTTGGGTCAAGAAATCTTGATTAGCATGGGCTGATACCATCAAGATCCGCGGCGCTTTTTTTGCCCGTTGCAGGATTTGTTTTGCGGTTTCGAGCCCATCAAGATTTGGCATTTTCCAATCAATCAATGCCACAGCATAATCCTGCTGGCTGCACCGCATCACCGCCTCGTCGCCAGAACGCACTGTATCCACTTGAAAGCCCATGCTCTCTAGAGTGGTTCGCATAATGTCCCTTGCGGTGGCATTGTCGTCGGCAACTAATACTGGCATACCTTCAAGCTCTTGACCTACGATGAGCTTTTGTCCACTGGAGATGCGCAATTTAACGGTAAAAAAGAAAGTACTGCCATGGCCTTGCTGGCTTTCGACCCCGATACTTCCCCCCATTAATTCGACCAGTTGTTTACAAATCGCCAGCCCTAATCCCGTACCACCATATTTACGGGTAGTAGAAGTGTCTGCTTGCGTAAACGACTTAAACAGTTTGGCTTGTTGTTCATGGGTTAACCCAATGCCACTGTCACGCACACTACAACGTAATATGACATCATCGTTTTGCTGCTCGACCAAACTGAGGGACAGTAATACCTCTCCTCTTTCGGTAAATTTGATCGCATTATTCATTAGGTTGATCAGCACTTGCCCCAACCGCAACGGATCGCCAAGCAGATAACGTGGAACATTGGGTGCGACAGCAAACAGCAATTCAATCTGCTTTTGAGCCGCCCTTTCGGAGAAGATATCGCTCAAATCTTCAAGCATGGTATCGAGTTGAAAAGGCACATTTTCGATATCAAGCTTGCCAGCTTCAATCTTAGAAAAATCAAGGATATCGTTAATGATTGATAATAAAGATTGCGACGCGCGCTCAATTTTTTCGAGATAATTTTTCTGTTTTTTGTCTAGATCAGTCTGTAAGCAAAGTTGCGACATCCCGATAATGGCATTCATTGGCGTGCGGATTTCATGGGACATATTCGCGAGGAAGTCGCCTTTTGCCTTACTGGCGGCATCAGCCTCTTCCTTGGCAACAAGCAATTGTTCTGAAAGCAGTTTTAACTCAGTCATATCGACCATGCTTACCACAGCTGACTCAAATTGGTTCTGGCTGTCCAATAAGCTTGAAACGTTGACTGTCATCCATAAATGCTCACCGGAGGGACGAATAAAGCTTCTTTCCCCTCGGTAGTGATCAACTTTACCTTCTACAAGTTCCTTAAACTGCGCTTTTGCAACTTCTTTATCCTGTGCACTCAAGACATCAAAAATAGGCGTACTACGTAATTCATTACGGCTCAGTCCCATATCCTCACAGAACTGATCATTACAATCGAGGATAAGTCCTTTGATATCGACATTCACGATACCAATGGTTGCCCCATCAAATAAGGCCTTAAAGTGCGCCTCACTGACCGCAAGTTCTTCTTCAATAGACTTGCGTTCAGTCACATCCATCACATAGCCATTCCAGATAATGGCGCCATCATCGGCATAATGACCACTGGCTCCGGCTTCCATCCAGCGAATGCCACCATTAGGATGACGATAGCGGAACTCACGGATCCAGCTTAATTTATCGTCACTCATTCCCTCAAGCGCGCGTATAACTTCTGGTCGTTCCTCATCAAAAATCCGCTCAGCAATAATATTAAAGTTACTGAGTAAATCTTCGCGGTGTAAACCCAACATGTGAAATGCTGCGCCAGAAAGGAAGGTAAAACGGCGATCGCTAGGAGAAACCCAGCGTAATTGATACACAGTACAAGGAATAGACTCAGTGATATTGGTTAATTGCAGCCTTGAGGCTTCAAGCTCGACGATGGCTAACTTACTCTTGGTTATATCGTCAATACTGCCGTCAAACCATAGGGGAAAACCCTCTTCGGTATAACTCGCCTTGCCCTTTTCATGCACCCAACGGATGCTGCCGTCACGGTGGCGAATACGATATTCCACCTCAAAGGTTTCCTGCTGCGCGAGGGCTCTATCAATATGCTGATGACACAGCTCGCGATCTTCTTCCAAAATCAATGAAGCAAAGCTGCGTTGACGATTCTCAATAAACTGGCTCGCGGCATAACCGGTAATATCGGCAATATTGTCACTGACATATTCCATCACCCACTCCTCGCCGATGCGAGTGCGGTAGACAGCCCCAGGAATATTGGTCACCAAACCACGGAAGCGAACTTCACTATCACGGATTTTTTGTTCAACCGCTATTTTTTGGGTCATATCACGGATCGATGCGGCCACTTGGCGACGACCATCGAAATCACTCGGTAAAATACTTAAGGCGATTTCGGCAACAAACTCATCCCCATCAGACTTAAGCGCCCGCACATGGCGTGCATTTGCCATCGGCCTATCACGCCCCTCACGTAGAAACTGTAATCTTTCTTTGGCATGGGGACTCCTTAAATCTTCGGGTAGCAAAGCTTCAATTTGTAATCCCAACATAGCTTTTGCGTCATAACCAAAGAGCTGCTGACAGCGACTATTGCTAAATACTATTTGGCCACTTTGATCGACAATCAACATGGCCTCAGGTGCGGCCTCAAGTACAGCGCTAGACCAAGCAGCGGCGGAAAATTGCTCTGTCACATCGGTAAATAGCATCTCCACCGACATTAACTCGCCAGTATCTGACACTAAAGGCTGCATAAAAACATCGAGCCGCCTTGACTGGCCTTTTGAATCGATGAGTTCAACTTGATGTGAAGGGACGTTCTGCCCTTTGAGTGCCAGATCGGTGTATTCCCAGTTTTTCTCATTAAGGGGGTTGGCCGAAAACAATCTTTGATATTTGCGCTTAAGTAATTCGGGCGGTATGCCCAATACTTTGGTCACCCCTTCACTGACCTGTGCAAGTTGTCCGTCAGGATCAAGTGAGCAGTAAAAGGATTTATCGCTCATACCGTCGATCAGGCGAGCGAAGCGGTTACCGCGGGAATCTAAAATAGCTTGCTCACGCTGAGCAAGCAGATCTGCCATTTTGTTAAAGGTTTCACTTAAGGTCACTATCTCGCTAATCGCACCTTTAGGGATAACCAACTGCTGTGTTTTACCTTGACCGAAAGCCAAAATGCCGGATTCAAGGGTTTCCAGTGGACGAGTTAACCGTTTAGCGGCGATATAGCAGGTCAATAACAGCAGTAAGGTTAATAAACTTAAGTTGAGGACAACTGAGGAAATATCGTCCAGTAGCGAGGTAAATAACTCCTGCTGTGGCACCATAACAACCACGTGCCATTTTAACTTTGCCACTTCTGCAATGCTGGCAAGATAAACTGTACCAGTATCATCAACAAAACTGGCTTGCCCAGTCAGCCCATCTTCCAGCAAAGCGCCAAAGGCATTATTTTTGTGATTTCCTTTATCCAGCCATTCCGAGACTGATGTGGCTAAAACCTTTTCTTTATCACCATGAAAGATAAGCCGACCTTGCTCATCTAATATCATCAGCCGATTAGGGGCTATCCCTAGTTGCTCAGGTAATCTATCTAAAGCCAAATCAACGGTTGTAACCCCAAAATAATTAGGCTGCACTCCAAAAGGAACCGCATAAGTAATCATTAAAGTATTACCAGCACCCTCGTCGAAATAGGCTTTTGACCAATAACCTTCGACTTTATTGATGGCTTGCGTCCACCAATCCCAAGTCCCATCGGTATAATCGTACCCCTCGGCGCCAATATCTAAATAATGGAAACTATTACCACTGCGGTATACATAGGGAGAAAAAAGTTTTTTATTGAGAAAAGTGCCCGGTTTAAAGGCAACGGCAGAACCATAAAAATCGGGGTTACGTTCGAGGCGATTAGTTAAGACTTTTTGCAGCTTATCAGAATCGTTAATATCATTCTTGTCAGCCAAAAAACCAATAAAATCAGCAAGCCCTTGAGTATTTGTTTGAGCGTGTTCGAGTAATAATTGCAATCGAGAGGCTGAATGTGCCGACTGTTGAGCTAAATGATCGTAAAGCCGCTTTTCAAGGGAAAGATAATTAAACCATGAAGTAATCCCATAAACGGCCGCCATGATAAGAATCAAAGGCAGCGCAATATGGGATAAAATTTTGCTGCGGAAAGTACGAAGTTTACTTTTATCCATGGCGTCGCCTCAAAGCCCCCGTTTTAAGTCTCCCCCCTTTTTGGGGTAGCTCTTATAAAGTAAACGAAGAACGCTGTGGCGACAATCTCAAAGTTAAAATAATGTGAACTAATATATTGTTTTCACAACATTAATAAACAGGGTTTAGCGTACGGTTAGCGAATGTTCGAACAAAATAGCTTTGCGTTTCAGCAATGATAATGTGCCGCAATCCAATAATCGCAATCAAATTAGGTATGGCCATTAAGCCATTTACCGTATCAGCCAGTAACCAAATCACATCCAACTTGATAAAAGCCCCACCAGCAATCAGGCCTAAAAACAAGATTTGATAGGCACGCAGCCCGCGCTCGCCCACTAAGTAGTACCAGCAACGTTCACCATAGTAATGCCAGCCTAAAATGGTCGTAAACGCAAAGCAGACCAAGGCGATAGTGACTAAATACTGGCCGATGGCAGCCGATCCGCCTAAGCTAAACGCCGCACTGGTCATGGCCGCGCCCGCAGTGTCACCGCTCCATACCCCAGTGATGATAAGCACTAATCCCGTCATAGTGCAGATGATAATAGTATCGAAAAAGGTGCCAGTCATACTCACTAAGCCCTGCTCGACGGGCTCATTGGTTTTTGCCGCAGCCGCAGCAATGGGCGCACTACCTAAGCCTGACTCATTAGAAAATACCCCGCGGGCAATCCCCATTTGAATCGCTTGCGCCACGGTGGCCCCTAAAAATCCCCCCGCAGCCGATACTGGCGTAAAAGCCGACTCCACCACTAATTGCAACGCGGGTAGAATGGCATCGGCAAAAACCACTAAAATCCACACACAGGCCAACACGTAACCAATCGACATTGCAGGCACAAGCTTTTGCGCCACGTTGGAGATACGTTTGACGCCACCTAAGGTGACAGCAGCCACCAGCAGGGTTAGCACCAGCGCAGTCACCCATGTTGGTACATCAAAGGCGATAGTTAAGGCATCACTTATCGCATTCACTTGAGCAAAAGTCCCAATGCCGAAAAACGCTACCCCCACGCCAAACAGCGCAAATAACTTCGCCATCCAACGCAAACCGAGGCCTCGCTCGATGTAATACATCGGGCCACCGGCAATCTGTCCACGCGCATCGGTAGTGCGGTATTTTACCGCCAACATACACTCGGCATACTTAGTCGCCATGCCAAAAAAGGCGGCAAGCCACATCCAAAATAACGCACCAGGGCCGCCCATCTTAATCGCCGTTGCGACCCCAACAATATTGCCCGTACCTATGGTTGCAGACAATGCAGTACAAAGCGCGGCGAAGGACGATAGATCACCATGCCCCTTAGCGGGTTTGAACAATAGGCTAAGCGCCATTGGCAGACGAAATACTTGGATAAGCTTTAGTCGCGCAGTGAGATAAATCCCTGTGCCAACTAACAAACAAAGTGTGATAGGACCCCAGACAATACCATTTAGGCTGCTGAGCAAGGCTTCAAAACTCATGATATTCCTCAATTATTAAACAACTAAATTAATAAAGGAGGAGGAAAAGAAATGGCTGTGACACAACGCTGTCAGCCTAAAGAAATACCATCTCCCCAGCCAATAACGGCAGGAAAATAGTCCACAAAGACAAACGACAGGGACTGTGCAGTCATCCTCTCCTCTGTCCTTTTGCCTGAGCGTTTCGCGTCGCTTAACACACTGCGACACTTTCGCCTTCGGCGCCACCTATTATTGCAAGTTAATGCAATCGGTAGTCTCTCCAGAGGCTCGTCCAGTAACAGTCCACGCCTTACGGCACCTGAAAGAGTGCTTTGTTTATGGAATGCTTCCAACAACAAAGTTGCCTCGTCGGTGTGGGGTTAATTCCCCACTCTCCTGCTACCTTCATCCGAACGGATTGTTAAAACGATAGCCAGCTATCGTTTTAACAGGGCGCACAGCATGCAACAAACACCACAATAGCTCAAGCCCATTTGCTCACAGAAATGAGAGTCAAGCCGTTAATCGCAGAAAATTCAAACAGACTCAATCCTAAGTCTTAATCGATGTGAATTGATCTAACTTGCCCAAATATCGGTATCTATAGGATTGTAAAATGCTTTATCTTTAGCCTAATGCCTAGGTTGGCCAAACCCCAATTGGAAGAGATAGATGAAAGAAGTCGCCAAGCTTATCCAAGTGAGTAAAAGTTTTCGCGACGGCGAGCAGCGCCACACTGTGCTGCAAGCGGTCGATTTAACTTTGCATCAAGGGGAGACTATCGCACTCACCGGCCCAAGTGGCAGCGGCAAAAGCACTTTACTGAATCTGATTGCGGGCTTTGAAACGGCAGACAGTGGCCAGATAGTGCTGAATCATCAATGCACCACCAAGTGGCAAGATAAGCAATGGAGTGAGTTTAGGCGTACCCATTTAGGCGTGGTATTCCAACAATTTAATTTACTCACTCCGCTGAATGTCAAAAATAATATCGGCTTTTCCCTGCACCTTAACGGTGATAGCTGGAATCCATGGTGCGATTATTTGGTGGAAAAGCTTGGGTTAGCGGCATTGTTAAACCGGCAGGTTGAAGCGCTTTCCGGCGGACAACAACAACGGGTCGCGATAGCTAGGGCATTAGCCCACAATCCGAGTTTACTGCTGGCCGACGAACCCACGGGTAACTTAGATGACGAATCTGGTAAACAGGTGATGTCACTGCTATGCGAACTCGCCAAAGAGAGCCAAACCAGCATTTTGATGGTCACCCACAGCGAAGAATGCGCCGCCTTTATGAACAAACGCTGGCATCTGTCCTACGCCGCAGTGTCGATCTCCGGCTAGCATGATGAATAACACACAACCAGAAAATAAAGCCAATCCATACAATAACTTAAACAAGAGTGGGCAATGGCTGCGTATCACCTGGGTACTCAAGGTATTTTTAGCCCATTATCGCCACGCGCCATTGCAGGCTGGGGCGATTTTACTCGGGATCGCCCTCGCAGTGACGCTGCTCATCGGGGTAAAAGCCACCAACGATAATGCGATTCGTAGCTATAGCGAAGCCACTGAGCTCTTAAGTCAGCGGGCCGATGTACTGCTTACCGCGCCCGTTGGCCAAGATAATCTCGATGAATCGGTGTATTTCAGTTTAAGGCAAGCTGGGATTAGCCAAAGTCTTGCGGTTGTCAGTGGCAGAGTCGCGGGCCAAAACGGCCAGTATTGGCAAATTGAAGGCAGCGATATTGTCGCGGCATTGACCGCCACATTAACCTCAAAAAACGCTTCACCATCCTCAAATAGCAAGGCAACGGCTAATTCTACTGTCTCAATGGGAGATCTGCCCCTTGCCGCCCTAATGAGCGGTGAGCCTGTGGTGGTGATGAGTGACAGTCTTGCCAGTAAAATCGCGCCCAATGGCCAGCTCAGCCTTGCCCAATCCATAGCCCCATCGACTCTAAAAGTGATCCGTGTCGATGATAGTTGGGGACTTGGTAGCGCCATCTTGACCGATATTTCCCTCGCCCAAAACTTACTTGGGATGCAGGGCAAACTCAGTTATATCGCCCTATTTAGTGATAGGGATAAGCTAGCCGCGTTAAAACAACGGCTCGACACCTTAGGTATCACCCCAGTGCTCGCTAGCTACAGTCAGCAGGATCAAGGGCAAGCCTTAATGGCGCTTACCCGCAGTTTTCATTTAAATCTCAATGCGATGAGTATGTTAGCCTTTGTAGTTGGGCTATTTATTGCCTATAACGGCGTGCGTTACAGCCTGATGAAACGCCAACGTCTGCTGATTCAACTGCTGCAACAGGGGCTAGAACGACTCGATGTGATGCTTGCCCTGCTCGCCGAATTACTATTTTTGGTTATCTTAGGATCGGTCATTGGGTTTATTTTAGGCTTACAACTCAGCCATTGGTTACAACCTATGGTTGCCATGACGTTAGAACAGCTCTATGGTGCCCACTTGCTGCCGGGCATTTGGCAATGGCATTGGTTAGCACAGGCAATCACGCTCACCTTAGTGGCAGCGCTTGCTGCTTGCATGCCCTTGTATTTTGATCTTACGCGCCAATCCCTTGCCCAAGGCGCTAACCGTTATCAGCAAACCAAGGCCCACAACCAAACCCACCAGCGGCAATTTATCTTAGCCTGTGGGTTACTCGTACTCGCGGCGATACTGTTTCCCTTCAGCCAAAGTTACAACACCAGTTTGATATTACTAGGCATAGTGACGGTCGCGATTCCTCTGCTGTTGCCCCAAGTATTACATTGGGGAGTAAGCTTACTGCTCCCCTTCACTCGCCCAGGGCTTAAGCACTATTTGCTTGCCGAAACCCGCGAGCTTATCGCGCCACTTTCCCTTGCGATGATGGCCATTTTGCTGGCATTAAGCGCAAATGTGGCGATGAATACCCTAGTGGGCAGCTTTGAGCAAACCCTAAGAAGTTGGTTAGAAACCCGCTTACATGCCGATTTATACCTGCGCCCCAGTGCTAACCGTATGGCTGATGTACGGGATAAATTAAGCCAAGATCCTCGTGTCAGCGGCCTATATCAACAATGGCAAGTCGATGGCGAGATGTCGACCCAAGGTCCAACAGCTCAAACGATCCCCGTGAATATTATCAGCCGTGATGATGAATCGATAAAGTACACAAGTACACTCAAGGACAGTTTACCTGACCTATGGCAACGCTATTTTGGCGGACAATTTGTCTTGGTGAGTGAGCCAATGGCGATTAAGTATCAGTTGATGCTGGGCGATAAAGTCACTTTAAACGTGCTCGATAAAACCACCAATAACCAAGTGGTTATCGCAGGTATTTATTACGACCATGGTAATACCCGCAATGAGCTCATTATTAGCCATCAACTGTGGCAACAGGCACAACTGCCACTGTTACCCATCAGCCTTGCGGCCAGTTTTCATCCTCTGGAACAAGCTGATAAACCCTCCTCATCGGTGCTAACGCAACCAATACCCACGAACGGCAAGCGCAGTGAGGCCGAACTGGATGAACTGCAAATGCAGCTCGCTACAGAGCTAGAGTTGGCTCAGGCGCAAATTTACAGCCAAGCCAACATAAAGGCCCAAGCCATTGCCATGTTTAAACGCACTTTTTCAATCACGTTAGTGCTCAATAGCTTAACCTTGCTAGTGGCCGCCATTGGGCTATTTAGCGCCTGCTTAATGTTAACCCAAGCACGGCAAGCGCCACTGGCACGGCTTTATTCTCTAGGGGTGAGTCGCAGCAAACTGCGTACTATGGTATTTAGCCAAATGCTACTGGTTGTAGTAATCACTTGCCTGATTGCGATGCCTACGGGCGCTCTGCTGGGGTATTTATTAATCGATAAAATCACCCTGCAAGCCTTTGGTTGGACCATCCAAATGATCTGGGACTGGTTTGCTTATGCCAAAGCCATCCTCATCGCACTGGTGACTTGTACCTTAGCCGTGCTCTTACCGCTTTACTGGCAAACCCGCAGGCCGCTAATCGCCAGTTTGCAGCAGGAAACCCTATGAACAGTCGTCCATATACCATTACCCAATTGAAAGTGAATGGTTTATTCGCAATGAGCTTGCTTAAGTGCCATACAAACGCACGCTTAATCACTCAACTCATCATCGGTGGATTACTCTTTTTCACGATAAGCGGCTGCGATAATGCGCCCGCGAGCGTTTCAGAATCCAAATCCATGGGAGCTTTGCTAGGGCAAACAAAAGAAGGCGAAACCACAACCTCAACGCTGCAAGCCTTTGCAAAGGTGACACCTGAGCATCAGTTTCATTTTCCCCAAGATCATCTTGCCCACAACGGCTTTCGGCAAGAATGGTGGTATCTCACCGCTAACTTAACCACCGAAAAAGGTGAGCAACTTGGCGCGCAATGGACCCAATTTAGGGTGGCACTAAAACCTCAATATACAGAATCGCAGAATGCGCAACCGCCTACCCTTAAGCCCGCTTGGGCCACTGAACAACTCTATTTTGCCCATAGCGCACTGACCTCTAGCGCGGCACATCTGGCCCATGAGAAATGGTCTCGCGGACATCCAAAGCTTGCCGGCGTCAATGTCAATCCCTATCAAATTCATCTCGATAACTGGCAATGGCAGAGTGAATCGAGCGAGTTATTTCCGGCAACCTTAAGGGTTGAGACCGCAGACTTTAGTTACGCGCTAACGCTGACCAGCCAAGCACCGCTGCAATATCAAGGCGATAATGGCTATAGCATTAAAAACCGCGAGGGTAATGTCGCTTCCTACTACTACAGTCAACCTTTTATCAGCATTACTGGCCAGATCACCCGCCATATCAACATCAATGGCCAAGCCGAAAGTCGGGTCGAGAAAGTCACAGGCCAAGGCTGGCTTGACAGAGAATGGAGCTCACAATTTTTAACTAAAAGCCAGCAGGGTTGGGATTGGTTTGCCCTGCGCCTCAATGATGGTTCGGCGCTAATGCTCTTTCAGTTAAGGGAGCAATCCACCGATAAATCTCAAACTCCATCAGCCTTTTACAGCGCCAGACGAATGTTTGCCGATGGCACAGGCCGCAATATCAACTCCCGAGACACGCCAGATGGAATAAAAATGACGCCGCTTGAATGGCAAACCACCCGCACCGGCAAATACCCCGTAAGCTGGCAAGTCCAAATCCCGAGTGAGCAAATCGATATCCGTATCTCACCGTTAAATCCCAATAGCGCCATGGCGTTATCCACCTCCTATTGGGAAGGCCCAATCAAACTTAGCGGTAGCCACACCGGCATGGGTTATATGGAGCTGACGGGATATTAATCCACTTATAGTGATGTTTGACTGCCGGATCTTTCGCTAATCTAACCAATCTCGCCATTCCCTCTCCAAAGAGATAGCGATTGTTTAAATTTCAAACTGAGAGTTAGATCACGCGCAAAACTTTGATCCCGATCGACTATCCCCTGCAATACCTCTTGTGAGGTATACCCACATTTTTTATCAGGTCTAGACTCGCAGTTATCCACATTCAGTTGTACAGATGTTTATGCAAAGCAGCTGAGTGCATCTCAAGATAAAGGTCACCGCTATGAGTCAGGAATACCATGTCACCAGCCTCGTGGTACATGCAGCCCCTAATGCCTTACAACAGGTTGAAGCCGATATTGCCGCGTTAAAAGGCTGCGATATCCACGCCATTTCACCCGAAGGTAAGTTGGTTATTACCCTCGAAGGGAATACCCAAAAAGCCATTCTCGACAATGTTGAAGCCATCAATGGCCTGTCCGGTGTGTTATCCGCCAGTTTGATTTACCACCAAGTAGAACCCCTAGAACAAGAACTGTTAGAAAAAGAGAGTGAGGAAACACTATGAGCATTAGCCGCCGCGAGTTTCTCAAGGCTAACGCAGCGGTTGCCGCTGCGACGGCCGTTGGCGTCACGCTTCCCGTGAAAATGGTTGAAGCCGCCGAGTCAGATAACATTAAGTGGGACAAAGCCCCCTGCCGTTTTTGCGGTGTGGGTTGTAGCGTATTAGTCGGTACCAAAGCGGGTAAAGTGGTTGCCACCAAAGGCGATCCTGAAAGCCCAGTTAACCGCGGGCTAAACTGTATTAAAGGTTACTTCCTGTCGAAAATCATGTACGGCAAGGACAGATTAACCACGCCATTACTACGCATGAAAGACGGCAAATATCATAAAGAAGGTGAATTTACCCCAGTAAGTTGGGATGTTGCCTTCGATACTATGGCCGCTAAGTGGAAACACAGCATCGCCACTAAAGGCCCAACCTCTGTCGGTATGTTCGGTTCTGGTCAGTGGACGATTTGGGAAGGTTATGCCGCTTCTAAACTGCATAAAGCTGGATTCTTAACCAACAACATCGACCCTAACGCCCGCCACTGTATGGCCTCAGCGGTCGTTGGGTTTATGCGTACCTTCGGTATTGATGAACCGATGGGCTGTTACGACGACTTAGAAGCCGCCGATCACTTTGTGCTCTGGGGCGCCAACATGGCCGAGATGCATCCGATCCTGTGGGCACGTTTATCTGATCGCCGTTTAAGCAGTAAAGACTGTCGCGTGCATGTGCTATCCACCTTCGAGAACCGTAGCTTCGATCTTGCGGATAACCCGATGGTTTTCCATCCGCAATCTGATCTGGTGATCCTCAACTATATCGCCAACTACATCATTCAAAACAAAGCGGTAAATACCGACTTTGTGACTAAACACACTAAGTTTGCCCTCGGTGTAGATGATATCGGTTATGGACTGCGTCCAGATCATCCGTTAGAGAAGAAAGCCAAAAACCCTGGCAATGGTAAATCTAGCCCTATTAGCTTCGAAGAATACGCTAAGTTCGTCAGCACTTATACGCTGGAATACGCAGCAAAAATGAGTGGTGTAGAGCCTGAAAAATTAGAAACCTTAGCCAAAGCCTATGCCGATCCTAAGGTGAAGGTTATGAGCCTGTGGACCATGGGGATTAACCAACACGTTCGTGGTGTGTGGGCAAACAACATGCTCTATAACATTCACTTACTGACGGGCAAAATCGCCACACCTGGCAACAGCCCATTCTCACTGACAGGTCAACCTTCAGCCTGTGGCACCGCCCGTGAAGTCGGCACCTTCGCCCACCGCTTACCTGCTGATATGGTGGTGGATAACGATAAGCATCGCGCGATTACCGAAAAAATGTGGCAAGTGCCTGAAGGCACGATACCACCTAAACCTGGCTACCATGCAGTGCTGCAAAGCCGGATGCTCAAAGACGGTAAGCTAAACTGTTATTGGACTATGTGTACCAATAACATGCAAGCCGGCCCGAATATCAACGATGAAATTTACCCGGGATTCCGTAATCCAGAGAACTTTATCGTGGTATCCGATCCTTACCCAACCGTCACCGCCATGGCAGCAGACCTTATTCTACCGACCGCCATGTGGGTCGAGAAAGAAGGCGCCTACGGTAACGCCGAGCGCCGCACCCATATGTGGCATCAACAGGTTAAAGCGCCTGAGGGAGCTAAATCGGATCTGTGGCAATTAGTCGAGTTTTCAAAACGCTTTAAAGTGTCTGAAGTCTGGCCCGCAGAGCTTATCGCTAAAAAGCCTGAATACGCTGACAAGACCCTTTATGAAGTACTGTTTGCCAATGGTGTCATCAACAAATTCCCGACTACCGATTGTAAGGGCGACCTAAACGACGAAAGTGAACACTTTGGCTTCTATCTACAAAAAGGCATCTTCGAAGAATACGCCGCCTTCGGTCGCGGCCATGGCCATGACTTAGCCGACTTTGACCGTTACCACGAAACCCGCGGCCTACGCTGGCCAGTGGTTGAGGGCAAAGAAACCCTGCGTCGCTTCGTTGAAGGTAGCGATCCTTATGTTAAGGCAGGTGAAGGCTTTAAGTTCTACGGTAAACCCGATGGCAAAGCAGTAATTTTCGCCCTGCCTTACGAACCAGCAGCGGAAGAGCCTAACTCAGAATACGATCTGTGGATGTCTACCGGCCGTGTGCTCGAACACTGGCATACAGGTTCGATGACCGCCCGTGTACCTGAGCTCTATCGCGCCTATCCTGATGCACAAATCTTTATGCATCCTGAAGACGCTAAGGTCCGTGGTCTGCAACGTGGTGATGAAGTGATCGTGGCATCTCCCCGTGGTGAGGTCAAAACCCGTGTCGAAACCAAAGGCCGAAACAAACCGCCACGCGGCGTGGTGTTTATGCCCTTCTTCGATGCGCGTCAGTTAGTCAACAAGTTGATTCTGGATGCAACCGATCCACTGTCAAAAGAAACTGACTTTAAGAAGTGCCCAGTAAAAGTGATGAAGGCCTAAGCCCTCATTTGATAGCGATAAGCGTATTTGAAAGCGATTAAGGAGTCTAAGGTGAGTCAGCAAGTGAAGAGTCCATTCACAGTCAAACAAGTCAACCGTCGCCAGTTTTTGGCCACGACGGCTAAGGCTGGCTGTGTGATGGGGCTCGTGGGATTAGGCTTGACGGCCACGGCAAAAAGCCAAGGCCAGCTCGCCTCCCAAGCTTGCAGACCGCCGGGAGCCCTTGAAGAAAGCGATTTTCTCTCGGCCTGTGTGCGCTGCGGTTTGTGTGTTGAGGCTTGCCCTTACGACACGCTAACACTGGCACGTTGGTTCGATGGCGCCGCCACTGGCACGCCATTCTTTACCGCAAGACGCATTCCCTGCGAAATGTGTGAGGATATTCCCTGCATCAAAGCCTGCCCATCGGGTGCGCTTGATCCTCAACTTGAGCACATTAGCGATGCCAAAATGGGTGTTGCGGTACTGATCGATGAGAAAAATTGCCTTAACTTTAAGGGATTACGCTGTGATGTCTGTTATCGGGTTTGTCCGTTAATCGACAACGCCATCACCTTAGAACGCCAACGCAATCAACATAGCGATCACCACGCCATGTTTTTACCCACAGTCAACAGCGATACCTGCACGGGTTGCGGTAAATGCGAACATGCCTGCGTGCTCGATACCGCCGCCATAAAAGTCTTACCGACGGCATTAGCACTCGGTAAGGCAGCGGAGCATGATACTTATATCAACACCGAGGAAACTACCTTAGAGATGTTGAATAAGGGGCTAACGCTATGAGTGACAAGTCTATGAATAACCGGACCATGAACTCAAAAGCCCGTATGCAAGGCGAGCATGCCGCAGCCATTGCAGAACTCGGTTGGTTTGGTGCACATAAATATTTGCTACTACGCCGTACTGTGCAACTAGGCCTTTTGAGCTTATTCGCAATTGGGCCATTACTGGGAATTTGGCTATTTAAGGGTAATTTATCGGCCAGTTTACTGCTCGATATCATTCCCTTTGCCGATCCGCTAGTGAGCTTACAAATGCTCATTAGCGGGCATATTCCCGAGCTTAGCCTATTGATAGGTGCAGCGTTGGTCATACTGTTTTATGCCCTCGCCGGTGGCAGGGTGTTTTGCAGTTGGGTGTGTCCCGTCAATCTGGTCACCGATACCGCAAGCTGGCTCAGACGTAAACTAAACCTCCCTCGTACCAGCGAGTTACCGCGTAATTTACGTTATTACCTGCTGGCACTCGTGCTGTTATTGCCACTGCTCACGGGCAACTTGATTTGGGAATGGATGAATCCCGTCCCCTTAGTCTATCGCGCCGTACTATTTGGCAGTCTCAGTGGTTTATGGATTTTAGCGGCGATATTTCTGCTGGATCTATTTATCGCCGAGCGCGCTTGGTGTGGTCACCTGTGCCCAACGGGCGCCCTATTTGGCTTAATCGGCAAATGGAGCCCCATTAAGATCGTTGCCAGCAAAGCTAGCGCCTGTGATAACTGCATGGACTGCTTTGCTGTTTGCCCCGAGCGCCAAGTATTAAAGCCCGCGTTAAAAGGGCAAAATCCGGTAATCACCAGCCCAGACTGCACCCAGTGCGGCCGCTGTATCGATGTCTGCGCACAACGCGTATTTCGCTATCAAACACGTTTTACGGCCACTCAGGCTCAACTTAGTTCAGGCGATTCGACCGATTGTCACTCGCCATCAACCACTTCACCAATTCGTCAACACATTGCCCCCAAGGCGGAGAATGACCAATGAAAAAAATACTCACCTTAGCCGCGATTGTATTAGCCATCGGCGGCTGCTCAGGCCAACAAGCAGACTCTCAAGCAACACCAGTCAATATCAAATCCCTCGCCGGCGATAGCGCGGTGACCGATATTCGCCCCGCTGATGCTATGCCCGTTTACCCAACTCGCGGTAAGGCGTTGGAACGCAGTTTTACTGACCAACCGCCACTCATCCCCCATAAGGATGATTACAAAATAACCTTAGATAAAAATGGCTGTTTAACTTGCCATAGCTGGGATAAAGCCCCACGGATGAAAGCCACACCAGTGGCGAAATCCCACGTTATCGACGATAAGGGCACGCTCAACGGCCATAATTATTTCTGCACCCAGTGCCATGTTGCACAAGCAGAAAACAAAGCGCCTTTAGTTGATAATAAGTTCTCAACTCAGTAAAACAATCCTCCCCTGCCCGCACCAAAGCCACTGCTCATCCAGTGGCTTTTTATTATCCATAACAAAATTAGAGATAAACTTAAAAACTCAGTGGGGGAGATGTTGGACGAACTGAAAAATAAGCAGACGGGACAATAGATAAAATGCGGAAAAGTAAAAACCCAGCCTAGGCTGGGTTAACTTGTTGTTTTGCTTTATGCAAATCACCCGCCGGAGCCGTTACTCTTGTTTGCGCTGCCTTTGCTGTTTGCACATTCTTTGTTTCAGGCATCGCCGCCTGCCACAAAGCATCTACCCATAAACTTGACGTTGACTTCATGACCAAATCTCCTGTTCTGTTAACAAGTTCAAAGTAATACTTAGACCATCATCAGTAAAATGAATTAACGCCATACAATGGATTCCATTTGAGCATGAACATTCCAATCAAGACCTTACAATGTTTTCTGATCTTAGTTGAAACGGAAAACTTCACCCGTGCAGCACAAAAATGCTTTATCACTCAACCAACGCTCAGCAAAATCATCCAAAGGCTTGAAGAAAGCGTAGGAGAAACCCTGCTGATCCGTAACAATCAAAAGGTGGAGCTAACCCAAGCAGGGCAGCTGTTTGAACACAGTGCGCGGGAGATCCTCGGACAATGGCATAGATTGCAGGAGGACATGAGTAACTTAAGCGGCCTAAAATCGGGGCGGCTTAGACTCGGTGTCTGCCCCATGATGAGTAGCTTAATTATTGGATTACTGACGAGCTATCGTAAGCGCTATCCAGGGGTTGAACTACAAATGTATGAATACGGGGGGTTTGGCTGCGAGCAGGCACTGCTAAATAACAGTTTAGATATTGCCTTTACTGCGTTACCCACAACCCATGAGACTGAGCTAGTCAACCAACCGCTGACAAAATATCCTCTGTTAGCTTGCCTGCCTGATGGGCACCCGCTTGCGGCTAAGTCATATCTCAACTGGCAAGATTTTGAAGCTTATCCGTTTATTCTCTATAACGAGGACTTCTCACTTGCCAAATTGATAACTCGCCTCAGCCGTAAGGCTGGCGTGCAATTAAATATCGCCTTTCGCAGTGGTCAATGGGACTTTCTTGCAACCATGGTTGAAGCCGACATGGGACTGGCCATATTACCCGAACCTATTTGCCAAAAACTCAGTCACAGCAAACTAGTCTTTAGACCGATGCAACCGGCATTAACTTGGGATTTAGCCCTGATTTGGCGGCAGAACTTACCGTTAACTCCCGCGGCAAATGCTCTACTGGAATTAAGCAAACAAAAAGCTTAAATGCTGAATGCTGACTCGTCAACCTATCGTCAACCAGTGCATCGCCCATAAAAAAACCGCTGCTAGCCTAGGCTTAGCAGCGGTTTCTATTTAGAGGAAGTTAAGAATTACTTCTTAGCTTCAGCAGCTTTACGCTCTTTAACTTGCTCAACAACTTTGTCCGCAACACTGTTTGGACATGGGCTGTAGTGTGAGAACTCCATAGAGAACTGACCACGGCCTGAAGTCATTGTACGCAGAGTACCGATGTAACCGAACATTTCTGATAACGGTACGTCAGCCTTAACGCGAACACCCGTTACACCCGCAACTTGGTCTTTGATCATACCGCGACGACGGTTTAAGTCACCGATTACGTCACCCACGTTGTCATCAGGGCTGAACACGTCAACTTTCATGATTGGCTCAAGCAGTTGTGGTTTAGCTTTAGCCATAGATTGACGGAATGCCGCTTTAGCAGCGATTTCGAACGCGATAGCTGAAGAGTCAACTGCGTGGTAAGCACCGTCAGTCAGTTCAAACTCAACGTCTAACACTGGGAAGCCAGCGATAGTACCGGTGTTCATCATGCTCGCGAAGCCTTTTTCAACTGCTGGCCAGTATTCCTTAGGAACGTTACCACCAACAACTGAAGACTTGAACACGAAGCCAGAGTTTGGCTCACCTGGGCGAATGATGTATTCGATCTTACCGAATTGACCAGAACCACCAGATTGTTTCTTGTGGGTGTATTGGTCTTCAACCATTTGAGTAATGGTTTCACGGTAGGCCACTTGTGGCTCACCTACGATCAGCTCAACACCATAAGTACGCTTCAGGATGTCCACTTTAATATCTAAGTGCAGTTCACCCATACCTTTAAGGATGGTTTCGCCTGAATCTTCGTCAGTTTCTACGCGGAATGATGGATCTTCTGCGATCATCTTACCGATAGCGATAGCCATCTTCTCGCTGCCGCCTTTATCTTTTGGCGCTACTGCGATAGAGATAACTGGCTCTGGGAACACCATGGCTTCCAAAGTACATGGGTGCTTAACATCACACAGTGTGTGACCAGTTTGTACGTTCTTCATACCCACGATTGCGATAATGTCACCAGCTTCAGCTGATTCAATTTCGATACGATCGTTAGCATACATTTCGCACATACGGCCGATACGCTCAGTCTTACCAGTTGCACTGTTAAGAATGGTATCGCCTTTCTTCAGACGGCCAGCATAAATACGTACGAAAGTCAGGGCACCGAAACGGTCATCCATGATCTTGAACGCTAATGCTTTTAATGACTCATCAGCAGAAACGATAGCGTATTCGCCAGTTTCGTTACCTTCTTCGTCAGTTAAAGGTTGTGGATCAACTTCATCTGGCGCTGGCAGATAATCAACAACAGCATCCAGAACTAGTTGCATACCTTTGTTTTTGAAGGCAGAACCACAGAATGTTGGGAAGAATGCCATAGTACGAGTACCCTTACGGATACAACGTTTCAGGTCTTCAACAGATGGCTCTTCGCCTTCCATGTAAGCTTCTAGCAGATCGTCATCTTGCTCAACAGCAGTTTCGATCAGCATTTCACGGTATTCTTCAACTAAGTCAACCATGTCCGCTGGAACATCTTTAACTTCGAAGTTTTCTGGAATACCAGAATCGTCCCATACGTAGGCTTTACGAGTTAGCAGGTCAACAACACCACAGAACTCATCTTCAATACCGATTGGCAGAACCATAACCAGTGGGTTAGCAGCTAAAACGTCTTTAGTTTGCTTAACAACACGTAAGAAGTCAGCACCCATACGGTCTAACTTGTTTACGAAGATGATACGAGCAACTTCAGATTCGTTCGCATAGCGCCAGTTAGTTTCTGATTGAGGCTCAACACCACCAGAACCACAGAATACAGCGATACCGCCGTCAAGAACCTTCAGAGAACGGTAAACTTCAACAGTGAAGTCAACGTGCCCAGGGGTGTCAATAACGTTGAAACGGTGATCTTTCCAGAAGCAGCTTACTGCCGCTGACTGAATGGTAATACCGCGCTCAGCTTCCTGAACCATGAAGTCAGTTGTTGATTCACCATCGTGAACTTCACCGATTTTATGGATTTTACCGGTTAGCTTAAGAATACGCTCGGTGGTCGTGGTTTTACCCGCGTCAACGTGAGCGAAGATACCAATGTTTCTGTATTTGGATAATTCGGTCATGATTCAACTTTAATGATTAGTTTAAGAAGTAGACGGAGTATGCGACAAACCACCGACACACCGCACATCAGATTATTTTAGGCGCATATTGTAAATTGGAACCCCGCTATGCGCAAATGGCTCTTGCAATTTTTCACGATAAAGTCGCGGAAAAAATTAAAAAAAAATAAGAAAAATGCATTAAAACAATTAAATAAAAAAATTTAGCTCAGTTTTCAAACAATTAGTAAAAAGCCTAAAAATAAGCGTTTTTTTACCGATATTGCAGATTTCTCATACTTTAAGGACTCACAAATGGCAAAATACCAGCCCAATGCAACCTCAATACAAACTTCAACTCAGGTTAAAACTCGGTTTAACCTAAAAGTTGATTAGCATAAATGTGAAATTGATCGAGTAGAGTGGCAATGGGCTTAGCAATGCATCTAATTTCGCAAACTAAGCATTGGATTCATCAATACAAATCTGATTTCTGCCCAAGGCTTTCGCTTGATACAGTGCTTTATCTGCTCGTTCAAAGCAGGACTGCATTGGTTCATTACTCGCTAATTTGGCAATCCCAAAACTACAGGTGAGCCGCACATCACCACTAAAGCGATAATCCTTAATCGCCGCAGCAATCCGCTGGCACAATGAGTTAACTAAAGTAATTGAAGTCTGATGGCAAAGGATCACGAACTCTTCACCTCCCCAACGGGCAACAACATCTGATTCACGCACACAATGCTGCAACACAGTAGACAACTCCATCAAAATATTATCTCCGACGGCATGACCTAAGGTGTCATTAATCTCTTTAAAGAAATCGATATCTAACATGACAAGACAGATGGTACTTTCTGTTGCGGTCTCAGAACGATGCTCATGCACAAACTGGCGGTTAAAGTAATGGCGATTATAGAGTTTGGTGAGCGGATCATGGGTAGATAAAAACTCGAGTTCAGTATTGGTTTGTTCTAATTGCCGACGTAGGGCTTCAAGCTGTGTATTTTTATCGGTTAAGCGTCGATTATAGCGACTGATAAAATAAGTCCGAGTCGCAAGTAAAAATATCACCAGCAGAGTGCCTGCAATCACTTGATAGATAAGCCAATAGTTAGTCTCATCGATAACAGTAATATTGTTCCACTTCTGGTAAATCCTAATTCGCTCAAGCTCATCAACATCATTAAGTACTTGATTAAGTATCGGCAGCAGTGCTTCATGGCCTAAACTCACTCCCATGCGTAGTTCATCTTCTGGCCCGCCCCACCCCGCAATTTTAAGATGGTTAAAACCTGTCTGCTGAATATAAGCATTCACCGAAAACATTGACCCAACAAATAAATCAGCGCGCTTATCGAGCACAGCCTCGAGTCCCGCTGGTTCACTGGCCACTTCGATGATTTTGACTCTAGGGTAATATTGCTGAATATACTCAGCGAGACGATAACCTTTAGGCACGGCTAATGTTCGTGAGCCTATGTTTTCAAATCCTTGTAAAAATGGCTGTTCTTTTAGCGAAACCAACACATTTGGCGAGTGAAAATACACATGGCTAAAATGTAAAAATTGCTCTCGGGTAGCGGTTTTGTTCAACATTGGAGTTAAATCACAGCGCCCAGTTTGTAAAAAATTAAGGGTTTCAGACCAAGATGTTGTGGGAACAAGAATGAATTTAAGGGGAGAATGGGACTCAATGTAACGAATATAGTCCGATGAGACCCCTACATGTTTTCCCTCTCGTATAGCTTCATAGGGCAACCAGTCGGGATCAACACAGTAACGGACTAACTGCCTACTGCTAGCACCGTCATCAGAGGTTTTGAGATAGCGCGAAGCCAAACGCTCTGCACTCACAGTTAAGGGTGAGCATAAACAGAAGAATAAAAACCAAAATCGACAACCCATGTCGCTTCTCAAATACATTCGTAATTCGCTGACGTAGATAAAAAGTGTATACATGATATTAAGATAATACCAATGCGCTCATCCTAAGCAGAAAAATGCACCGAACCTGAGAAACGTAATCTTGTTACCGATAAAAAAATACCCGCCAAATTGACGGGTATTTCGTTTACTTAATCTATTTTTACAAGATTAATCTTCAACTGGTGACACAACAAAGAGTAGGTCACCTTGCGATACTTGCTGACCATTGCTGTTCAGAATACGCTCGATGCGGTACTTCTTATCCTCAGGATAGAGCACGGCGCCTTGGCGGTTAAAGCCAGCCAAGTTAACCTGCGAGAACATCTTCATTGCTTCAGTCAAGGCAAGGGTTTGCTCAACGGTTACAATATC
This sequence comes from Shewanella sp. DNRA4, assembly GCF_012843185.1. Classification (NCBI taxonomy): domain Bacteria; kingdom Pseudomonadati; phylum Pseudomonadota; class Gammaproteobacteria; order Alteromonadales; family Shewanellaceae; genus Shewanella; species Shewanella sp. DNRA4. The sequence continues at coordinate 56,966 of NZ_JABAIP010000014.1, forward strand.
ACCTTCTTTAACGAAATCAGGTTCGCCTGGCGCTGGAGAGGTATAGAAGATACCTGCGCCTTGGGCTAATACTTTAAGCTCGTTACTTTCACCCACACGCAGCGACTCAGTATCCACCCCAACGGTTTCGGCGGCGGCTTCCATTTCAGCGATCAGTGCTGGAATATCTAGCTCAGCCATAAAGCGTGGCAGATAGTTAGTGTCGTATACACCTTCTTTGAAGGTGCCATCGCTTAGGATTAACTTCAGCAATGGAATGTTAGTCGCGATACCTTTGAGCACTACGCTGTCGAGGTAAGCATGTAGCTTCGCAATAACGTCTTCACGGTTTTCACCGCGCATAATCACCTGAGCAATTAAGCTGTCGTAGTATGGCGAAACTTCTTTACCCGGTGCAGCAATCGAGATGATTTCTACATCTGGATGATCAGGGAATACACATTCGGTGATCTTGCCAGGGTTTGGAACCAGTTGCAGTACGCCGTGGCTGTCGAGTGCGGCTTTCTCAGCCGTTACACGCACTTCCATCGCATAACCGATTTCTTTCGGCTCTAAATGCTCGATTGAACGACCTGCAGCAATATCAAACTGCGCGCTTACGATATCGATACCAGAAGTCGCTTCGGTTACTGGATGCTCTACCTGCAGACGAGTGTTCATCTCCATGAAGTACACTTCGTTTGCGTCTAGGTTGTAGATGAACTCTACAGTACCTGCGCCCATATAATCGGTCGCATCACCTAAGGCACGGGTGTAATCCAGCACTTGTTTTTTCAGTTCATCTGGCAACATGGTTGAGCCAGACTCTTCAACCACTTTCTGGTTGTTACGTTGTACTGAACAGTCACGTAAACCCAATACTTTAGCGTGACCAAATTGGTCGCGCAGTAATTGCACTTCGATATGACGTAGTGACGTAACATATTTCTCTAAGTACAGGTCGCCGTTACCGAAGGCAGCTGCCGCTTCAGTAGCGGTTTTTTGGAATAAACCAATCATATCCTCAGGACGTTTAACGACCTGAATACCTTTACCACCACCGCCTTGTACCGCTTTGAGCAGCACTGGGTAACCAATTTCATTGGCCACGTTTACCGCTTGCTCAGCGTTAGTCAGAATACCGTGTGAACCTGGTACCACTGGTACGTTTTGGCTTTGTGAAGTCTTAATCGCGTTCGACTTGTTACCCATAGTCGTCATTGAATGCACGCTAGGACCCACAAAGTTAACCCCATTATTCACACACAATGCCGCAAATTGTGGACTTTCAGACAGGAAGCCGATACCTGGGTGCAGTGCATCAACTTGCTCGTATTCGGCAACTTTCAACACTGAGTAAGCATTCAGGTAACTTTCGTCAGAGGTGTTACCCCCTAAACAGACTAACTTGTCAGAATCTTTCAGCATATCCGCAGGTACGGCAGTCATGTCAGGATCTGACGCCACTAATACCACGTTGATATCGTTATCGTGGGCCTTACGGATCAACTTAACAGCGGTACAACCACGGGCATGAACCAATACTTTGTTAATTGGTTTCATTAACTTACGAGGATCGTTTTGAACAATCACTTCTTCTTCAACAGGCGCTTCAACAACCAGAGTCGACAGAGCATTGATGATTACGTCATTAATCTTCGCCGTTGGCATTGGCATCAGAGGATCGATGCTCGCCAATTGGTTATCTAAGGTTTCGCTGAATGGGTTGTGGACCAAGCCCGCCATTGCACCTGGTACTTTCGACAAGTAGTTCGACAGAGTCGACGTTGAAGGTAAGTAAGCAGGAACCACCATTTGACCCGCGAATGGCATGTTAGTACCAGACAGGTAATAGGTTTGCACTAATGGGTGAGTCACGAAACTCGCTTGCGCACCACCGGTACAGTCACCAAAACCAAACATCAGTACTGGCAACTCGTTATCACGGATAAAGCGTGTGATACGGTCGTTCACAACAGCCATTGAGAACAGAGCCGCAGCACCTTCTTTAGTCTGCATACCGCCAGAGCTGATAAAACAAACTACTGGCAATTTACGCTTAGCACATTCGATCAGCAGCGCAGAGAATTTCTCGGCACTCGCCATATCGAAGGCACCCGCTTGGAATGCTGTGTTAGATACCGCCAGACCCACACGGACTTTTTGTCCCTTTTCTTTAAAGTCAGCAATACCAGTGATCAGGCCGCAAGGACGAATACCTTTATCTAACGCATCTTCAATGGATAAACGGAAACCAGGGAAGTTGAGCAAGTTAGCCGACATTTTGTCGCCATTGATTTCGTCGAAATTAGTGAAAAATTGCTTAATCACATTTTCCCACGTCATCTTGCCGGTACGTTTTTCGTCACGTAATACTTTTTGGATCAGTAAGTCCTGATAACCCATGGTCAAGCGGTTCCAGAAGTCCTTACGACGACCGATACGCACAGGGTTAATCGCACCAGTGTATTTGCTGTGGTCGCTTTCACTGTCGAAGTATTCAGGCAATAAACGTTCGAAGAAGTAAGTCAGGATAACGAATAAACTGTCGTTAAGTTGTGGGAAGCCCACACTCTTCCACTGCTCTACACGCACCAAGAGATCGGCACGGTTAGATTGGCTCATAAAGTACTTAAGCCACTTGTAGAATTTAGCCTTGTCGTTTGCGGTATCCTGAGTAGACAGCGCATGGTCAATCGACTTGTGCAGTAGATTGTTCACAGAGTTGCGTGACAGACTCTTAGACATCATGGCTTCTTTCGCGATAGACGCTAAGCTACCCACAACGTTGTCGTAAAGTGAGTTAAAAATCAGGATGTTATGGCATTGCCAAATAAAGTCTTCACGCAGCTCATCGTTTACAACGACATCGAGCACAGTCAATTGATTAAGCTCAGGCCATTTTGCTTGAGTTACAGACTTAGGCAGATTTTCAAGATGCTGAATTAAGCCCTTAAAGTTGTTTGCCGCGTTGCTCTTCCAACGGTGATATAAAGACCAACCGATGTTAAATAACAGTGCCTTACGAGCTTTTTTATAGTTTTCTTTTGGTTCACCCAAAATAAAACGTGTCAGCATATTACGTTCGGTTGAAATTTCATCGCGCTTAGCAATAAAGTTCGCCCACAATTTGTTCAGATCTTCATCGTAAACCAGCTTATCAGGGCTAGATAGCCAAGCTTGGAATACACGATCTTGCTCTTGCTGGATACGCGCTAACAAGTCACCTTCAGGCACGCTAACACGTGACAAACGTCCGTATTGCTCCTGAGAGATCGAATGAATACGGCTACGCAGCGTTAAATAACGCAGGTAACGGTAAGCGCTACCAAACAAGTTGTGGTGGTTGGTTGGGCTCGTTGCCACAGCCAATTCAGCGTTTAACTCCAATGCCATCAAGTTTTTAGATGGGTTAAGGAAACGCGCTAAACTGCGGTCATAGTGCTCACGTAAATCTTTAGATTCACGTACAAAGTTCACTGCTGCGCGCTCAACCGCTTCGATACTACTGATAATCGCGCGGCGTAAATTGTGCTGACGCTCGTCACGGTCACCTGGAGAAAAATCGATAATGCCATCGATACAACCGGCGGTGTAAAGCTCTTCTGGAGACACACCCACAGACTTAGCACATTCCTGCCATGACAGGTTGTACTTACGCGCAATACTTTGTAGACCTTGTGGCTGAATCGTGTTGAAAATACCATCGCGCAGCGATAACAGGATGTTGGCCGCCGCTAATGGAATCGCACCCCCCGAGTAACCCGCACCGATAACGATACCGACTGTCGGTACGTCAACGTTGGCACTCTCGGCAATCGCCTTAGAAATAGAATGTGCTTGGTTTTGGCTGTTGGCCACTTCGCCAGCATCGGCCCCTGGGGTATCGATTAAATAGACGATAGGCATAGACAATTCGGCAAAATGACGAATCGCTTTACAGGCGGCATAGTGATGCTCAGGCATCCATGCACCGTTAGCCGTTGTGCGCTCTTGAGCAATAAAGCCGATACGACGAGTGCGTGAACCGAAATTCAGCTCGACCTCAGCACTGTAGAAAGAGCCCAAGTGAGTTTCGGTAATCAAGCGCCCCTTTAGGTCCGCAATGATACGTTTAGCACCAGGACGACCTTTGTCTTGGGTCGGTTGGATCACTTTTGCGACATAACCGTCAACATCTAACGATGCCAAGTCTTTTAAATTTGCCTGAATGGCATCTTCATTTAAAAGGCCTTTAATTTCTTCTGATAAGCTCTGTTTACTGTGTTTAGGAAACAGAGAAAAATCCTTTGCCAAATGCTCGGCCTGTAAAAAAAGCGGATCGGGCGTTTGGGCTTGAGTCATGTGTTTGGGCTGATTATTGCTGGTCATCAAAAGATCCTCTGCTTTAGCCTCTGAAAATTTTTAGCCAATAAATATAACTTTGTTATCCCGCCAAATGCCATTAAACTGCATAAGACGCTATGTTCCAAATATGAGACAGTGGGAAAAACATGCCAGATTTAAACGGTATGATGCTATTTGCAGCCGTAGTGAGAGCAAAGGGATTCTCCCAAGCTGCACGTGAAACCGGCCACCCAAAATCCACCATAAGTCGCAAAATCGCGCAGCTTGAAGAACAACTAGGCGTGCGATTGCTACAACGCGACACCCGTAACCTGAGTCTTACCCAAGTCGGGGCACTCTTTTATCAACACTGTGATTCCATTCGCAATGAGGTGGAAGCGGCCAAGGCTGTTATCGAGAGTACCCATGATGATGTATCAGGATCATTACGGATAGCCATTCCGGTCTCTTTTAGCCAAGAATTAATTGCTAACCTCTGTAGCGGATTCATGCGTTTATATCCCAATGTGGAATTAGATGTCCAGTTTACCGACAACGATATCGGTTTGGTGGGTGAAGGATATGACATAGCTATCAAATATGGGCCACTGCAATCCTCTGATCTTGTTGCAAGATTACTGTTCGAGCGTCAACCAATTCTGGTAGCAAGCCCTGGCTATTTAAAAGCACGCGGCACCCCCGCAACACCTAAGGAGCTGAGCGATCATAGTGGTATTCTGCTAGGAACATCCCGCTCAGCACCCATATGGCCCTTAGGCAAAGGTGCTCGCAAAACCATGGTAAACTTTCAGCGTAAAGTCAGGGTCAATAGCCCGATTATGGTTAAGCAGTTAGCCCTCGATGACTTTGGGATTGCAATGCTATCAAACTCCGCCTGCAAAACCGAACTCGCCAACGGCCAGCTAGTGCCAATCTTACAGGAATGGCCGATTGAACCCTTTAAGGTCTACGGGGTGTATTCGAGCCGCAGACAATTAGCCACCAATATCAGCGCCTTCTTGGACTTTTTCGTCAAACGCTTTAGCAGCCAAGAAAGCCTACAATCCTTGATGGGCTAGGCACTTTATCGCAGCGGCATTCACCTTTACTGACATCGCCATTCCTTTATACACATCCCAATGTTGAGTGACCATGACCATTTAGATAACAAAAAAGCCTAGCAAATTGGCTAGGCTTTTTACGTTGAGGAATGTGATGCTAATGCTCAGGCTAAAAGTTAACGCGCGGAGCTTAAGTCGATTAGGCCTAACCGATTAAGTATGAGCCATTAACTACAAGCGCATCGAGCATCAGCATTTTGTCCATATATCTTTACAGCTTATATGACGGCTATTTCACACAAATACGCGCTAACCACTTCTAGGGAATAATTTTTTCCTGTTTGAGCACTTCTTTTGTGATGGCTTGGCGCAGCCCTAAACCATCCGATGTGGGCATATCCATATTCATCGCAAAAAACCACACATTATCATCAAGTTCAACCCAACCGACCCACCAGCCAATCTTAGGTTCGATTCTAGTCGAGTATCCAGTTTTAGCCCGAATAATATAGTCGCCATTGGCTTCGGTCAGCATGGCTTGTTTGACAATACGCTGGCTGCGCTCCGATACGTGTAACTTATTGTGATACAGCTTTCTTAAAAAGCTGATTTGCTCCGTGGCCGAAATTCGAATACCACCGTCGAGCCAGAAACTGTCTACATTGCCCGAAATGTCCTCATTACCATAATCGAAAGCATGTAGCATCTTGCTCATACGTGCCTCGCCAATTTGGCGGGCAAATTCTTGATAAACAGGCACAACTGAATATTTCATCGCGGTGATTAGATTATGATCGCGATTCCAAGTGGCGATATCGCGCGTCTGTCCATCCCACTTAAAGACTTGGTGTTCATCCTTAACCACGCCCAAATCGAGGGCGATCAAGCTATTGGGAATTTTAAAGGTAGATGCGGGTAAAAATGCTTGGTTCGCCCGTTTAAGATTATTGGTAAATCCTTGCTGCTTATTCTCATTCCAGAGCACAACTACGCCCTGTGATTTATGTTCAGTAAAGTGAGCATTCCAACTTTTGTTTTCTTGCCATTCCTTTGCTACCGCAGGCATTCCGATAATCGATGCAACCAAAAACACAGCCGATAAGGCTAATACACGCATAACGTCCCCTTGCTTAATGCAATATATCCATACAAATTAAGTGCTAAGCTTATCATTCTCTGCCCTCTCATTCCCTAGCAAACTGCTGACCAATTGTGGCAACAATCAGGCACAAACTTTACAAGATTTAACTATTAGCCATCCCAACTAAACGCCAGTCCAAAATCATAGCAACTCGTCAGTATCGATCTGATATGCAAAATAGGAATAAGATCCTCGAATCACTATAGGTAAACTCTTATACTCAAAACAATCATTGTGGCTTTTTGGCATAAGTTTCATTATTTCTAAGATGAAGTAAGCCTGAACGCCCTAGAAACATCGTCTATTTCCAGCAAAATAAGTGATTAAAATAAAAAGGAAACGCCAATGTTAAAGCCCTGCCTCGCTTTTATCCTCGCTAGCACAGTGGCGCAAACCGCTGGTGCCGTACAACTCCTCGGCGATGTGGAAGTGTCTCGCATTCCTACCGCTGAAAAAGTCATGGCTGAAGTGGTAAACCGTTATCAAGCATTGGATGAAGGCTTAGCGAATCAATTATCCGCACAGAAAAATGAACGCGACGCAACCCAACTTGCCGCCCGCCAAGGACATAGATTATGGCAACAGGCTGTGCGTGATGTGCAGTCTGGACACTTTGATGACAGATCCCTGTATTGGGCGCGACTCTCAATGTTAAATAGCCTTAAAAACAACAGTGCTAACTTTAAAATGGCTGATTGGCAGCAACAGATTTTAGCCAGCGCGGTTGAGAGGGCATCGCGAGGCTTCAGTGATATCCAATACGATGATGATGTGCAGATAAAAATCTTCATGACGGGATTCGACCCCTTCTTCCTCGACAAAGACATCAGTCAGAGCAATCCTTCGGGCTTAGTCGCCCTCGCCCTCGATGGTTTTCGATTTGATATCAATGGCAAAAAGGCCCAAATCGAAACCGCCATGATCCCAGTACGCTTCGAGGATTTCGACCAAGGTATTATCGAATCCTTACTCAGCCCCATTTATCGCGACCCTAAAACCCAGTTTATCTTTACCGTCAGCATGGGGCGCAGCGACTTTGATATTGAACGCTTCCCAGGCCGTAACCGTAGTGCAGCAGCGCCCGATAACCAAAATCTATACACAGGCGCAAGCAAAACCGCGCCTATCGCCCCCAAACTCAACGGTAAAAACTTTATCGGCCCTGAATTTGTTGAATTTTCATTACCCGTCGCAGCGATGCAAGTGCAAGATGGTCAGTGGAAAGTCAACGATAACCATACTGTGACCACCCTAGCGCGCGGTGAATTTAATGCCAGTTCCCTAAGCGAGCTGCAAAATGAAACCTCGGTCGAAGGTTCTGGTGGTGGGTATCTCTCAAACGAGATTTCTTATCGCGCCATTGTGTTACAGCAAAAGTTCAATAGCCGCGCTAAGGTGGGCCATATCCACACCCCGAGGGTGAAGGGCTACGACAATGCCACCGAACAAGCCATTGTCGAGCAAGTGCGTACTATGGTGATGCAGGCCGCGGCGAGCCTGTAACCGCCGCAATACTGGCATTGTCAGCAAGCGTTGGTTATGATGCAAACGCTTGCTTTATGCGCCTTATCGGGTCGCATCATGGTATCCATCTGACACACCTAGCCACACTTGATGCTTTGCAAAATAAGAGTTAACGCCTAAGTCTATGTTTAACCCGAGATCCCTACTCAATAGCCTGCGCCGTAAAGCTATCTCATCCGAGAGTATCACCACGCCGACTGCGACCAAGATGGCGAAAACCAACACGCCACAACAGCAGCCAAAGCCACTGACACCAGTGCAGCAGCAAATCCTTACGCGTATCGAAGACTGTTATCAGCAGGCAGAAATCTACTTTAAGCGTCCATTTGCGCGGCCGTTGACCCAATTTACCCTGCGGGGACGGAGTGCGGGCACAGCGCATTTGCAGCAGAATCGCCTGCGCTTTAACCCCGTATTACTCAGGGAAAATAGCGAAGCCTTCTTATCCGAAGTAGTGCCCCACGAAATAAGCCACTTACTCTGCTTCCAACTCTTTGGCAAAACCAAACCCCATGGCCGCGAGTGGCAATCCATCATGCTCAAGCTGTTTAAGGTGAGCCCCAATACCACCCACAGTTTCGATACTCAGTCGGTTAAAGGAAAAGACTTTGAGTATCACTGTGCCTGCGGCCCAGTTCGGCTAAGTATTCGCCGCCATAATAAAGTGTTGCGTGGTGAAACCCGTTATCTGTGTAAACGCTGCCATACCCACCTCACCTTTACCGAAGCAACCGAATAACCCACATAGCGTAAAAATCCTCGGCCAAAAGTACGAGCGATTTGCATAGGACGCGGTATTTCCCTTACCATTCAGACATAAAAGACGAGCCACAGGCTTGCGTAGTATTGATTATTTTTGGGATAAATATTGAACAACTCCAAGATAGCCTTAAGGTCTCGGCAAACCTTGCTGTGCCTATTCAGTTGGCTGGCGGTGTTGGCCTCAGCCAATGCCTCTCCTTCGCACCCCAATAGTTTTAGCCAAGCCAAGGTCTTGTCTCAATCCTTATACCAAGGCAGTCGCCAAGGCACCTTGCCCGCTGTCAGTTTTTACTGTGGCTGCACTATCCAAATTAAGGGCAAATCCTGGAAGCCCGATCTAAATAGCTGCGGTTATCAAGTGCGTAAACAAGAAACCCGCGCCAACCGTATCGAGTGGGAGCATATAGTCCCTGCATGGGAGTTTGGTCACCAATTACAATGCTGGCAAAAGGGTGGCCGTAAAAACTGCGCCGATAACAGCCAAGAATTCAATAAGATGGAAGCGGACATGCACAATCTGGTGCCCGCCATTGGTGAAGTGAACGGCGATCGCAGCAACTTCCGTTTTAGCCAATGGAACGGTAAGGCCGACCAATATGGTCAATGCGCTATGGTTATCGACTTTAAGAATCGCCAAGCCCAGCCACCCGCTCACGCCCGCGGCAAAATAGCCCGCACTTACCTGTATATGCAGCAGACCTATGGCCTTAAAATCGCCTCACAGCAATTAAAATTGTTCAAAGCATGGGATAAAAGCTATCCAGTTGATACTATTGAATGCAAACGCGATAACGCCATAGCGCAGATCCAAGGTAATCATAATCCCTTTGTGCAGAATGCCTGCAATGCACCACCACTGCGCCAACAATTAACCGAATAAGGTCGACAATGAGAGTTCCAAGAATTTATCAACCTCAGCCATTAGCCGTAAATCAACAGCTGAATCTAGACGAAGATGGCGCAGCCCATATCGGCAAAGTGCTGCGTATGGGCAGTGGCGAGCAAATTAGCCTGTTTAATGGCGATGGTAATGATTATCTTGCCGAAATTGTCGATGCGGGTAAAAAATCGGTCACGGTAAAAGTGCTGTCCTGTGAGGCCAATCCATCGGAGTCGCCCCTCAACCTGCATTTAGGCCAAGTGATTTCCCGTGGCGATCGGATGGAGTTCACTATTCAAAAATCCGTTGAGCTAGGGGTAAATACCATTACGCCGCTATTTTCTGACCGCTGCGGCGTCAAGCTCACTGGTGAGCGTCTCGAAAAGAAAATCCAGCAATGGCAAAAGATAGTGATCAGCGCCTGTGAGCAATCGGGCCGTAGCCAAGTGCCCATCGTTCGCCCCGCCATGGAATTACAGCAATGGTGCAGCGAACCGACTAACGCACTCAAACTCAACTTGCATCCAAGGGCAGCGCACGGTATCAATGGCTTAGATTTATCCCATACCCGCGTACGCCTACTGATCGGTCCCGAAGGGGGATTATCGGCGGAAGAAATCGCTATGACGGAAACCTATCAGTTTACCGACGTGTTACTCGGCCCCCGAGTGCTGCGCACTGAAACCGCCTCACTCACGGCAATTACCGCGCTGCAACTTCGATTCGGTGATTTAGGTTAAAGGTTAACCGCTAACTAGCGAATTGATTACTGGCTAATCCATAAATGCTTTTTGCCTGCGACGGCAATCAATAAGGAACAGATTAATGATAAAACTCGGCATAGTGATGGACCCCATCAGTGAGATCAACATTAAGAAAGACTCCAGTTTTGCCATGCTGATGGCGGCGCAGGAAAGGGGTTACCAACTGTTTTATATGGAAATGGCCGACCTTGCTATGGTCAACGGCGTAGCCATGGGCAATATGCGTCCATTAAAAGTCATCAACGATGCCAATAAATGGTTTGAACTGGGCGATGCCCAAGACACGCCGCTGAGCGATCTGAACGTGGTGTTAATGCGTAAAGACCCGCCGTTCGATACCGAATTTATCTACGCCACTTACATGTTAGAGCGCGCCGAAGAACAAGGTGTATTAATCGTCAACAAGCCACAAAGCTTGCGCGATGCCAACGAAAAACTATTCACCGCATGGTTTAGCGAATTTACGCCAGAGACCATAGTGACCCGCGATGCCAATCGCATTCGCGCGTTCCACCAAGCCAAGGGCGACATTATCCTCAAGCCACTAGATGGCATGGGCGGCACCTCGATTTTCCGCGTCAAGCAGGACGACCCTAACCTTGGGGTGATCATCGAAACCTTGACCCAATACGGCAACCAATACGCCATGGCGCAGGCCTTTATTCCTGAAATCACCAAGGGCGACAAGCGCATTCTGGTGGTGGATGGCGAGCCCGTGCCCTACGCCTTGGCGCGCATTCCGAAAAAAGGCGAAACCCGCGGTAACTTGGCCGCAGGCGGCAGCGGTGTTGCCCAACCGCTATCGGACTCAGATTGGAAAATCGCCCGTGCCATTGGCCCAGAGCTGAAAAAACGCGGGCTGATTTTTGTGGGTCTGGATGTGATTGGTGACAAGCTGACCGAGATTAACGTCACTAGCCCGACTTGTATCCGCGAAATCCAAGCGGCATTTGATGTGGACATTACTGGCATGCTGTTCGATGCCATCGAAGCCCGTCTCGCCCAGTAAGCTTGTACACCTACAAGATAATAATATTCATTGAAGGCGCCTTAAGAGCGCCTACGACTTCTAGGGATCTGATATGAGTTTCACCAAAGCGCCACTGTTACTGCTTGGTATGAGTTTATGGCTCTCAAGCCCCGTATTTGCAGCGGAAGCTGGGGCGAATGAGACGGGCCCAGCCAAGGCGCCATCACGCCCCAAAAATATTGTGATTATGATTGGCGACGGCATGGGGCCTTCCTATACCAGTGCCTATCGTTATTACAAGGACAATCCAGATACCGAAGAAGTCGAACAAACCGTTTTTGACCGTTTATTGGTTGGCATGGCAAGCACGTATCCCGCCAGTGTCAGTGGTTATGTGACCGACTCGGCCGCCGCCGCAACCGCCCTCGCGACAGGAGTCAAATCCTATAACGGCGCCATCTCGGTTGATACCCAAAAACAGCCACTGCCCACCATTCTTGAAAAAGCCAAATCCTTAGGCTTGAGCACGGGTGTGGCAGTCACGTCGCAAATCAACCATGCCACGCCAGCGGCCTTTTTATCCCATAACGAGAGCCGTAAAAATTACGATGCACTGGCATTAAGTTATCTCGACACCAACGCCGATGTGTTTTTAGGTGGCGGGCAAAAGTACTTTCCACCCGAGCTGTTAGCCCAATTCACCGCCAAGGGCTATCAACATATTACCCGGTTTGACGATCTGGCCAGCATTACCCAGCCTAAGGTCTTAGGTTTGTTTGCCGAAGTACAACTGCCTTGGGCCATAGATGAAAAAGATGCTAAAAAACTCAGCACCTTGACCCAAAAAGCCCTCAGTTTACTGTCGCAAAATGATCAAGGCTTTGTACTGCTGGTCGAAGGTAGCCTTATCGACTGGGCGGGACATAACAATGATATCGCCGCCGCTATGGGCGAAATGGATGAGTTTGCCAATACGATTGAAGTCGTTGAGCAATTCGTACGCCAAAATCCCGATACCTTAATGGTGATCACCGCCGACCATAATACCGGTGGTTTATCGATTGGTGTCGATGGAAACTACAACTGGAATCCTGAGATCCTGCGTAATATTTCCGCCAGTTCAGATACCTTAGCGCAAGCCGCTATCGGTGGCGAAACCTGGCAAGCCGACTTATCCCGTGGTTTAGGGTTTGAATTAACGGAAGAAGAACTGTCTAAACTCAATGTAGCCAGAATGCAGGGCTTAGAAACCATGGCAATGGCTATTCGTCATGTGATTGATAAACGTACCGATACGGGTTGGACAACGGACGGACACACAGGCACCGATGTGCAAGTGTTTGCCGCAGGTCCCGCAGCAGGGCTGTTTAACGGTCATCAGGACAATACAGATATCGCCAATAAGATTTTTAGCCTGTTACCTAAGCCTAAAAAGCAAAAAGCCCCCGCACCTGTATCAACTCCAGCTCCAGCACCAGTGCAGCCACAGGGCTAATTTACTGCGATTAGCTAAATATAAACCAAGCGAATATCGCGCCGGCTAACAGATAAAAGGCAACCATGTTAACACAGTTGCCTTTTTTATTGGCTTTCATTCTGCACCATTCGAGTGAGCGCTGTTTTACGGCATCCCTTCAGTCGGCGGCATGCAGGCTGGCTCGTAGCCGAATAAGGGGTATAATGCCCGCACTTATTTTTTACGGTAGCCATGCAGTGTTAACGAATCCATCGCAAGTCATTATCCGCAATCAGGAAACCCTGAGCCAACATAAAGTCTTAGTGCTAAACCATGAGGCAGACTCACTGCCCAAAGCACTGCTCGATGTCGCCCAGTCCGTCGATGCCCTCGCCTTGGATTACCACCATTATCTGCATTTAGCGCCGCAGGCCAATGGCAAACTGCGTTGTTATTTTGGCCATCAACTACCACATCAAGATAAGTACGACACTGTGATTGTGTACTTTCCTAAGGCTAAACCGTTAGCACCCTATTTGTTTAATCTGGCCGCTCAGCATTTAGTAGCCGATGGCCAGCTCTTAGTCGTGGGTGAGAACAAAGGCGGGGTTAAATCCTTAGTCAAACTGTTGCCGAAATACTTTGCCACAGGCGTCAAACTCGATAACGCGCGCCATTGCCTACTCTTTGGCAGCAGCCTAATCGATACCGCGCCTGAGATTAAACTCAGCGATTGGACCAGCCAGTATCAACTCTCGACCCCGCAGGGCAATATCACCATCTGCAACTTAGTCGGTGTGTTCAGTGAAAAGCATTTAGACCAAGGCACAGAGCTATTGCTGTCGCATCTGCCAACGCTTTCAGGTCGAGTACTGGATTTTGGCTGCGGTGCCGGCGTCATTGCCGCTGCGCTGTTAAAGGCGCAGCCGACACTGTCGCTAGAATGTATTGATATCAATGCCATGGCGTTGGCGTCTTGCGAACTTACGCTGGCAGCAAACGGCATGACGGCCAAGATCTATCCCTCCGATGGACTGGCGCAAACCAGTGGAAAATTCAATGGTATTATCTCCAATCCTCCCTTCCACGATGGCCTTGCCAGCACCACTAGCATTGCCCAACGCTTTGTCGCCGATAGCGCCAAGCAATTACAATCTAAAGGGATTTGGCAAATCGTCGCTAACCGCCACCTACCCTATTCGGACACCATCGCCGCCGAGTTTGGCCAATTAGCCGTGCCAGCGGAAAACAACAAGTACAAACTCTATTCCTTCCAACAGGCCTAATCTTTCGCCCCGCTCGATTATGAGTGGGGCTAACTTAATTTGACTCGATGCTGCACCAAGGAATAAAGACTCGTTAAGAATTACGAAGATAACGCCGTCCCTATCAAATACGCCCATTTTGAAATCAAAAAAAACCAACAAGTTAACGCAGCCATCTCTTAAATAGCATTTATTAGCATTGAACTTTTCATCTGACTAAAAAGCTAATGCTCCATTCCATGCTTCGGCTCGTTAGCTCAATCGAAAATCCCCACTCCTGCTGCCATACAATTCTTATCTATTTACCGATGTTTGGCCTTACCAGAAATCGACTAACAATATATGGGGACACAGTCATATTTAAATTTAGGCATTTTTGTATGATTTTAAGGCAGGAACGGTGCACACTAATTCCATTTGCAACAAATAAAATGCTATAAAATCAAGTGACTATAGTAGCTGACTTTAGTTAATAGGTTTGGGAAACGCGCATGCGCGTTTTTCCAGATGGATTACTTATATGAAAAGCGGCAAAAAGCTGATAAGTTCTTTGCATACAGATAGTTAACCGTGCGCGTTTTCACTGGTTCAACTAGGTAAACGCGCATGCGCATGAATAAAATGTTATGCATCAAGGAAGTCTCCACCCAAATGAAAAAAGTAATAGCGTGGCTTTTTTTTAGTGTTCTTGTTGCCATGTTATTTTTTCCTTTGGGCATGTATACGTATACGATTAACCTCGTAGAGAAAATGCCAGAGAAGTCCAATATTGGGTTAAGCCAAGCGCAAGCCATTGAGTTATGGAAATCAAAAGAGAAATGTTCCCCAGATCAATGCGCATCAATTACACCTTACTGGATATACAGTTGGATATTCACAGCATTAGTAAATGACCTTGTAACGCCTGTAAATACAGATTCGCTAAATGACCGCTTATCCATAATGAGCTCTCAAATAGCGCTTCAGCATTTAAGGGAGGGAAATTTTAAAGGCAAGGGTATGCTCTGGTGGCATTTAACACATTTGAATCTATGCATATGGCTTCAGAGGAATTGGAGCGCATATGAAATCGCATCAAAATATACTTCAAACAATGCATAACAAATTGCTATTGTCTGCTCGTTTCACTCGCGGGACGCGCCGTGCGCGCCCCAAAGCAAAGCGTTAGGAGTCAATTTGAAAGTCCATCATATAGTTGAAGACCTCAAAAGAGCATTCGAGATGAATGAAGAGTTTAAATCTTTTGCTGTAGGTTTTGCCGAGTATACGGAAGATAAAGACGGGACAATTTATCTTAAGGATGTCGAGGCTATTGACTGGGATGAGGACGAAGAGTTCTTTTTGATACCATCAGGGATTGCAAAACACTATGAACTTCAGGCCAAAAATTATACTGCACTCGGCCTTTACGAAGAGTTAGTATCTTTACCTGATATTCATGAATACGCCGTATTTGCTCGCTCTAAAACAAAGATTGCAAAGGACGGTTCGGTTGCATCAATTAACTCGCCTACGTGGGCAACAAATTATTTAACCAAAGACAAAATCATATATTTTCAGCATGGTGACAGCCTAGACTCCTAACAAACGCAGTCACATTCGGCCACTTCGTGGCCTAGACCTCAACCGCTGCACTGGTTTCGGCCTGTGCTGCGGGCGTTATACACCAAGGAAGAATCGTGCATAAAATCAGAAAATGTTTACTTGCTTGTACCATATTGATTTCAATAGTAATTAGCGCAGCTACTGCGCTTAGCCTTGATAAAAAAATGATCGATGCTATTAACGATCATATTTCTAATGCTTCAAGTCGTTGTGATTTTGAGGAATCAACAAAATACTATTTTGGAAAGACTAAATTCTTTAATTACAGCGTTGTTGATGGCAAAGAGATTGTTCAAGAGCAAAGTTACGATGAAGCAATGTCTGTTTTTAAGGACGCGATGGATGCATGCTATGTCACTCTTGCTAAAGAAAAAACAATATCCGAGGTCATTGAAATAGCTCAAACTGGGCAAGATGCAGTTTTCACATCTGAAGCGTTTCATTACTTAAAATCGACTGATGGAAGACTTTTTGAAAGTCATAATAAAGGCAAAGTTATTTTCAGTGTTGTTGATGGCGAGGTTAAGATAATGGAATCTCATTACTTTGGGTTAGCCTTTCAAGAAATTGAGAAGTTGCCATAAGTGTATAGCCTTAAACATCGCGGCCTGCGGCCGCTAGACTCGCAACAAGTTGCTCGCCGTTTAGGCGATAGTTAACTGTACTAGGAAACTCCATGAAGTTTTTTGTAACTATTTCAGCGGTTTTATTTTATGGGAATGCGTTTGCTTGTTCGTTTGACAGACCGTTTATTGATTTTGAACACACCAATGAAGGCAATACCATTCCCCAAAAACCATCGTTCTCAGTGAAGTCTATTTCACGTGGAGAGAGCGGTAGTGCTGGTTCCTGTGCTGATGCAGGAGTGCTTACTTTAGTTACAACCTCTGCCGAGAAAGACACTGGCTTTATATTTGCCATTGAAGAAGACCAATTTGAAGACCAACTTTTTTATCCTGAACCGATGATTTTAGAGAGCGACCACACCGGTTCAGATGAATACTTTTTTATATGGAATGATGGCCGTACTACCGAGCAAGAGCCTATAGACATAACCGTTAAAATAGTCGCAGTCTCCAAAGACGGAGGCCGAAGCGAGCCACAATATTTAAAAGTAACTCACAATGGTGTGAAAAAGCCTTGGTGGCAATTGTGGTAGGTACATGCGGCCTGCGGCCGCAGCGACGCTCACCAAGGTTCGCGCGCGGGCGCGCATAGTTAACCTCTAGAGCAAGTATGAAGCACATTATGAGTAAAAATATCGGCATTGAAGAATTTAAAAAGAGATTCTCAGAAATCAGAGAATCCTTTCTGGATCCATTAACAGCAGCTAGCGGAGGTTATAAGAACGTAAGATACCTTGCTTGTGATGAAAATGGGGCACCTATTAACTGGGTGTGGGACGATGAAACCTTCAGCCATAACAAGAAAGAAGGCTCGCTTGAAGAGGCAATTCAATTTGCCAATAACATGATAAATAGCGGCATGTGTTTCTCCTATATGGGATGCTTGTCAGGCTCCGGTGAGCTTGAAGTTTGGCTGACGACTTTTGAATCTCCCATAGAAAAGCCGACCTGGCCAAGCAATAAGGAACCTCTATTTGAGCTGACTCATGGGGGTGTACTTTGCGAGTGATAAAGGGTTATCAAATGTTAAGCCATAGAATTTTAAATCCTAACCTCACGATTTAGTCCTAACCCCACAAATTGAAGCAAAGCACTTAGTTCACGTTTGCCCCTAAGTTAGATTACTCGAAGATTTTAACGCGCCGCCCCATCTGGATAGAAACCTTATCCCTTTAAGAACGCCCTCAATAAAGTCGCGCTCCCAGCCGAACACTTGCTGCTATCTAGATAAGATTTTCATCATTTTGTGAACAGTATCAAATGCAGTAAACGCTAAATTATCAAGAATTTTGTCCAGTCTACCTATCCCCTAACATACCCGACAGCGTTGTAAAGTTTATTTTTTGTTAAGCTAAAAAAACTTTCCCAATCAACACCCGTGCTGAGATTTTGAAAAAAACCAGAGATTACACTAGATTAACTATCGTTAATCAAATAAAAAATCTATTGATAAATCAACCAATAGACCATGACAACAAAATCACAACATTTACATTTTTTCGCGTCGAAAAGGCTTCTTTGCGCAAAGTTTCTACTGTTATACTCGCGTTAGCCGATAAAACAATAATAAAACAAACGAGTAAGGAAGCGCTCTATGTTGGCCCCTGAACTCCTCGAGTTAAGCAGTGACAAAAGCAAGGCGGAATTACGCCTGATCCCCAAAGAGCATGGCCCCATCACCCGTGATGATGTGATGCGCCTGTTATCGCTCCCAGAGTTTTGCTCACTGTATCCACTTGATCAGGCCATCGATAAAGTGGTGGCGCAAACCAACTCTCTGTACCATCAAGAAGATGGTAAATTTGAACTGTTTTCCGTACTGGCTGAACGCCGAGATGGTAGCGTTAAGATTGAAATCAGCCCAGATAAAATGCTCGCCACCATGACCCTAACCGCCCCTTGTGGAGGTAAAGCGGTCGACTTACCTGAAATTCTTACTGAACTTAAAAAAAATAATGTTTGCATGGGCTTAAGCAAACTTAAAATCCAAACCTTGCTGCAAAAAATCACCAAGCTCAAACCCGGCGATAGCTGTCAAAGTGAAATCGCCCAAGGCAAGCACCCAGTAAACGGCCAAAATGCCGTGCTAGAGCGTAAGGTTTCGCTGGCCCGTGAGCGCTTACTCCAGCCGCAGGAGCGCGAAGATGGTACTGTGGATATGCGTAATCTTGGCTCCATGATAATGGTCAAGCCTAACGATATTTTGATGATCAAACACCCAGGGACCGAAGGCTCTCCCGGTTATAACATTAAAGGAGAAGTTCTTAAGCAAAAGCCTGGCAGGGATCTGCCTTTACTAGCTGGAACAGGTACCAGCATCCATCCGAATGATCCCAACAAACTCATCGCCACTGTAGCAGGGCAACCCGTTGAAACCCGCACAGGCATGAATGTTGATGATGTTTTACAGCTAAAAGATGTCGATATCAGCACGGGTCATGTCACCTTTAAAGGCAGTATTTTAATCACTGGAGATGTACACGAAGGCATGATAGTGAAAAGCTCCGGTGATATTACTGTGATGGGCTTTGTCGATTCAGCGACCCTTGAGGCAGAAGGCGATATTACCGTTAGTAAAGGCGTTATTGGTCGGCAAATTCGCGTCAATGAGTTTTCGACTAACCTCACTGCTCAAGGGCAAATCAGCGCCCAGTTTGTGCAATATTCCCAATTAACTGCAAAGGGGAATATTCTGATCACTAAGCAATTACTTCATAGTAATACCAAAACCGCAGGAACCCTGACGATAAGTGACACTAGCGGTCGCCGCGGCGATTTAATTGGTGGCGTCGCCCATGCTGAAAAAGGACTCATTGCCGTTGCTATTGGTGCCACTGCGGGGACAAAAACAGAAGTCTTTTGTGCAATGGAGCAAGGCGAGCTCAAGCAAAACCTCAAACAGCTGGAGGAAAGTGTCCAATCAATGGTGATAGCCACCCTCGATATTGAAGCTCGCCTAAAAAGACTTCCCCCAAAATCCGAATGGCAAAATGATCCAGTAATGATTGAGCAGATTAAGATGATGCTCGATGAGAAGAACCGGATTTTAAACGAGCGCACCCGTGAAGAGCTCGAATTTGATAGCCTAAAACAGGAAGTGGAAAGTTATTTCGATAAGTATCACATCGATGTGATTAAGCATGTATTCCTCAATGTCGAATTTCATATTGGCCAAGCTAATCATAGAACTACCCGCGAACATGGCACTTGCTCCATCACCAATCTTAATCAAGAGATTAACTTTGATTACAATGCCAAACCTAAAGCACAAGCGGCAGCCAGTTAAATAACGTTCAAAGCGTTTTACTAAGGGCGCACATGTCATTCAACGTGGCGCGCCCCTTAGGGCTGCTGCTTCAATCATAACCCCCTCATTGTTATCCACGAGTGAATTCTCACCCAATAAAATTTCAATGGCTTTCTTCTTTGACCTAGTCGGTGGCATACTGCCTACGATTCCCCACGTAAACGCCAGCGTTGGGGGATAAGGATAAATGTGATAGGTTGAAGTAGAACATGGCCCCAGGAATACACATGACTCAAGTAAAAATGGCTGATATTCAATGGCCTGCAGTAGTTAAGCTGACTCAAAATGATGAACTCCTTTATCTTGGCCATCAACGTGATTGGTTAGAACTCGCCTGCCTTTACCAGCATCAACTTATCGATACGGACCTGTTACTCGACAGCTTAGGTAACCAATATTTGATCCGCGCCACCCCAACCACTATTCATGAAGATCCTATTGGTGAGCTACCTAACCTGCTAAAACAAGAGCACAAATTGCCCCTCACCGATTTTATTAAATGGGTACAAAAGCATGCCAATGCCATGGGCCAATGCTGTGTGGCCAAATTAGCTTTTACAACATTCGCCCAAGGCATGGAAATCGTCCATAGCTTAGATGACTAAGCAGAAGCAAAGTAAAATCTGATAGGATTCACAGTCTTCAACGAGATGATCCAAAAAGCTAATATCCTCAACCACATTTAGCAGGCATAATTTATCACGAACGGCCCAGCCCGTTATGTCCAAAGCGATTGGTCTGCATACTTTGCCTTAAAGTGCCAAATCAACGCTGGACATCATTCGGATACACCAACAAACGGAACCTAAATTGGAACTACTTAAGATTGACTGCTTAGGCAAATCACTGCGTTTGGAAGGCTCCCTCGCAGGTTGGCAACAACTCTTTTGGGACAATACCTTAGTCTCACAAAAAGCCGCTTCAGTGGATAATGGCGGTCTCAAAGTCCATGAATTTGAACTCACGCAACAACATAGCCAATTGGCCAGCGAGCATGGCGAAGCGCAAGTTCTTGAGCATAAAATCCTTGTGCGGCTTGAAACTGATGTGGTTTGGCAGCCCTTTAGATTCGACTATCGACTGCTTATTGATGAAGAAGTGATTGCCCAAGGCACTCGTACCGAAAAAGATATCGAACGCCAAACCCCTGAAATCCCAGTGACTACACCACAAAAATTTAGCTTTGTTGGTTTAGCTTCCCTTGGATTTAAGCTACTCAAAAGCACTAAGGTCATCAAAGTGGTTCTCGCGGGCGCGAGTGTGGCGGCCTACTCTTGGTTGTTTTCCTTCCAATTTGCCTTGGCACTTATCGCCTGTTTGGTATTCCACGAGTACGGCCATATTCGCGCGATGAAGTATTTTGGGATGAAAACCAAAGGGATATATCTCATCCCCTTTATGGGGGGACTCGCCCTCAGCGATGAAAAGATTAACACCCGCTGGCAGGATGTGGTCATCTCGATTATGGGGCCAACCTTCGGCCTGTTGATGTCGGTAGGCTCGCTTATCGCTTACCACATGACGGACAATGTCTTCTTTGCGGGGCTTGCGGCCTTTAACGCGCTACTTAACCTGTTTAATTTATTGCCGATTTTACCCCTCGATGGCGGCCATATTTTAAAGAGCATTAGCTTCTCGATGAACAGCATCATGGGCTTAATCGCCTGTGTGATTGGCGCCGCCTTTGGGGTGTATATCAGCTACACCTTAGGCTTAGCCTTGCTCGGTTTCTTGCTACTTATCGGCAGCTTAGAAATTGTATTTGAATGGCGTACTCGTCATCAAAGCCACCTGTTGCCGCTAGACAGATATGGGCAGATATTCTCAACCATTTGGTACTTAGTGACCGTTGCCGCCCTCGTTGGGATTATCTGGCACTTAGCAGGCACGGGCGATGATATGTTAAGCCTGCCACTCCAGATCCTGCGCAGCTAAACTGACTCACATTAAGAGAAAAACGAGATAATAAAAAACCGCGAAAGCCTTAGGCATCGCGGTTTTTATTTATCGATGATTCAATTAGTTATCCGCTAACGGCGGCGCTATATCACTCCCACCTAAGGCTTGATAAAGCGTCGCTTGAGCCGTTAATTGGTTATAGCGATTCTCCAGCAATGCGGCCTCGGCGCTGCGGCGATTCTCCTGCGCATCAATCCAATTTTGAATGCCAATAGCGCCATGGCGATATTGGCTCTCATAAATGGCTTCGGCCTGAGCGGCGGCGCTAAATTGCAGTTCAAGCTTTTCACCTTGGTAGGCGTATTGCTGCTTGGCCGAGATAGCGTTATCCACATCTTCAAAAGCGCTGTAGAGGGTTTTACGGTAATTCACAATCGCCGTTTGGTAGTCGATATCTGCAAGATCATTGTTGATTTGCATTTGATTCCATTGCAAAAAGGGCAGCACTAAACCTGCACCTAAACTCCCCACGGGATTGCGCAACAGCTCTTTTAGCTCGGAGGTCGACTCACCCACGCTGCCAGTCAAACTCAAACTTGGGAAGTAACTGGCGTAGGTCGCATCCTTACTGGCCAGCGCCGAGCGCAATTGGTACAAAGCCGCCTTCACATCGGGACGACGGCCGACCAATTCGGCGGGAATGCCGACGCCAACCTCAGGCACCGCACCGTCCGGCAATTGCTTGATCTCAACCGCCACTTGCCCCGGGGCGCGATTGAGTAAGATCGCTAGGGCATTTTCGGCTTCAGCTAACTGTTGCAGCAATTGACTGTGGGAAGCCTCTTGCCCCGCTAAACTGCGTTGGGATTCGAGCACATTCAGCTCAGTCACGGCGCCCGAGGCATATTGGCGCTGGGTTAATGCCAGTGTTTGTCGACTATGTTCAATACTCTTATTGCTTAGTTCAATCCGCTGATTCAGATAGCCAATCTGCCAATAGAGGGATGCCGTCGTCGCGACTAAACTTTGCGCAGTGCTCTCCCTATCTTCTAGGCTTGCCAGCGCCGTCCATTGGGCTTGGTCGATATTGGCCGACACTTTACCCCAGAGATCCACTTCATAACTTACCGACAGGTTCGCCTGAAATGTCTTGCTCGAACTGCCGCCCTCCAGCGGTTTATTCATAGACGCGGTATTATTAGAGCTGAGCTGTGGATACAAATCATCCCACGCTAACCCCGCCTGTAAACGCGCCTTTTGCAAGGTTAAAGTCGCAAGAGTCAAATCATTATTGCTGCTAAGCACTTGGCTAATCAGCTGATTTAATTCGGGTTGATTAAACTTATGCCACCAAGGGTCGAGGCTAACTTGACCATTCACTTGGGTGTGCTGCCATTGCTCAGGCACTTGTAATGCCGGCGGCTCAAAGTCGGAGCGCATCAGCGCGCCACAACCCGAGAGCAGCGCAATGCTGGTGGCAATCACGCTGAACTTAAGCGTTGAACCGACACGGCGGCTTAATTCATTTTGATGCGTTAAAACTCGATTATTCATTCAGTTACTCTCTCGCTAGGGCATCAACAGGGTCTAAACGCGCCGCATTACGAGCGGGGAGGAAGCCAAACAACACCCCGATTAAGGTGGAGCAGGCGAAGGCGGCAACAATAGAAGTCGTTGAATAAATCATCTGGAAACTGCCTCCCGCTTGGGCAAACACCACGCCAATCAAATAGGCCAAGGCCACCCCAAGCGCGCCGCCGCACAGACAAACCAACACGGCCTCAATTAAAAACTGCCGCAGAATATCACTCTGGCGCGCCCCAACCGCCATGCGCACGCCAATTTCGCGAGTACGTTCGGTCACTGACACCAACATGATATTCATTACCCCAATGCCACCCACCACGAGGGAAATCACCGCAATAGCCGAGATTAATAGCGTCATGGTCGCGGTGGTTTTCTCGATATTCTGGCGAATGGTATCCGTGTTAATGGTGAAGAAATCCTGTGTACCGTGGCGCATCTTCAGCAGGCTAATAATCCCCTGCTCCGCCGCATTGCTCGGTACGGATTCATCGAGCCTAACAGTAATGCCATCAAGGTATTTCTTGCCTACCATTCGGCCTGATACCGTGGTGTAAGGCACCCACACATTGAGAGCATCACTATTACCAAAGGCACTTTCCTTAGGCAGAGTGACACCAATAATCCGCACCGGCAAATCCCCGAGGAAGATGACTTCCCCGATGGCAGAACCCATGACGCCGCTACTGTCAGGGAACAGCTGTTTACGGGTGTTTTCATCGATCACCGCATCCTGCGCTAACGCATTAACACTGTCATCGTCCCAAAACTGCCCTTGGGCGAGCTCATAGCCTCTAACCCGGAAGAACTCTGGCCCCACGCCATTCAAAGTCGCCGTCACCGCCTTATTGCCATAACGCACAGTCGCACTCGAACCAATGCTCGGGGTGACGCTATCGACATATGGTAAGTTTTTCAGTGCATTAGCATCGCTTGCAGTCAAAGTTCGTACCTTTGCCGAGCGCCTATCGCCAAAGCCTGAGCCGGGGCGAATGTCGATGGTATTGGTGCCCATTGAACTAATGCTCTTTAAGATTTCCCGCTGCGAGCCTTCACCCAGCGCCACCACAGACACGACTGAAGCGATACCGATAATAATGCCGAGCATAGTTAAAAAGGTGCGCAATCTATGGGTCGACATCGCCAACAGCGCCATTTTCAGGGCTTCGGCATATCTGTCCCATGCCGCCACGCGGGCGCGCACCTTAGTCTTGGCGGGGATCACTTCAGTCTTAGGCGCAGCCGCAACGTTTGAGGCGAGATTAGGCTCATCGCTGATAATCACCCCGTCCTTAATCTCAATAATACGGTCGGCATGCTGCGCCACATGCATATCGTGGGTGACGATGATAATGGTGTGGCCTTCACGGTGCAGTTCCTGTAATAACCGCATCATTTCTTCGCCGCTGTGACTATCTAAAGCGCCCGTTGGTTCGTCGGCAAGGATCACATCACCGCCATTCATCAGCGCCCGCGCCACACTCACCCTCTGCTGCTGGCCGCCACTGAGCTGATTCGGCTTATGATCGAGACGCTCACCTAAGCCCAAGCGCGACAATAAGTGCTCAGCGCGCTGTCTACGTTCAAGACGATCTTTACCCGCGTAGACGGCGGGCACTTCGACGTTACCGACGGCATTAAGATCACCAAGCAAATGATATCGCTGAAAAATAAAGCCAAAATGCTCACGTCTCAGCTTTGCTAGTTCATCCACATCCATCTGCGAGGTATCTTGGCCATCGATAAAGTACGCGCCCTTTGAGGGTTTATCTAAACAGCCCAAGATATTCATCAGGGTCGACTTACCCGAACCTGATGCACCGACGATCGCCACCATCTCACCACGGGCGATGGAAAGATTAACATCTTTGAGTACAGTCAGTTGTTGCTCACCCGCCTGAAAACTGCGGTAGCAAGCTGACACTTCCAGTAATGGCTTAGTCACACTTAAAACCTCATTGGTGGGCCACGGAACTTCATGGTCGAACCGTCGGCGGGCATTCCGAGCACCACTTGGTCGCCTTCATTCAGGCCAGACAGGATTTCGGCATTGATTTTGTTATTAATACCAACTGTTACATCCACATATTGCACTTGGTTATTCACCAATACAGGCACTTGATATTGCGGCCCACGGGACTTGCCTTCCGCTGGCGGAGCCGCTTTATCCCTTGGTTTTACCCTCAGCACTTGCGATGGTACTAACAGCGCATCATCAGACTTGGCAAGCACAATCGAAATCTGCGCCGTCATGCCAATGCGTAGGGTACGATCGGGGTTTTCGACATCGAAGAGGCCATGGTAATAAATGGCGTCTGAATCGCTCGAGCTCATATTGCTATCGTCACCATCCATTGACGTCGGACCAGGCTCAATCGCCCTTAAGGTGCCGCGA
Source organism: Shewanella sp. DNRA4 (assembly GCF_012843185.1). NCBI lineage: Bacteria > Pseudomonadati > Pseudomonadota > Gammaproteobacteria > Alteromonadales > Shewanellaceae > Shewanella > Shewanella sp. DNRA4. The sequence goes on from NZ_JABAIP010000014.1 coordinate 82,510, forward strand.
TAGGGATGGTTAGGTCTGCCAAGAATAGTGAAATACACTGGCTGTCCTGGGCGCACATTGACGATATCGGCTTCGGAGATCTGCGCCTTGACCGTCATGGTATCGAGCTGCGCCATCTCGACTATGGTTGGTGTGGTTTGATTGGCGTTAACGGTTTGACCCACTTCGACCGCAGAGTAAACGACGGTGCCATCCATAGGCGCAGTGATCTTGGTATAACCTAAATCGATTCTGGCACTGTCGACATTAATTTCAGCCTGTTGTTTTTGCGCTTCTAACTGCTCAAGCTCGGCTTGATACACCGTGAGCGTGGCTTCGGCGGCTTCAAAGTCTGCGCGGGAGCTGGCCTTATCGGCGAGCATTTGCTGCTGACGGGTATATTCGAGTTTTGCCTGACGTATTTGTGCCTGCTTAGCACGATACTGGGCATTGATGTTTTTAAGGGATGCCAGCGCATTTTGCAGGTTGTTTTGCTGGGCAAGGCTATCGATTTGCGCGATAAGATCGCCTTTTTTCACCTCTTGTCCTAGCTCCACAGGCAAACTCAGAATTTGCCCCGAGACTTGCGCGCCCACACTCACCAGCTTGGAGGCCTGCAACATGCCGTTGGCGAGCACCGAGTTTTCAATATCGCCGCGTCTAACGGGCTCCGTCACATAGCTTGGGGCCGCCTCGGGTTTATGCAACAGAAAATAAGCGCCGCCCCCAAGGAGGATGAGGCCGCTTAGGATCAATATCAATTTACGCTTTGAGGATTTTTTCATCTGAATCTAGGTGTCCATCAATGCCAATGGGCGCAAGCGTGTATCTTGCGGGAAGAAAAATAGTGCTGTCAGTATATAGAGTTAGCTAAGCGCAGTAGACGAAGGAAGTGTCGATATCAGGTAAAGATTTGCAAATATCTGTGTAGAAGTTTGCGCCCTAGATCTTTAAATATACGGATAACACTTTGAACCATATAAATCCGTGTTACTTGAGATTGTCTGCATACCTCAAAACTAAAGGGTCATGGCGTGAAACGCTGATTTTTATAAGCCAAGGTCTGTATAAACAACCAATAGCAAAACAGGGATACCTTAGGTATCCCTGTTGTTTACGCTATGCCAAAGAGGCATTCATTGCAGATTTTACAGTGCTTAGCCAAGGCGGCGACGTAGTTCACGGGTCGCATCGACCATGTTTTTCAGCGCGGGTTCGACTTCAGCCCAAGTGCGTGTCTTAAGGCCGCAATCGGGGTTAACCCACAGTTGGCGCACTGGCACTTTTTGCGCCGCTTTTTCAATAAGGTGCACCATGGCCTCAACACTTGGCGTATTGGGCGAGTGGATATCGTAAACGCCAGGGCCAATTTCATTTGGATATTCAAAATCTTCAAAGGCGTTGAGCAGTTCCATGCGTGAGCGCGAAGTCTCGATGGTGATCACGTCCGCATCCATGGCGGCAATCGCGGCAATCGTATCGTTAAACTCGCTGTAACACATATGGGTATGGATTTGGGTTTCATCAATCACACCCGCCGCACTCAGTTTAAAGGCATTCACCGCCCAATCTAAGTAAGCCTGCCACTCGCTTTGCTTTAATGGCAATCCTTCACGGAAGGCTGGCTCATCAATTTGAATAATGCCAATACCTGCATTTTGTAAATCCACCACTTCATCACGAATTGCCAGCGCCAATTGGGTGGCAATGGTATCGCGGCTGATATCTTCACGGGCAAACGACCAATGTAGAATCGTCACCGGGCCCGTTAGCATGCCTTTGACGGGTTTGTCCGTCAGGCTTTGGGCAAATACAGCCCAATCAACCGTCATGGCTTTCGGGCGACTCACATCACCATAAATCAATGGCGGCTTAACGCAACGAGAACCATAACTCTGTACCCAACCATTTTTGGTAAAGCCCACACCTTCGAGCTGCTCACCGAAGTATTCCACCATGTCATTACGCTCGGCCTCACCGTGTACCAGCACATCGATACCAAGTTTAAGCTGGCGGTCTATGGTATCGCGGGTCACTTGCTGCAACTGCTCAGTATATTGAGCATCGCTTAGCTCACCCTTGCGCCATCGACTACGTAGTCCACGGATTGCCGGTGTTTGTGGGAATGAGCCAATCGTAGTCGTTGGCAACAATGGCAAACGGTACTTACGCTGCTGCACCGCTTGGCGCTCAGTAAATTCGCTCACACGTTCATAGTCGGCTGGGGTCAGCGCATTCACACGGGCGATCACTTTAGCATCCGCCGCCTGTGCTTTAGCCTCACGGCGAGCCACGCAGGTGTTAACTATCGCTTTGGCCGCGACAGACTCAGGGGCCAGCAGCAATTGACGCACATTCGCCAGTTCCAACAGCTTTTGCTTAGCAAATGCGAGCTGCTGACGTAGCGCCGGCGCGAGCGTTGTCTCTACCTCTAAATCCACAGGGCTGTGCAGCAGTGAACACGAAGTGCCAATCCATAAACGCTGGCCTAAGTCTCTGGCAACACTGCCGATACGCTCGACAATCTGATCAACCTCTGCCGCCCACACGTTACGGCCATTAACTACGCCAGCTGACAGAATTTGATCTGGTCTTAATGCATTAGCAAACAAGGCCAATTGTTCAGGGGCAGTCACTAAATCTAGGTGCACCCCCGCCACCGGCAGCGCGGAAACCAATGCCTGATGATGGCTAATGCTGCCATAGTAACTGGTGAGTAAAATCTTCACTTGAGCCGTTTTAAGCGCTTGATAAGCTTCGCTAATCGCTGCTTGCCAATCGGCGGCTAATTCGAGCGCCAAAATCGGCTCTTCAAGTTGCACCCAAGTCACGCCCTGCGCAGCGAAACGCGCGAGAATGTCGGCATAGGCCTTTAACAGATTTGGCAATAGGCTGAGTTTATCGAAATCCTGCTCCACGGTTTTGGCCAGATACAAGTAACTCACAGGGCCTAACAACACAGGCTTGGCTTGATAACCTAAGGACTGCGCCTCGGCCACTTCATCAAAAAACTGCTCATAAGCGATAGAGAACACTTGGTCTTGCTTAAGCTCTGGCACTAAGTAGTGATAGTTAGTGTTGAAATACTTAGTCATTTCCGAGGCTGGCGCATCGATGCCACTTGGTGCGCGGCCACGGGCAACGCGGAATAAGGTATCAAGATCGATAGCACCCTCACCACGGTGGCGATCGGGGATAGCGTTTAGGGTCGCACTCAGGGTTAACACTTGATCGTAAAAGGCAAAATCCCCTACTGGCACTTGCTCAATTCCCGCAGCCACTTGCCATTGCCAATGGGTGCGCCGCAACTCCTTAGCCACCTCATGCAGTTCAGCTTGAGTGCTCTCACCACGCCAGTATTTTTCAAGGGCAAACTTTAATTCACGACGACGCCCGATACGGGGAAAACCAAGACTGTTTAATTGCATACCATATCTTCCTTTATTTGAGATAAGCCATATTCGGCACTAGCACCCAGCTGATGGTGTTTTCTTGGCAACTTTTCGCATTTAAGCCTAGATAAATCACAATGGGCGTCTGGACGTCTAGAAGTTTATTGTGATAGTCTCTATGCCAGCAACCGAATTGATTTCAAGCACAACATGAGCGAAATTCACTTGGAGTGATCATGATCGAACTAAGACATCTGCGAACCTTAATGGCCCTGAAGGAAAGTGGCAGCTTGGCGGGCGCAGCCAAAAAACGTTTTGTCACCCAATCGGCTCTCTCCCATCAAATTAAGGAGTTAGAGCAACGAATTAACTCGCCCATTTTTGTGCGTAAGAGCAAACCGCTCTCCTTTACTCAGGAAGGTGCACGCCTGTTGCACCTCGCCGAGGAGATCCTGCCTAAGGTGTTAGAGACGGAAACCGATCTCAAAAATGGGCTGGAAACTGAAACCAATCAGCTCAGAGTCGGGATTGAATGCCACAGCTGTTTTCGCTGGTTAATGCCAGTGATGGAGCAATTTAGGCAAGATCATCCCCAAGCAGAGTTAGATCTCTCAAGCCGTCATCTATTCGACTCGCTCAATGCCCTAGAAATGGGCGAACTGGATATAGTGCTGACCTCAGATCCCGTGCCAGGTCACTCGCTCGCCTATCAGCATTTGTTTGATTTTGAAGTGAAGTTAGTGGTTGCTAAGGATCATCCCTTAGCGAAAGAAGCCTATGTTACACCCAAGCAATTGGCGCGCTTGCCGATAATCAGTTATCCGGTGCCACTGGCGCGTTTAGATATTTACCGCCACTTTTTAGAGCCCGCGGGCATAGAAGCCGGCGAGCAAAAAACCTGTGATTTGACCATGATGTTATTGCAGCGCATCGCCTGTAAGGACGGTATCGCCGCCCTACCCAATTGGTCTATCAATGAGGGACATGGTTTGAGTTTAGCTTCAGTCAAACTCGGCCAAGAAGGCTTAAAACGCCCGCTATTTGGGGCTTATCGCCTCCACAGCGCGAACTCGGCCTTAGTGCAAAACTGGCTGCAACTAGTAGCAAGCGAAGGCTTAGCCCGCCAGCAAAAAACCAATTAAGCGTTGAAATATTTAACAAAAAAGCCTGCTATTGCAGGCTTTGTTTTTATGGGTGGTGCTTAGAGCGGGTTAAGCAATAAACCACGCATTGACAATACCCGGCGCAGAATTAACCCGGGGGAATTTTGATTACGGGTCTGGCGCAGATTGTGGGCGATCATAAACTCTTGGCGCAGATCTTGGTCAAGATCTAAGGCTTCAAAGGCTTCGATGGTTAAGGTTTGTTGCTGATTATCGATCAAAGACTTAATCACACTTAGCGGGAAAGATTGCTCAGAGCTGGCATTCAAATAAGCAAATGCGGTTAAGGCAATAATCTGGCCGAACACACTAAACAGCGCCAAGGTTTGCACCTCATCGGGGTCGATATCGACATCCGGCATATCAACTAAGCTGTCAACCGCATCAGTTGCTATATTTTCCGTGAGTTTCCAATAACCTTGCACCAACTTCTTATAGGGTTGAGGCAATTCATCGAGGCGTTCTTTCAAATAAAATGTAAAGGCGTAACGGTAAATATTAACTTGGCCCAAACGAATTAAGGCATCTTTTAAAGAGCGAGACTTAGGGCTAACCACACCAGAAGCTTGCGCCGAATTGCTGCGCATCAACATATGGGCCGCTAACGCGGGATCACTCGAAATAATATCGATCACATTACGAATATCGCCTTCGGCAAGAATGGCCTTTTTCAGTGGAATTAAGATCCCACGGCGGCCAATGACTTGCTCTTCATTCGCTATGATGGCTCTCACTTGAGTAAAAACCTGTTGCTCAAGATCTGTCATAGGACACTTTACACCTGTTAATTAGCTATAAGATGATTCGAATACCGCTCACATCATACCCAAACTACAAAGAATTTCAGCACTAAGTCGTAGAATAATTGCGTTAACCCTAAAGATGATGTGCTTTATAGTATAAGCAACGACTTAGCCTATACCAATCGTATTAAATATCTGTTCATTCAGCGGGAATTCAACGCGCTTTAGACAAGGCGAAGGCTTGAAGGCATAGTGGTGCTCTGTCGAAAGCCTTAAACACAGTATAAAGCGCGTTGCCATACAGTTAACATCAGCCGCCCTTCGGGAGCCTCACAGGCATCCCACTCCGGTGTTACATTGACTTAAAAGGGAATGACCATTTCTGCGTCAATGCGCCTTGGATTGAAATGCCTGTGAGGCTCTGAACTGATTAGATATTTAATGTGATTGGTATTACACCCGTAGAGATTATTTTTCTCTGCACCAAACGACAGAAATAACAAAGCCAGACAACGTCTGGCTTTAAAATGCGCTAAATCACTTAATTATTAGGGTTCAGCTTAGAAACGGTAGCCAACAGTAAAGCGAATATCACGGCCTCGGCCTGAGTAATAGCCGTCATAGGTTCCACCAGCATAATAACCAGCACTGACATAGTCTTTATCGAACAGGTTATCGATACGCAGGCTCGCTAACCAGGCGTCACGGGTATAGTTAAGTGCCAAGTTACCTAAGACATAACTAGCCAATTTATCGCCTTGGTTAGCATTATCGCCTTCGATAAAGCGATCGCCCGTATAAATGGCCTCGGCAAAGACTTGAAAATGTTCGGCAAAATCCATGCTGACATAACCGCGTCCCGAATGCTCGGCTACCCAAGACAATTTCTTGCCATCATTTACCCCATCGGTAAATTCGGCATCGATATAGTTGTACTCAAGACCTAGTTGCAACGCTTTAGTCACCTGCCAATCCCAATCGGCACTCGCGCCATAACGGCGTGAAGCGTCCGCATTAACGTTAGCGCCTTGAAAGCTACCACCAACGGGTTTTTCAGCACTCGGGTCGAAGACAATTTCATCTTCTAAATCGAGGCGGTATAGGCTCACTCGCAAAGTTTGGCTGGCAACAGCCCAATCCCAACCCGCTTCATAGGAGCGGCCGGTCTGCGGCTTTAGGCCAAAAACATCCTTCGGGGTGTAGGCTTGCTCATCCACCTTAGCGAAACGGAAGTTTTCATCGCCACGTAGATAGAATCTGTGCTCGGCGCTTGGGCGGTAATTTAAACCGAACTCGAATGCAGTGGCATCTTCATCTAAATCGATACCATTTGGATAGACATTACCATCGACCAGATCGTCAGTCACCCGCGCATAACGGCCGCCCACCACATAGCTTAAGGTGTGGCTTAATGGCACAGTGGCTTGCAGGTAAGCACTTTGCATTTCCTGCACATTGCTGCGCGCCATAGAGTCAAACTCTGCCTTACCGCGGCTGATATCCAAACCAGTCACTAGGTTTAGCTCACCTTGACGGGTACTGTAGTTGGCGAGCGCCTTAGGGCTAAACATCAGCAGTGAGCGAGTATTATGGCTCTGGTCCCAATTGAGTGAGCTGACTAAGGTATCGCTGTAATCTAAATCCGCCGCTAATGCCCAGTTTTGATTAAGCTGATGCTGATAGCCCGTACGCGCAGCAGTGGTCATTTCATGGGAATATTGCTTATCGTTCCCAGAGTAACGTGGATTGTCTTTAAATTGATCTTTAGTCAATGCCCCTGGATTTTCGCGGTCATCATCGTAGTAGCTGGTTTCAACAAAGAACGAATCAGTCGCCGTTTTATATTGAATGCGGCCAAGGATAGAACCCGTTTCATTGGCGTTATGCTGACGATAGTTGTCACCTTGGTTGTAGCTTCCGGTCAAGAAATAGCGCCAATCCTTGTTGATTGCGCCAGACACATCGCCGCGACCTTCATAGGTATTAAAGCTACCGCCGGATAATTGCACGCTGCCACCCGTATTTTCAGGCGACTTAGTCACAATATTGATCACACCACCCACGGCTTGATCGCCATAGAGCACGCCCGCACTGCCGGATAAAATCTCGATGCGTTCAACCTGATTTAAGGGAATTGCATTCAGGCTAGGCGCAGCAATATCAATGTTATTCAGACGGCGACCATCGAGCAAAATCAAGGTGTTGTTTACCGCTGTGCTGGCGCTAAAACCGCGCATCGCAAAGCTAGTACCAATATTGTTATCCGAAATTTGAATACCGCTCTGACCACGTAAGACGTCAGTCAAATTAGTCGCGCCACTCATTTCAATCGACGCGGCATCAATCACATTCACATTAGCGGCAATATTTAACGGGGTCTTATCAGCACGGCCAATCACCACGATATGCTCATCGACGTTGGCGGCATGAGTTTCATCAGCAGCCACAGCGGGCGCGATAATTGATACACTGCAAAGGCTGCCAATCAGCAGCGCAATTTTGGTTGGATGTGTTCCCATTTTACCTTTAACTCCTACAAGGAAAACGGGGCATTAGCGCCACGATACCGTTGATTCAGTAGAAAACACTGATAGTCACTATCGCATTTTGAGATCTGCCCACCGAAATCTCAAAAACACCTTTAGGGCCGGTCTCCGGACTTAGGCTATATCCATCTCAACTTGAGATGAACGCGAAACTGACCTTTACACACTCGATTTCAGTGTTCATCGTGAACGCCTATCAAATGCGGTCGTCTCTCACCTTTTACCGTTGCGGGGGCAGTGCCAGAATTTCACTGGCTTCCCGATTATCTCGCGACTTCATCATCGCAAGCACCACAGAAGGTTGACTCAAAATTAGGTTCAAAGGGCGTCAAACCTGTTAACGCCCAACAAGGCTCAGAATATTAAAGACCTAAGCGCGCGCATTATAGACGTCTATACGGATGAAAGTCCATTAATCTCAGATTGGCGAGAAAGCTCAGATGAGTTAGAAAACGCCATCCCAGTTTTTTGCCGCAGGTTGGGGTCTGTCTTTACTCAAAATCGCCTGACGCTGCTCAGGGGTTTCGCATTGGGCAACTGGGCTTAAATCCAGCGGCTTAATCACTAACGAGTCAGCAGGTTGCACAGGCGACTTGTCGAACATGGGCAAATTCATCGACCAAGAGACCAGCTCCCCCTTGTCGCTAATGCCAACATAACCGTCATTTGCGCCATCTAACCACGTGAGGCGCGGAATACGTGCCATTAACTTTTCCACATTATCACGGTTGGCGCGATATCCAACGGGCACCACTTTGCCATCGGGACGCGTAAACACAAAGGAGGATGGTCCTTGCGTAATAACACTGCCTTCCTGCCAATATTTATCAAGAATCTCTTGGGCATAGTGAAACCCAAACATATACGCGTAGTCAGTGTCGTCGGCCACAACTTGCGGCACGGCCTTATCCCGCAGTAATAAAAACCCTGAGCCGATACTGATAATCTCCTTCACGCCTGTAATGTCGTTTTTTTTAATCCAATCAACGCCACAGTTAATGCCATCGCCCCAAAAATGCGCATCCCCCGTAGGACTTAACACCGCAAATGCGCAATTGTTTGCCGTCATACTCGCCACGTCTTTTAAGGCACTGCGGATAGGATAAGTATCACTGCGCCAGCCCCAACTCACTACTGAGCCGTCCTTTTTCAAGGCGGCATAGGTGTGTTGAAAATATTCGATCTTCGCCACATCCGTAAGCTGAGGGAGCAACTTTTTCATATTGGTCGACTCTTCAACCTGGCCCCAAATCACTGCACTACCCTGTTTTTTGAGGGCGACAAAACTGCGTCCCTTAGCAAAGATATCAATGACATCAACTAATTGATCCTGCACATGCAAGCTATTGCCACCGTAAGGGCCATAACCCCAAGTGTGTACCTTGCCTGTGGCATCTAGCGCGGCAATGGCCTCTTGGTTGGCGAATAATTTAGTAATATTAGTCATGCGGTTTTGTAGGGCTTTGTCGAGGCGATATTTCCCCACATTGCCCCAGAACACCACAGTGCCATCTTGACGTAACGCGGCAAACCCATCTTTAATCGAGACGATTTGCTTAACTTGCTTTAGCTGCTCAGTCACCTCGCGGCTATCACCACCAGCATAGCTATCACCCCAAGTGATCACCTCACCGGATTGTGTTAACGCCGCAAAGGCCGAACTATTGGTGACCACAGTCTCGACAGCGGGTAAATCACAGGGAATATGGCGGTACTGTGGACTCGGATTTTCCTTAAATTGGAGCAGTTTGCCGTTATCAAACTGCAATAAGGCTTCTTTATCATTTTCGAATACGGTTACGGGTTTCGGCTGACTACAAGCCGTTAATTGTAGGGCGATTAAGGCTGCTACCAATGCCAAAGGGCGAGGAATTGAATAAGACTGCATAACTTATTTCCTTGTCGTTGCTGAAAACGTGAGTTGTTGAATATGTTGCGCTACGTTATCCGATAATGACTCCATTATCGGCCTCAATGCGCACTGAAAACCATGACTCGTATCTAACCGAGATAATAGTGCTTGTGTATGTTTATCAATCACCTGTGCGCTATCGAGGCTGAGTGTTTGCAGCGCCATTGTCTGGCCAAACGCCGCTAAGATCCGCGCTTGCACAGGGCTAACCGTTTGCTCCACCGCACTATGGGTATTATCGAGTACCCATTTAACTAACCAAAGTAAATATTCGATGCGGGTAGCAAGGTCGACACAGCATTGTTTTTCATCCTCCAAGCCAAAACTGAGCTCTTTGGCATAACAAAGTGCCTCCAATGCCTTGAGCTTTTCTGCCGATAATGTCAGTGCCAAAGGGAGCTGATAAGTGCGAGTTATCAGTACAAAGGTTGCCAAGGTTCTTGCCGACAAAGCTTGATTGCTACGGGCCAACATAGCGAGCGCCAAGTCGTGAAACCCTAAGGAACTCAAGCGATAAAAGCTAATCATCACAATGGTTTCATCTATCGGTTCTAACTGTTTTTTGCTTGGCACAGATTGCATTTGGGCAAATAAGGCAACAAAACGTGGGTATAACTCACTGCAATGGCCGATATGCTCGGCTGCTTCCCATACCAGAATATTCGCGGCGGGGTGGCACCTGTAGGTTTCAAGCAGATTGATAATCCCAGCGTAATCCTGCTGCTGTCCTAAACGCTTGAGCATTGGCACATAACGACACTCGGCCCAACGAATTCTAAATAAGTTCAAACAGAAATAACCGACAAACAAGCCAAATAATAAGCCTGCGACGCCAAAGCCAACGTCCAGTTTGGCGCGATCGCGGGTTAATTCAAGATTGGCGCTCGCCCGTGTTGGTGCATCAGGCAAGTAGCTCACAGCACTTTGCGCATAGTTGGGCACTAATGCCCCCAGCGTATCATCCTGCGGCGAGACTAATTGATAAGTTGCACGGCAATCCACACCATCGAGATCCCACTGACGAATTTCCTCGCCCTCGGCGGTGTGATACTCCACCAAACACACCAATCTTTGGCGAGAGATGCCGTTCGAACCTCGTTCACTCCGATACTCAGTGTCAATCACTCGGCCAATGGCGACAGCACCACGTTCTTCAAGTTGATTGGCCAACGACCACTTTTGCACGCCTTCCCACAGAAATAAGGCGGCAAAACTAAAAAGCAGCAGAGGGATACAGATTAAGAGTATTTCTAACCACCCCAAAAAACGAGTGGAGGTACTCGAGGTTAATTGACTAGGATTCACCAACACGCCAGAACGTCCTTATCATTCCATGATATTTAAGGCATTGAATATCTATCTTTATTGTGCCTAAAGCGGGCGCTATTGTAGCAGCTTATGAAGAGAAATCAGAAAATGCTCACAGTTTATTGTAAAGACACTATGAGACTCACTGTCTTCAAGCTTTAGCGTGCTATTCTAAGCCTCCATTGAGCTGTTTAAAGGAGTAACAGTATGACTCGTCCTATTATTCTGGATTGCGATCCTGGCCATGATGACGCCATTGCGCTCATTTTAGCCCTCGCCCATCCAGAGCTCGTTCCACTCGCCGTCACCACCAGCGCGGGTAACCAAACCCCCGATAAAACGCTTAATAACGCCCTGCGGATCTTAACCTTATTAAATCGCAGTGATATTCCGGTCGCGGGCGGTGCGGTTAAACCCTTAAGCCGTGAGTTAATCATTGCCGATAATGTCCACGGCGAAACCGGACTTGACGGCCCAGTATTACCAGAACCCAGCTTTATGCCACAAAGCATCAATGCCGTTGAGTTGATGGCGCAGCAGCTGCGTCAAAGTGATAAGCCCGTGACATTGGTTCCCACAGGGCCACTTACCAATATCGCGCTATTACTTGCAAGCCACGCCGAGTTACACGCCAAGATCGAACGCATTGTATTGATGGGTGGTGCAGCGGGTGTCGGCAATTGGACACCTGCCGCCGAGTTTAATATTTTTGTCGACCCAGAAGCCGCCGATATCGTGTTTAAATCCGGCATTCCCATTACCATGTGCGGCCTCGATGTAACACATCAAGCACAGATCATGGATGAAGATATCGAACGTATTCGTGCGATTCCCAACCCTGTGGCTAAATGTGTCGCCGAGTTACTGGATTTCTTTATGATTTATCATAGGGATCCAAAATGGGGATTTGTGGGTGCGCCGCTGCACGATCCCTGCACTATTGCTTGGCTACTCAAACCTGAACTGTTTGATGCCCAAGACTGTCGAGTAGAGATTGAAACCCAGAGCGAATTAACGCTGGGGATGACGGTAGTCGACCGCTATCAGCTTACGGCTAAACCTGCGAATGCCACAGTACTGTTTGGACTCGACAGACAAGGCTTTGTTGACTTGTTAGTTGACAGCTTAGCGGCCTACACTCCAACGTATCTCAACCGCAGATGACACTAAGGTGAACCTTCCATGAGCCATATTCTTGTTATCGGCAGTGCCAACGCCGATCATGTCATGAATTTTGAGTATTTGCCCGCTCCCGGACAAACCCTAAAAAGCCGAAGTTATCGGCTAGAACATGGTGGCAAGGGCGCAAATCAGGCCGTCGCTTGCGCTCGCCTGTGTCTGCCCGATTCTCGCGTGGATTTTATTTGCCATGTAGGCCAAGACGGTATCGGTAATGAAATGCGCAATAGTTGGCTCAAGGACGGTATACAAGCTGATGGCATCACTCAAGTTGCCAATATGAGTACAGGTACAGCGATGATTTTTATCGCTGAAAATGGCGAAAACACGATTGGGATTGCCGCTGGGGCTAATGCCCACCTCAGCCCTGCCGAGTTAGAAAAACATTACGCCCTGTTTGCCAATGCGCAATACCTACTGCTCCAACTCGAAACCCCCACTGAGACGGTGAGTAATGCGCTGCAAATAGCCAAACGTCTTGGTATCACCACTGTGCTTAATCCTGCGCCAGCGGCCACTCAGGAGCTGGACTACCTCAAATGGGTCGACATTATTACTCCCAATGAAACTGAGGCTGAAGCCTTAACGGGTATAGAGGTCAAGCATGAGGAAGATGCCAAACTCGCCGCCCAATGGCTACATCAACAAGGGATTGCGACGGTAGTGATCACCTTAGGCAGCAAAGGCGCATTTATCAGTAGCGCTGGCTTTACCGGGCTAATTCCGGCACTTGAAGTACGAGCCATAGATACAGTCGCCGCCGGTGATACCTTCAACGGTGCACTGGTTGTCGGCTTAAGTGAAGGTATGTCGATTGCCGCCGCCGTCGGCTTTGCCAATGCCGCATCCGCGATCACAGTGACCCGTGAAGGAGCACAACGCGCCATTCCCTACCGCAACGAAGTGCCGCGTTAATGCCTGATGAGTGCGGCAAATTGTCGCACTCAATCTCTTTCAACCAAAAGTTGTATATACATAATTTACATACCGAATTCATTCCCATTTAATGAATTCAACCTATGCTGAGCAGCGCATACTCGAGTCAAACGGCTCGATCCACCTTGTTCAGAATAAGGAAGTACCAGATGAAAGCGAGAAGCACCACTTTCCGTAACATGACTAGCGCAAGCCTACTCGGTCTAGGATTATTCGTCGCCAGCCAAGCGAGTGCTAACGAATGTGAACTCAAGATTGCTGCGACTGACGCAATGCAATTTGACACTAAAGAGCTATCTGTTCCTGCTACCTGTAAAGAAGTCACACTGACCCTAACGCACACTGGCACCCTGCCCAAAGCCGCTATGGGCCACAACTGGGTATTAACTAAAGCCGCAGATATGTCTGCCGTTGCGACCGATGGAATGAGTGCTGGTGCCGATGCAGCTTATGTTAAAGCCGGTGATACCCGTGTTATTGCTCACACTGCGTTAGTGGGTGGCGGTGAATCTACTTCGATAAAATTTAGTACTGCGGGTATGAGCCCAACTGAAGCTTACCAATTCTTTTGCAGCTTCCCTGGTCACTGGGCGATTATGCAAGGTAGCTTTAAAATTCAAGGCTAATCCCATTGCCTAACAGCTACTTAGGGGAATACCTTAAGATGGCATAACAAAAAGCGGACCTTGGGTCCGCTTTTTGTTGAATGCAGATTGGCTCACAAGCCAGCTTGCCTTCGAGACTTTTGTTCCGAGATTTCTTCTGCGATTTATTCTTCGCCGAACTCGTCTTCATCATCAAAATCATCGGCGTCAGTTGCCGCTTCCGCTGCTAATGCAGCCGCTAATTTAGCCTTAGCTTGTTTCTCTGAGCGACGCTTATTACGCTCAACCAGTGTGCCTAAAAACACTTGCAGCTCGGCTTGACCCCAAGCTTGTGCCTCGGCCTCAGTCGCAAAACCATCATGGCTTTTCGACACAACCGTCTTAGTCGACGTCATACGACGGGTGATTTCCGTCTTCCAACCATTTTCAGCTTGAGTGACGCGAAAATCGTATTTTTTACCCTTGCTCATTCTGCTCTATTTCCTAAATGATGCTTGCCACGTTTGTCTTATCAAGCGATACAAACGCCATCATAAAACAAAAGGAGCGCAGTTTACTTGATTTCGGCAAAGAAAGATCGCTTACGAGAAAATTTTCATGCTTAGCACTTTCAAATAGCCGTAATAGTCCCAAAAGTAACGCGACATGCTAGATGATTTTTCGTCCTAATCTTAGTCCTAAGCTCAGTATCAAGCTAGCGTAAAAGCGGCGGGCAAACGGTAACTTTTCTTGTTTTGATCATAAAACTGAACATATTTAGTCATCTAGCCATTTTAGAGTGTGAGGTGAATCCATTTACAAAAACTCAATGTAGGAAAGATGATGAAAACCTCTCCATTAACACGCTACATGCTATTTACCACAACAGCTCTGCTTGCTGGCTGCAACAGTGATACTAAAGATAACGAGACCACAGCACCCACCATTCAAATGGTTGCAGCCCAAGTGGGTGAGCGGCCGCTGTTTTTAGTGCGTCAAATGCAGGACAGCAGCTTAAAGACCCGCTTAGCCCAGTGCGAAACCGATCATTTCTACCGTAGTGATTTTTCCATCGGTCATCGCGGCGCGGCGATGCTGTTTCCTGAACACACCAAAGAATCCTACCAAGCGGCTATTGATTCCGGCGCGGGTATCGTCGAGTGTGATGTGACCTTTACCGCCGATAAAGCCTTAGTCTGCCGCCACTCTCAGTGCGATCTCGCCAGCACGACCAATATTTTGGCCATTCCCGAACTTGCCAATAAATGCTCTGTGCCTTTTACGCCCGCCGATCCGGCCAATGGCATTGCCGCCACAGCAACCTGCTGTACCAGTGATATCACCCTTGCCGAGTTTAAAACCTTAAAGGGTAAGATGGAGGGCGAGAATCCCAAGGCCACCACTGTCGAGGAGTTTATGAATGGTACGCCTAAGTGGCGCACGGATTTATATGCAGGCAATGGCACCCTAATGACCCACGCCGAAAGCATTGAGATGTTCAAAAATGCTGGTGTAAAAATGACGCCCGAGCTAAAAGCCGCGAGCGTAGCTATGCCCTTCGATGGTTTTACTCAGCAAGAGTACGCCCAGAAGATGCTCGATGAATATACCGCAGCAGGTGTCGATGCCTCACAGGTCTTTCCTCAATCCTTTATTTTGGATGACATTAAATATTGGGTCGCCAACGCGCCTGAATTTGCTAAACAGGCAGTATTTCTCGATGACAGGTACGATTATAACAACGCCTTCGATCCGCAAAATTCAGCGACTTGGTCACCCTCAATGGCCGATTTAAAGGCCCAAGGCGTCGAAATTATCGCGCCGCCACTCTGGGTTTTAGTCGCTTTAGATGCGGATAAAAAAATCATTCCATCGGAATATGCCAAAGCCGCGAAAACAGCGGGACTGAAGATTATCACTTGGACCTTGGAACGCTCAGGATTATTGAAAGATGGCGGTGGTTGGTATTATCAAAGCATCACCGATGCCATTGATAATGAAGGTGATACCTACGAGCTGCTCGATGTGCTAGCCAAAGATGTGGGCGTGATTGGCGTGTTTTCGGACTGGCCGGCGACTGTGACTTACTATGCCAACTGCATGGATTTATAGGCCGAATAAATAGGCTCTATTTCAAAACCGAGAAACAAAAAAGCGTTAGCCAAAACTGCTAACGCTTTTTTAACAGATTCTTTTTACTTAAAAAGATGCTGAATATTTTTTAAATCGCCCTTACCTTCGGCAATTTCTTCCGGCGTTAAGCCCGTCACTTCGTGTGGGAACACTAACCAGTCTTCAGAGGCATGGATATAGTAATCAGGCTTTAAAGGCACAGCGGTATTCTTTGGCTTGTAATAAGGGCAAGCGATACGAATATCCTGCGGCATGTTTAAACGCATCAGTTGGCTTAACTTTTCCTTCAGCGCGTGGATGCTACGGCCAGAGTCAAACACATCGTCCACAATCAGTAAGCTATCGCTAGCATTCGCATTTTCAACAATGTAATGCAGACCATGCACTTTGATTTCTTTGCTTTGCTTGTCGGTACCAATACCGTAGTAAGACGAGGTACGTACGGCGATATGGTCGGTTTCAACCTTCTTAAAGTCGAAAAACTCTTGTACCGCGATCCCAATTGGAGCACCGCCACGCCAAATACCCACGATAAACTGCGGACGGAATCCACTCTCATAAACCTGTGAAGCTAATAGAAATGAATCTTCGAGCAGTTGCTGTGCGGTAACGAAATATTTTTCTGACATGACACCGATCCCCATCTTAATTATTGATTTTAGGTGTTAAAGCGAGCGCTTTTACCTAGTAAGGTCTGTTCGGCGTCCAAAACACGAGAACAGCATTCTCTTCATAAGAGTCCTAGCAAGTGTAGGCAGCCGCCGAATTTTGGGAGCGAATTTTATACCAAAAAAAACCGCCGTGCTGCAGTTATAGTCATAAGTTGCAGGTGAACGGCCGTTTATTTTGCATTTTTAGGACGGAACTAACAAAAAGCGTACAAAAAAGGCCACCCAAAGGTGGCCAACAAGGAACGAGCACAGGCTCAAAGCAAAGCATGGAGCTTAAGTGTGGCGCTTAAGTTAGCTCACAGGGTTGATAACGTGTTCACCGACCTTAGTCATGGCGCTATAGCTGCGGCTGATCGACTCTTCAAATTCCTTCGCCAGAATCGTGCTGACATAATGCCAGTCGCTACGCACCGCTTCTTTAGTGAAGGTTAAGGTCATAAAGCCGCGATCTTTAAGGTTGGTGTATTTAAGATCTGGCACCAACTCGACGATCGCCGCCTCGGTCGCGGGGATCTGTTCCGCTGGCAGATTTAAGTAGTATTCCAGTCCAGGTGATGACACTGAGCTTGTGGCAAACTCCACCCCCACACTATCACCGTTAACGTCTTTTAACTCATTCGCCCAGGCGTTATGGGTGTCACCCGCAATCACCACTAGGTTATGATTTTTCGATTTAGCCGTGCCTAAAATCACTTCCCTTTCATAGGCATAACCATCCCATGCATCCAAGTTATAGGGAATAGATGGCAGTTGCAGCAGGGCAATCACTTCTGGCGTTAACAAGGCTTGATTGGCCTGTAAGTACTGTAATTCCGCTGCCGTTAGGGTTGGATCATTTGCTGCCGCGCGAGCGGCTAACTTCGCCAGCGCCCCAAGCATGGCATATTGCGGAATGCTCATTTGCTGGGTAGCGATCGCCGCAGGCAGGGACATCTTGCCCATCAGGATCTGTTGGCCTAACACCTGCCAAGTGCCCGTGGCTTGCAATAAAGTACCCTGCAGCCAGAGTAATTGGGTTAAGCCTAGCATGGTGCGCGTGGTCGATGTCACATCGGCAAGGAAACGCTCCCCATCGAAGGCGCCCGTGCTGGCATCCATATAATCGGCGTAGTCGAGCTGCTTATCCCGGGCCAAAACGCGCGTGTCCAGCATATGTAAGTCGACTAAGTTACCGTAACTGAAGCTGCGGTAGATCTCCTCATGGTTACCCTCGCGCCATGGACGGATTGGCAGCCACTCGAAGTAGGCCTGTAGCGCGGCTTCTTTACGCACCGCAAAATCCCCTTCGCCTTCGTTGTGGTTCTCGGCGCCATCACGCCAGGTATCGTTTGCCACTTCGTGGTCATCCCATACCGTAATAAATGGCACTTTCGCGTGCAATTTTTGCAGGCTAGTATCTGAACGATACTGGCCATAACGAGTACGGTAATCGCTAAGCGTCAGCAGTTCGTTGGCGGGTAACACTTCACGGCCAAGCTCTGCCGCATGTTCGCTGGCATAGCCACCACGGGCATATTCATAGATATAGTCACCCAGATGCACCACAGCATCGAGGTCATCCTGCGCCGCAGCCAGTTCATACACGTTAAAATAACCAGCAGGAAAGTTAGCGCAGGACATAACGGCGAGTTTTACCGAACTCACTTCGCCCTCGGGTAAAGTGCGGGTCTTGCCCACCTCGGAGGTTTTTCCGCCCGTCATAAAGCGGTAAAAATAGGTTTGTCCCGCACGTAAACCGCGGGCATCGATTTTGACCGTGTAATCACGGTTAGCATTAGTGACCATCTCCCCAGTGGTCACTAATTGTGAGAATGCCGCGTCGCTGGCGACTTGCCAGCTCACTTTAACATCCCCTGCAGAATCAGGCGTCACACGGGTCCAGAGGATCACCGCGTCTTGCGCTGGGTCACCGCTGGCGACACCATGTAAAAACTGCGCGGGCACAGAGTTATCATCATCACTGTCACTACACCCCATTAGGCCGTAGGAAATCACTGCGGCACCAATACCTTTGGCTGATATTGCTAAAAAATCACGACGAGTCACGGTTCGTTTCATTATTATTATTCCTTTCTAAGATGAGGGTTCACTGGTATGAGGTCTAATGAGGCCCCGATTGTGAGACATCACTGTTACACATTTGTGACATCTTTGTCAGCCTTTTATGATTTCTTTTAATTCATAGCCTTATACTGAATAGCGTACTTTATTTGTACAGCACTGGCACAAGCTATGATTAAGCTGCTAACATCGGATCAGTGGCAAATCGCTCAGATTTTGGCTCATGCTGAGTCAAACCAGAGCATTGTTAAAAAAGGAATTTATAGGATGAAAGTCAGCGATATTATGAGCACAGAGGTCATCTGCATCAGCGATGGTGCGAGCCTTAAAGATGCCCACCACTTAATGCAAACCCGCGGCGTGCGCCATTTACCTGTGATATCCGAAACCGACGGCACATTAGTCGGTATTCTTACCCATAAAAAGATGATCGCCAGCGTATTGTCTATGTTGAATAAATACGGCCAAGGCGCATTGGATCGCAAAGAGCGCTATACCCCCATAGCGACTGTGATGGACAAAGACTGCCAGCAGTTAACTGCGGATGAGCCCTTAACCGTGGTGGTGGAATACTTTATCGACAACAAACTCGGCTGCTTACCTGTAGTGGATAACGATAAGAAAGTATTAGGGATTGTCACCTCATCCGACTTTATTAAGCTCTGTCGTACCCTGCTGCAACAGCAAGCTTAACGCCTAAAATTTTCCCAATTTCTCGCCAGCTCTCGCAGAGCTGGCGAGTGTGGTTATTTCAACATTCCTAAGGAAGCACGTGGCCAAGTTATTAACCCAAGAACAATTTATCCGCGCCTATGAATGCGCCGAATTAGGCTGTATTGCCAATCAACAACGACTCGCCCAATTGCTCGCCGATCCCGATTATGACGCTTTACATGAATACAGCGCTTACTTTGGCAAAGCGGCGACGCAAATCACCTGTATCAGTGACTTACAAAGTATGGAGGAATTGCATTTTGTCGCGGGCAACTTAAATTGGGATGACCATGATCCCGATATGGTCAGAGCGATTATCGAACATCCACTCTGTGATGCAGGTACCGCCTTATTGCTCTACTGGTACGGACAAGGCTTTTATTACTCCACACCGGAGAGGCTCGACACGCCTTTTGGACAGCAATTCAAAACCATCACCGAACGGTTTGTTGCGCGCGGCTATACCAGTTATAAAATCCATTTTGACCCGATTAAAGAATGTTTTATGCCCTCATTGAATGATGTCCTCACCAATGGATATCAAATTCCTGGTGCGCTTTTTGCCCCTTACAGCACAATGGAAATCGAAACCGATGAAGGGCATCCAAGGTATCTGCAATTTAAAAATGAACTGCTGAAATTGGGTAAATGGGGCCAACAATAAGCCCCGAGCTGTCTTTAAGCTATTAACGTGATTAAACAGGCGTTGCTGGCGGAATACGGGTAAAACGCTGCCAGCGACCCGAGCGCCAACGGTGCACCATAATCAAGCCTCGCACCCATTCATCGGCTGCAACCGCAAGCCAAGCAGCCAGCACGCCATAACCTAAGTGCAGCCCAAAGAACCAAGCCAATAACACGCCAATTCCCCACATGCTAAACAGGCCAACCCGCACCGGAAACGCCACATCCCCCGCGCCTTTTAATGCCGAAATAATCACCAGATTAAAGACTCGGCCGGTTTCCAGCGCGATAGAGCCCAATAGCAGAAGTGCAGTAAGTTGAATCACTTCAGGGTTTTCACTCAGCCAGCCCACAATGGTAAAGCGCTGCCAATAAAAGGCTAACACTATGGCGAGGGAGGCAATAAAGCCCACAAGGCAATACTTCTGCACCCGTACAGTAATCTCATCGAACCATTGTTTACCGACGTAGTAACCGGTTTGAATTTGCGCCGCCTGCCCGAGCGCCACCGCAAAACAGTAAATAAAGCGGCTGATATTCAAGCCATAGGTATAAGCCGTTAAAGAGAGCGTGCCCATCTGACTAATAAAATAGATGATGGTCATCTGCGCCACATTGTAGGACAGCATTTCGCCCGCATTAAGCAAACCTATGCGCATCACGCTCCAATAGGTGCTGCGCGGCAATAATTTAAGTCGCTGCATTGGCAGCGGAATATGCTTACTGCGGATCACCGCCAGCATAATCAAGGCACCAATCATCTGGCTGGTGACAGTTGAAATCGCCACACCAGTTACCCCATAAACTGGCAAACCAAAGGGAGAATAGAGGGCAATATAGTTACCGAGCACATTCATCAACCCCGTGCTAGAGGTGACTAACATGGCGGATCGAGTAAAGCCGTAGCTGCGTAAGATGGCGGCAAAGGCGATGTTCATTACCAGCCCGATACTCAAACTGCCGCAGATCAGCAGATAATCGTAACCATAGCCCGCAACCTTAGGCTCTAACTCAAATAAACCGATAATGCCGTGGGCACCGAAAAACATCGATGCCCCCATAACCACGGCTAAACTTAAACTTAAGGCCACGCTGGCCACGCCAATATCGGTCGCTTGCTGCGTCTGCCCCGCACCATTATTTTGGCTGATCAGAATGCTGGCGCCCGTGCTCACCATCATGGACATCACCATCATAAAAAACATCAATTGGGTGGTGAGTCCGACCGCCGCAACCGCATTATCGGAATAATGGCTCAGCATAAAAATATCGCTGATCCCGAGTAAGGATTGCAGCAATGTTTCGATAAAAATCGGCCAAGTGAGGGCAACAATGCCCATGCGTTGTTGCAGGGTTTTAGCTGGTGTGGCCACGTCCGATCCTTACCGCGGGAAGACAAGTGAAATAGCAATAGCACGCCAAGGCTAGCGAACGGTAATTTTCTTACATTTTTAGATTGTGCTCAATCCTTCATCAAGCCTAAAACCAGCCCCTGCAACCGTATTCATTGGGTGGAGCTCAATTCATTGAAGTCGAAAAACATCAGCAACGTCTCAATTAACAATCTTTAATCGACTGAAATAGCAGGGATTAATACCATATCACCCAATATACACTACCCTTTTTGATATTGAGCCGATACACTTTGCCGACCACAAAGGGCGATAAGCGCTCGCCGAATATATTCAGGGAAACTGCACATGAGCCAACTCTATTTAGAAGACGGAATTAAACAATTAGTGAGCGAGTTTATCGCCGCAGGTTGCCCTTCGGTCCGCGAGCAAAGCCTTGAGGAACGCCGCCAAGGTTACATCGCCAGCACAGTATTGGCAGGTGAGCCGGAGGCTGTGTTTGAGGTCAAAACCTTATCCCTTGAGGGCATAGAGTTAACCCTATTTAAGCCCTCGGCAGATAACAATTTACCCGTGGTTATTTACTATCACGGCGGTTGTTTTGTCAGCGGCGGCATCGCTACTCATAATCAGCAACTGCGTAAAATTGCCAATGATTCCGGTGCATTAGTGGTGGCGGTCAGCTATCGTCTCGCCCCAGAGCATGTGTACCCCGCAGCCCATGACGATGCCTTCAATGCGGCCAATCTCGTACAGCAACATTGCCAGCAATGGGGCGGTGACAACACTAATATCACTCTGATGGGCGACAGTGCCGGCGGCCATTTAGCCTTAGTCACTTGCCTACGGTTAAAGGCAAAGGGGGAATGGTTGCCTAAAAAACAAGTGCTTATCTATCCGATGTTGGATGCGACCGCCAAAAGCCAGAGCTATATCGACAATGGCGACAAGTACATTATCACCCGCGACACGCTGCTCACGGGCTTTGATATGTACCTCGACTGGCATCCCAGAACCGATGTCGAAGCCAGCCCGCTGCGCAGCCAAGATTTAGCCGGTTTACCCGAAACTCATATTATTACCGCCGAGTTCGATCCCCTGTTAGATGAGGGCGAACAGCTGTTCCGTAATCTATTAGATGCGGGCGTCAATGCCCATTGCCGCCGCTATTTAGGGGTGATCCACGGCTTCTTCCAACTCGCTGGCGTCAGCCAATCGGCGCGGGATGCCATGGTGCAGATAACCCACATTATTCGCTCTTAACCTCACTAAGCCGCATGTCTAGATAAAAGACATGCGGCGATTGAATCCATTCAACGAATAGCCTATTGCATGATAACGCAATGATCTACTGCGCTATTTTACCTCTGGCCGACTTAATTTGTAGATGATTTCTTTATGCTGCGGATACATCGCCAGCAAAGCTTCTTGGCTAAACAACTCAAAGTCATCGAAGGTAAAGCCAGGTGATACCATACAGCCCACCAGCGAGAATCCATCTTGATTCATCGCCGAACCAAAAATACAGCCCTTAGGCACTAAAAACTGTGGCCTTTCGCCCGCAGCTAAATCGAGTCCTAACTGCGCCGTGGTCAGCTCGCCTTCGGGGGAAATCATATAAATCGTCAATGATTGCCCCGCATGGAAATACCACATCTCATCGGCCGTGAGTCGATGAAAATGCGACACTTCACCCGTTCGCAGTAAGAAATAAATACTGCTCCACAGCTGACGACTCGAATCGAAGGCCGAATCGGAGCGATAAGACGAACGGTAATATCCGCCTTCTGCATGCTGCTCAAGCGCTAAATACTGAATAAAATCATCTGCCGTGTGCATGCCATTTCCTCGTTTTAAATGTTAATGCGCCAAAGTTTACACTCTCACCTAAATGGGATTAACCCTAATTGTTTGCAGATCGAGGATTTGACCACAAAAACCACCTAAACTGATAAAGCTAGTCGACTATTCATCATATTGTTAACAATGCTGAACCCAAGTTTAAGGTTTGAATATCCACAAAAAAAAGCTAAATTCAAAACCAAATGACTGCCAATAATGACATTTGCAGTAGCAAGGATAATGAACACATAAAATGTGTCAGGGAGTAGATTTGATGATCAATGTTGAGCAAATCGCTTTAGTGCTGGACGCCCTACCCGATCCAGCGTTTATCCTTTCCCAAAGTGGCCGTTATATTGCGGTGTTTGGCGGTAAAGATGATCGTTATTACCATGATGGTAGTGGATTAGTCGGCCTATATATCAGTGACGTATTAAACGAAGAAAAAGCCAATTATTACCTCAGCATTATTGAACAAGCTTTAATAAGCCGTAAATTGCTCATCGAAGAATATGAGCTCAGTAACAAGGATATCAAAGGCTTACCCGAACAAGGCCCCACCGAACCTATTTGGTTTGAAGGGCGCATTCAGGCATTAGATTTTCTCGTCGATAATGAACCCGTGGTGCTGTGGGTCGCCAGCAATATCTCCAAACGCCATCAGCTTGAAGTCCAGCTTCGGCAATTAAGCGATACAGACCAACTCACAGGACTATTTAACCGTCGCCGATTAGAGCGCGACTTAAACCTGCTGTTCGATACCTATAGTCGGCACCGCATTCCCGCCTCGATCTTAGTGCTCGATCTGGACAATCTAAAATTGATCAACGATCAACTTGGTCACCATGCGGGTGATAACGTCATAATGGCAGTGGCCGACAGTTGCAAGCAGCAATTTCGCAAAACCGACAGTGCCTACCGTTTTGGTGGGGATGAGTTTGTCGTCGCCCTGCCAGGCGTTGAATACGATCAAGCCATAGTGTTTGCAGAATTTCTCTGCGATTGCTGCTTCAAAGCACTACAAAAACACGCCGTAAAAGGGCTCTTCGCCACCGTCAGTATTGGTGTCGCCACCATAGAGACGAGCGATAAATCCTATGAAGACACCTTAAAACGCGCCGATGCCGCGCTCTATCAAGCCAAGCGGAATGGTAAGAATCGCGTAATAGCCAATAGTGCTTAAGGCTGTATATCCGTGGCAACGGCCATTAAAAAAGCGAACCTAGGTTCGCTTTTTTACTCATATCAAATACTTAATATTTACTATTAGTTCGCTGCTTTGGCCTTGCGGGCGGCGTGCAGTTTCTTATAGCTTTCGATAAGTCTTAGGTGCGGTTCAATCCCTTCGAGCTGCATGCTGGTCTTAGTTAAACCGCTGAAACGGACTTTACCAGTAACGCTGCCGACCACTTGTTCCATCACTTCCGCACCAAACATGCGAGTAAAGTTATGGCTAAAGTCTTCGAGTTCAAGGTCTTCATCCAGTGTCACTTCCAGTACCGCGCTCATTGCTTGGTAGAACAAATTGCGCTTCACGGTATTGTCGTTAAATTGCAAAAACTCACCGACTAATTCCAGCGCCTCTTCATGCGCGCCAAGTGCAAGATAAATCAGGATTTTAAGCTCGATAATCGTCAACTTGCCCCAGACGGTGTTTTCATCGAAGACGATACCAATCAGGGTACGAATATCGGTGTAGTTATCCAGCTGACTTTCCTCTAAGCGATTTACTAGGTTAACCAATTGCTTAGTGCTTAAGGAATGCAGATTCAGAATATCTTCCCGGTAATCCAGCGCCTTGTTGGTGTTGTCCCAAATCAGGTCTTCTACTGGATAAACCTCAGAGTAATCAGGGACTAAAATACGGCAAGCCGATGCGCCTAACTGGGTAAATTCGGCAACATACACCTCTTTACCAAGATCTTCTAAAATGCCAAATAAACGGTCCGCTTCCTCTTCATTAGTGCCAGAGAAATCCCATTCGCAGAACTCATAGTCATGCTTGCTGCTAAAGAAGCGCCAGGAGATCACCCCCGTTGAGTCGATAAAGTGCTCGACAAAGTTTTCAGGCTCGCTCACCGCCATGCTATTAAAGGTCGGTTTTGGCACATCGTTTAAGCCTTCAAAACTGCGACCTTGGAGTAATTCGGTCAGGCTGCGCTCCAATGCCACCTCAAAACTTGGGTGGGCGCCGAAGGAGGCAAATACCCCGCCGGTTTTCGGGTTCATCAGCGTCACGCACATCACCGGGAATTGGCCGCCTAGTGAGGCGTCTTTCACCACCACAGGGAAGCCTTGTTCTTCTAAGCCCTTAATGCCAGCAAGAATACTTGGGTATTTTTCTAACACCGACATAGGCACATCTGGCAGAACGATTTCTTGCTCGATAATTTGGCGTTTCACCGCGCGCTCGAAGATCTCAGAGAGACACTGCACTTCGGCTTCTTTCAGGTTATTACCCGCGCTCATGCCGTTGCTTAAGAACAGGTTTTCAATCAGGTTTGATGGAAAGTACACTGTCTCGCCATCGGATTTGCGGGTATAAGGAATCGCACAAATACCGCGTTCACGATTGCCCGAGTTAGTGTCGATAAGATGCGAGCCACACAGTTCCTCATCGGGATTGTAAATCTCGAGGCAATAGTCATCTAACAGGCCTGCTGGCAGCGAATCGTCCTCTTCTAAAGCAAACCATTTTTCATTCGGGTAATGCACAAACTCGCTACTCGCGATCTCAACCCCAAAGAATTGATCGTTATAGAAGAAGTTATTGTTTAAACGCTCGATAAACTCGCCGAGGGCCGAGCACAGCGCGCTCTCTTTGGTTGCGCCTTTACCATTGGTAAAACACATGGGCGATGCGGCATCGCGGATATGCAGCGACCACACATTGGGCACAATGTTGCGCCATGAGGAGATCTCAATCTTCATCCCCAAATCGGCGAGCATCGCCGTCATATTGGCAATGGTCTGCTCCAGCGGTAAGTCTTTACCCAAAATATAGGTGCTGCTCTCTCCAGCGGGATGACCCATCAACATGGCATTGGCATCGGCATCGAGGTTTTCAACGGTTTCGATTCTAAATTCTGGGCCAGTCTGCACCACTTTCTTCACTGTGCAGCGGTCGATAGAGCGCAAAATACCTTCGCGGTCTTTATCCGAAATATCGTCGGGCAATTCGACATTGATCTGGAAAATCTGGTTATAGCGATCTTCTGGATCGACAATATTGTTTTGCGACAGGCGGATATTGTCCGTCGGAATATCGCGGGATTTACAATATACCTTCACAAAGTAGGCCGCACACAGCGCCGAAGAAGCTAAGAAGTAGTCGAAGGGACTCGGCGCCGAGCCGTCGCCCTTATAACGGATGGGCTGATCGGCCGTGACCGTAAAATCGTCGAACTTGGCTTCGAGTCTCAGGTTGTCGAGAAAATTAACTTTGATTTCCATTAGAATTTTTCCACTCAATATGCTCAAACGCGGTAATCGCATCCGTTACCGCACAGCATTGCCCTTGGGCGCTATCGTCTGGGGGAATTATCGGTGTTTTTCGACCATTAGTCTTGGGTTAATTATGTTAAAAAAACACCAGCGGGATTTTTATGTAGTGAGCAGCAAGTAAAACAGTGGGATTTATTGCGGCATTGACTGTGGTTTGGCCAAGGATTAATGCTCAGCACTACCTTGCTTATCCGCCTCGCGTTTAACCAGTAGAAAGGTTAAATACATCTTGGTCGGCAGGGATAAGGCCATCCCAACGGCAACGCAAACGGCGCTGATAATAATCCCCTTAACACCCATGGCTTCGACGGTTTGATTAAAGTTATGCAGATAAATGCCAAGCACAATCAGGCACAGCCCGATGCTAATACAGATTTTTAAGAGGGTGATCAACCGTTGGTTGGTCACAGTCCTGCCCCTTTTAGTGTGCGCATTTGGTATGTGTCCATCTCGCCTTGTCCACCTCACCTTGATTAAGCTTGAGCTGCGACTCTTGCCCACTTAAGCGAACAAACGCCCTGTCGCATTTTATCAAGAATAACTAATATAATGAGCGCATTGGCTTATTTAGGCTTTGATTAAGATCAACGAAGTACTGCGAGCCGCCCTCATCCTTAAGTCAAATATCATTAAGGTTTTTTGTCGGTTACATTAGATTTTTGTTAACTTAAGCACTTAAGAAGAATGGGGATTAGTTATACTGCCCTGCAAATATAGAGGCTTATTTCGGAGTTGTTAAGCATGTCTAATCTCAGTTTACGTAACAAATTGCTCCTGTTAGCGCTGTTCCCGTTACTCTTAACCCTCGTCATACTGATGACTGTTTCCTACCATATTGAACAAGAATCTCTTGCCGATGAGGTCACCGCATTTAGAGAAAAGCTGATTGGCGAGCGTAAAACCCAAATCAAAGAAGCCACCCAAATCGCCGCAGGCATAGTGCAATATCAGTTATCATTAAAAGAACAGGGCAATGTCAATCAAGCCCTACGTGATATCCGCTTTGGTAGTTCGGGCTACTTCTTTATTTACGATTCCCAAGGTAAAAACCTGTTCCATGCGGTCATGCCCAATCTCGAAGGGCAAAATAAAATCGATATGACCGACCCCCGCGGCACCAAAATCATTGTCGGTTTACTCAATGCAGCGAAAAACGGTGACGGTAACTTCTCGTTTTATTTCCAAAAGCCAAATACCAACGAGCAAATCGAAAAAATCGGCTACTCCATGATGATCCCAGGCACTGATTGGATGCTCGGCACAGGCGCCTATATCGACGATATCGATGCCGTGGTTGAGGATTACCGTGCTACCGCCACTGAACAAATGATGAGTAAATCCCTTGGGGTGTTATTAATTGCGCTGATACTGGCGGCAATTACTGCCGCAGTAATCCTTTTGACAGCTCATCGCATGGTGACGCCGATTAAGAATATGGCCGATAACTTAAACGATATAGCCAAAGGCGAAGGCGATTTAACTAAACGCCTTACAGTGACGGGTGAGGATGAAATCGCCCAATTAGGCCGCTCCTTCAACCTGTTTGTCGATAAACTGCAAACCATCATTGGTGATGTGGCAAACGCGACCGCCAAAGTCAAAAGCGCGGCCAACGCGATTCACGACCAAACCAAGGTGATGTCGAGCCAGCTTATCAGCCATAACAATGAAACGGATCAAGTGGTTACCGCCATTACTGAGATGTCTGCAACCGCGAGTGAAGTAGCGCAAAATACCACCCAAGTGGCCGAGGCTACCCATGCCGCCACGGGCGATGTGGCCAATGCCCAGCGTTGTGTCGATGCCTCGCTAGAGGAGATTTCAGCGCTAATGGCGCAAATCAATAATGCCGCCAGCAATATTCAATCCTTGAGTGAACAATCCAAAAAAATCAACAGCGTACTCTCGGTTATCGGCGGCATTGCCGAGCAAACCAACCTGTTGGCATTAAACGCCGCGATTGAAGCCGCACGCGCGGGTGAACAGGGACGCGGCTTTGCCGTGGTCGCCGATGAGGTGCGTAGCCTCGCCAGTCGTACTCAATCAAGCACATTAGAAATCAACGAGATGCTATCCGAACTGCACAAGCTTGTAGCCTTGGCAGTCAATACCATGGAAGAGAGTCAGCAGAGTTGTGTGCGTTCGGTAGACTCGTCCCGCGCTATCTCAGACAGCCTTGGCTCTGTGACCTCGGCAGTAACCGCCATCAATGATATGAGTACCCAAATCGCCACCGCGGCAACCGAGCAAAGCTCAGTGACCGAAGAGATCAATCGCAATGTGTTTGCTATTCAAGAAATTGTGAATGAGCTACTGCACTCCAGCGAAGATGCGGCAAGAGTGAGCCAAACCGTGTCACAGGAAGGGACGAATCTGGGTAAACTTGTGGGTCAATTTAAGATTTAACGCCTAAGACTTCATGTCGGCGTTAGTCGATTAAGTGTTAGTCGATTCGGCATAAATAGCTATCTTTAACCACCTAAGGCCTCAAGCAATTGAGGCCTTTTTCTTAGTGGCAGCCAGCTAATGACCACGCCCAAGCTCAGAGCTCGGCATCAAAGCGCGCCAATCTTGCCTCAGTTATGCTGCATTGGGTTTGCTGCATCAGTTCGCCTAAGGTGATTGCGGGGTTTTGGTTGATTAGGCGGATCAATTTTGCGCTGAGTGGTTCAAGCTTATCGGCGTGTTGTAATAAGCCGCTGTCGATCTTTTTGATCATAAAGGCAAATTCGGCAGCATCACTCTGGGCTGTTAACTCTGCGCAGCAGCTTTGAATGGCGATAGCCTGCCCTGTGATACTCCAATTACGGGAGCGGCGCACCCGCTTAAGCTCGCAGCCGTGCTTTAGCGCCATTGCCTGCGCCCGCTTTGCCGCCTCGCGGCCGATACGATGGATAAGGGATGGCAAGAGAATACTAATATCATCGTGCATAGTGGTTAGATTCAGCCCTACTTAGCGATAAAAATGATTGATATATAAGTGAATGATACATAATGAATTAGAGACATAAGTGCTTAAATACCGTAGTGGTTATCGGAATAACAACCACTGCTTGAAACGCTTCAACATCGGCTTGAGCGCCACTTTAGCCGCGTTAAATCATCAGCGCAAAAAAATCAGCACGCCTAGGTTTTAGCCCCCTTATGATTTGCGGATAAACTCGGAGTTAGCCGCGCACCATGTCAGCAATGACTGCTGTAACTGCCGTAGTTTGTGAGAATAATGGCTTTGTTTTGCATAGACCATATATAAATCATAAGGATATAAATACCATTCTGGCAGTAACCGCAGTAGTTTTTGCTGCGCTATATCCTGCTGCACTAAGTAATAGGGTAAACAGGCAATCCCTTGACCGCTCAAGGCTAACAGATGATTAGTCGCATAATTTGAGCTAATCACTGCGGGCTCAAACCCTTGGGTTACACTCTCGCCAGCGGCATGCTCGAGAGTCCACTGCGTTTCACCGCCCGAAAGTAGCGGATATTGGGGTAAATCCGCGGGGTTCACTAAGTCTGCCGCAGCCAAATACCCTGGCGCGGCCACTAACACATGGCTAATGCGCCCTAGGTATTTAGCGACTAAATTATCGCTATGTTTAAGTGTGGTTCTTAAGGCAAGGTCAAACTGACCAAATTCAACATCTTGAATATCCTGCTCAAAACAAAATTCAAACCGAACCTGAGGAAAATTCGCCATCAATGGGATCAATAGCGGCGCTAATAGGGCTTTCCCCAACTCTGTGGGAGCGGTAAATCTTAAACGGCCACAATCATCCTCAGTTAAATCTTGTACTAAACGCTCGGCCTCAGCGGCTAATCTGTCGATTTCACAGGCTTTGGCATACAAGGTTTGCCCCGCTTCGGTCATCGAGACCCGGCGCGTGGTGCGATACAACAACTGGCAGCCCAGCTCATCTTCCAAGGCTTTAACATGGCGAGACACTAAGCCCTTAGAGACCTCAAGCTGCTCCGACGCCGCACTAAAGCTCTGCATTTTTACAACCATCATAAAGGATTGAAGATGCGTCAGGCTCATTGATTAAATCCATTTTCTAAACAATGTGGTGATTATATGGGCTTTTTCGGTTTATTTCGCCGAGTTATGCTGTGTTTATATTCAATAATGGAGAAAATCATGAAAATACTCGTTGTAGGTGCAGCAGGCAATATCGGCCAAGCCGTCACGCAATTACTAAAAGCGGAAGGTCATCAAGTTATCCAAGTCGGGCGAACCCGTGGCGATCTGTTGATGGATATTCGCGATCCCAATTCACTCCAACAGGGCTTTAACCAACTAGGCAAAGTCGACGCCATTATCGCAGCAATGGGAGACGTCGCCTTTAAACCCTTTGCCCAACTCGACCAAGCCGATTGGCAAAAAGGCATACAGAGCAAATTGTTAGGCCAAATCCAGCTAGTGCAAGTTGGTAGTCAGTTTTTAAATGCGGGCGGCAGTATTACCTTAACCAGCGGCATTATCGCCGATGTACCCGTTAAAGATGGCGTCAGCGCCGCCACCATCAACGGCGCACTTGAGCATTTTGTTGCCGCGGTCGCTAATGAACTCACCCATCAACAGCGGATCAATATTGTCAGCCCAACCGTATTAACCGAGTCATATACCGCGTATCGAGATTACTTTGCGGGTTTTAGTACCATTGATGCCGATATCCTCGCCAAGACTTACTTAAGATCGGTTATGGGCCGAGAAAATGGTCGCACCTTAAAAGCCTTTTCCAATGCGGGTGCAGTATAAAACCAGACTCTTGATTGAGATCCTTGAGCAAGGCGGCGGGATTGCCTACAATAACGCACTTTTTGTTCACTACAGATAACGACCATGACTGACACAACTTCACAACCCGCATTACCGGATCGTCTTTCGGTTAACCCACGCAGCCCACACCATGTGGCCGCGATTTTCGAACACGATGTAGGTATTCGCGTAAACGGTAAAGAACGTTTCGATGTTGAAGAATACTGCATCAGCGAAGGCTGGGTTAAAGTACCAAGCAAATCCTTAGACCGTCGCGGTCAACCGCTACTGTTAACCATCAAAGGCACAGTAGAAGCATTTTACCGTTAAGCAGCCACTGCTAACGGAAATTAATAACGGCCAATTCGATTGGCCGTTTTTGATTTGCCCTGTATAACCCCAAAACGCCCACCAATTCATCACCCCAAATATTCACAAGTTGTTATTTAAAATAAGTATTTGTGATAAAACGCATTGATTAAACCGTATCGTGCGGGTTAAAGTGTGACCACTTAGGGAAATGCAGAGCCACACTCGAAAACCCATATCGAGCACGCTATTTAGGGATGAAGCAGCAACTCAGTTATCCGCCTCCCCCCTCTTAAAGCAACCTCTGTCACCAAGGTATCAAGCACATTCGTTATATGTGCGTTATGGAATAAAGAAAAACCTTTTTACTTCAAGGATGTAAATGGCAGATTTCGGCAGCAACCTATTATCCGTGGTAATTATTCTATCCAGCCTGTTTGTCGGTGCAGGAGTGTTGCATGTGTTTCTTCGATACCGCGATGCAACGCTAACCCTGCCCGTTGATCGTGAGCAGCTAACCCGCATTCCAGCCTATGGCTTACAAAAGCAAATCCAAGATCTGCAATTAGATTTAATGGGTTACATGATGATGGGAGCCATAATCTTTAGCTTCCCCTTTGCACTTAACAGCATTCAAGCACATATCGCAGCTGGCAAATTCCCTTGGATGCTAAGTATTTCAGCGTTAATGGGCTTAAGCTATTGCAGCTTTAAAACGTGGAAAAACTTTTCCAAACTCACCAAATTACGTCTAGGGCATACGGCAGAGATCGCCACCGCAAATGAACTAATCGGCCTACAAGCCTTGGGTTATCAAGTGTTTCACGATGTCCAAGCCGACGGCTTTAATATCGACCACCTCGTTATCGGCAAAAATGGCGTATTCGCGATTGAAACCAAAGGCCGCCATAAGCGCAATAAAGACCTACGCCAAACCAATGGCAATGGCTCTGGCCCTAGTTCTGGTAAGAAAGGCTATGAAGTATTTTACAAAGACGGGCGCTTAAACTTCCCCTCGTGGACAGAAACTAAACCCATAGAACAGGCCGAACGTCAGGCCAAGTGGGTCAGCCAATGGTTAACCAAGGCAACAGGGACACCAGTATCCTCAACCCCAGTCCTAGTATTCCCCGGCTGGTATGTCACAAGTCAATCAAAGCCACCGTTCCCGATCCTTAACCACAAACAATTAGTCGGCACGATCCCAAAACTGAAAACCCAAGATCTTACCCAGCAACAAGTCGACATCATCATCTACCAAGTCGCCCAAAGATGCCTAAGTAAAAGCGAGATGTAGAAATAATAAAAACGAAAATATTAGGCTGAGCCCGTTTATCCGCAATATTTTCATAACCACATTACGAATCACGGAAGTATTATATATGATTGAATCAATTTCTATGCAAGGAGTAGCTAGTTTTCAAAATTCTACCCCTGTATCACTAAATACAAATAAGAAAATAGTCTTTCTTTACGGTCACAACGGTACAGGTAAATCTACTGTTGCAAGATACCTGCAGGATACAACGCATAGTAGCTACAATAACTGCAGCTATGTGTTACCTAATTCTCAAGATTATCAAATTCTAGTTTATAATACCGACTTTGTTGACAGAAACTTCTCTCAAGATAGCTTTAATGGAGTTTTCACCTTAGGTGAAACTAATATATCAGCAGAGCAAGCTATTAGTGAAGCAGAGCTAGAGATAATCGAACTAGAGAAACAAAGAAATCAAAAACAGATCTATAAAACTCAACTCAATGAAAAGAAAGCTACTCAAGTAAAAGCTATTAAAGATAAGTGTTTTGAAACTAAACAAGAGTATGAAAAAAATGACTTAGATCACTGTTTAATAGGTTTTAAAAACTCAGCCACTACATTTTATAATGAACTATTAAAAATAGACCTTATAGAAACTCCTGATTATAATTTTGACATTCTAGCCGCGGAATCAAAAGAACTTAATAATAAAAATACTGCACAAAAAAGTATGATTCCAAACATAACTTTAAACCTGGAGTCAATCGAGTCAAATAGTATTCTAAGTCAGGTCATTGTTGCCTCGAGCGAAAGTTATTTAGCTGCATTAGTACAAAAATTACAAAACTCTACTTGGATCGATAAAGGTCGAGTTTATATTAATGATACTGAAGGGAAATGTCCATTTTGCCAACAGGCTATCGATAAAACATTAATAGAAAATATTAATAACCTTTTTGATGTATCCTATGAAGAAAAAAAGAATGAACTAAACACCTTGCAAAGCAGATATGAGGAAGTTATCAAAAAACTAAACGTGACGTTATTAGATGCTCACTATACTGCCATTAACGATACTAATTTTGATTTAGCTAAAGAAAAACTTTCAGGTATTTTACAAGCCAATCTTATTAAGATTAATCAAAAAACAGCAGATCCAAGTGTGAAAGTAAACCTAGAGCCTACGGCGAAGTTAGTACAATCTATTAATGATATTATCAGTACCAAAAACATTTCTATAGCGAAATTCAACGCTAAGCTAGGAAATAAAAAAGAATCTTTAGCCGCTATAAAAAATAAGTTTTGGTCTTTAGTACGTATAAAATATGATGCTGACATTAAAGCTCATGATAATTTAATTAAATCAATAGATACTAACATTACTAGCGTTGAAAATGAGGAAAAGACGCTTACTACGGCAATTGATACTCAAAAAGTTATCGTCGCTGAGAACCGTAAAAAAATAACCAATATAGAAATGTCAGTAATCAGTATAAACAACCAAATAAAGTCTATAGGTTTAGAAGGTTTTGAGATTAAGCAAAAGCCAGGAGAAAATAATCACTATTATCTTTGTCGTGGTGTTACTGCAAGCGGTATTGACGTATATAAATCGCTCAGTGAAGGTGAAAAAACACTTATTACATATCTCTACTTTTTGGAGCTATGCCAAGGAAGCATAAATAGTGACTCCACAACTCCCCAAAATAAGAAAATTATTGTTGTTGACGATCCTATATCAAGTCTATCTCATAATTATATTTATGAAATAGGAGCTCTTACGAATAAAAAGCTTATTAAAGGTTACCAATATGCACAAGTAATACTACTCACTCACAGCCTATATTATCTACATGAAATGATAAAATACCTCCCTCAAAAACCGCAAGATTTTGAAAAAAAGTGTAGTTTATTTAGAGTGTTAAAAAACACTAACAGCGATATTTTACCCATGGAAAAAGACGATATAAAAAACGATTATCAGTCTTACTGGCAGATCATAAAAGACGCTCAAAATGGCAATACTAACAACATTGTTTTACCTAATATCATGAGAAACATTCTCGAATATTATTTTTCTTTTGTACATAAAACAGATGCACTAAAAATGGCTCTGGATGAACTTGAAGAAATAGACGCTGAATTCTCTCCTTTTTTTAGATTTATTAACAGAGAATCACACTCTGACTCTGTAAATATTAATGATTTAGGAGAAATCGACCCAGATAGATTCATAATAAAGTTTAAAGAAGTATTCATCAAAACTGATTTTGAGGAGCATTACAATAAAATGATGGCATAAACAGCAACACTGTCAGGACAGCCATAACTCTCCACTCAATGGTTACACCAGAACTGACATTGTTGCACCAGTGACCTTCTAAAACATGGATGTTTTAGCAGAGCTTACAGGGATGTATTTACAGCGTGTCACTGGTGTAACAGTGCTAAAGCCTGCGGCAGGCAATGAGCAACACCGCATTATCAGCGACTTATACAGCTAATTAGCTAACAAATGGCCACCCATAATAAAACTGCGGTTTAAATTGGGTGGCACGATTTAATACTGTCTCAGGCCTCAACTCTGTCGTGTATGCGTCATTTCTTGACTACTTTGTTAATTGTGGATGTATTTAATTATCATACTTAAACTCCCAAATCCCACCAAATAACTCCTTCCCTAAACCATATTTATTAGTGCTGAAAAGATTTGGCAGAGGGACGGGATGAAAGTTTACACTTACGTAATCAAATTCTTCAGCTACCCACTCTATTATTTCTTCATGCCTTTTTTTGAAAAAGCTTTTTGACTTATGTGTTACTACAACTAGATAGTTTTTTTCCGTTTTATGACCAGAGGGCGAGTTTTCGCAAAGCCAAGCTAGCCTCAGGGCATCTTTCTTTAAACCTGTTGATTTAATTCCACGCTTAAACTCTATGATATGCCTGGCCTTTTTAGATTTTTGATTTCTAAGCACCAAGTCTACTTTACCAGAAAGCCTAAAGTGCTCTGGATGCCCCTCAGTATTGATTCCAAGTTCAGTGGCAATACTTTTAAATGAGTCCTCCATAGAAAAAGTGTAAGATTCAAATTTATCATGCAAATATTCAGCGATTTTTACTGATAGAAAATACTCTGGTAATGCATTTATCGATTGTCCAGTGACATTATCCGCAACTTGGGATGCTTCTAATAATGCTCTCCCAAGTTCAACTTTTATAGATTTCATAATTGGTACCTATAGTAAATATGACCATGCAAATGGCTACCCACTATAAAACAATAACATAAAGCGACTTAAGATGGGTGCCACAATTTCGAATTTTCACAAAGATTTAGGAGCAACCTCTCTCAAGAAGGTAATTTATTTGCAAGCCTATCAATCTCTCGATATACCGTATCTGAAATATGCTGTAATAATTCGACTTTAAGCAACATAATATCATGCAATCGTTTTAACTCACCATCTGTAGACTTTACATAATCTATTGTTTCATCTTTGGCGATCTCCTCAGTTAATCTGCCAAATGACAGATCACTTGGTGAAAATGGTTTGCTTATATTTAAAGATAAATTTCTCAATATATGGTTGTAAATGTTTATTTCAATTACTTTAGATTCATATTTAATCGCTGCCGCTCTAAAAATCCCCCTCTGCACTTGATTATGTCCAATTTTTGAAGCGACAAGAATAGTCAAGCTTTCAGAGTAATTGTTTGCTAACTCAAGCATTTCTAGCAAGTCCTGCCCTAAATTAATTGTCATGTGCAACTTATTTATATCAAACGGATGCTTCCAATGGTTATACGCAATGATACCCAATCCAAACGTCAGCACGGTAAACACTGACCCTATAACTGTGAATGTGGTTGATATACTTGCTCCACTGTCGTATATCCAAAGCCCAATATCACCAGACCACAGATAACCAACGATGATGCCACCCATCATAATCAGAGTGGCAATCAAGAGATAAAATAAAGCAGATTGTAGGTATTTTTGAATGATGGCTTGCATAAACAGAAGAACTCCATTTCAGAATAACTTCATGATATCAGAAGATTAACTGACTGCTCTGTTAATTCTTTGTAAGGGATAAAGCCAAAAGTTAGGACAGGCATAACTCGTCACTCAATGGTTACACCAAATACAGCATTGTTGCACCAGTGACCTTCTAAAACATGGATGTTTTAGCAGAGCTTACAGGGATGTATTTACAGCGAGTCACTGGTGTAACAGTGCGAGAGCCTGCGGCAGGCAATTGGGAAGTACAGTTGCCAGAAGCCATGAAAAAGCAACTTCGCACCACTCAACTCAGCAGAAACTACTTCAACAAAAACACAACTAAACCCCAAATTGCAGGCAATAAAAAAGCGAACCGCTAAGGGTTCGCTTTTCATCAAACGTTAGACCTGAATAACGTACTATTCAGCCCCTACTCGTAGTCTGACATCGGCACACACGCACAGAACAAATTCCGGTCGCCGTACACGTCATCAATACGGTTCACCGTTGGCCAGAACTTGTTAGTACGCACTGCGGCACTTGGGAACACGGCCACTTCACGGCTGTATGGGCGTGAATCAAACGCTGGGTCCATAATATCGGCCATAGTGTGTGGCGCGTTGTGCAGCGGGTTATTGTCCGCTGGCCACTCGCCTGCTTCAACCTTAGCGATTTCGGCGCGGATTGACACCATAGCGTCGATAAAGCGGTCCAGTTCAACCTTAGACTCAGATTCGGTTGGCTCAATCATCAGGGTTCCCGCAACAGGGAAGCTCATGGTTGGCGCGTGGAAACCGTAGTCATTCAGACGCTTAGCGATATCCATTTCGGTCACGCCAGAGGCTTCTTTAATTGGACGCAGGTCGATAATACATTCGTGTGCGACGCGATCGTTACGGCCACGGAACAGTACTGGGTAGTGTTCAGACAGCTTCTTCATCACGTAGTTAGCGTTTAACAGCGCGGTTTGCGTCGACTTTTTAAGACCCTTTGAACCGAGCAGTTTAATGTACATCCAGCTGATTGGCAGAATGCCAGCACTGCCGTATGGCGCTGCCGATACAGCACCGTTGTTATCGCTTTCGCGGCCTGGTTTCACCACAACGTGACCCGCGACGAACGGCGCTAAGTGCGCTTTCACACCGATTGGGCCCATGCCTGGACCACCGCCGCCGTGTGGAATCGCGAAGGTTTTGTGCAGGTTAAGGTGCGATACGTCGGCACCGATAAAGCCTGGTGAGGTTAAGCCAACTTGGGCGTTCATGTTGGCGCCGTCCAAGTACACTTGACCACCGTGCTGGTGCACAATGTTGCAGATTTCGCGGATAGATTCTTCGTACACACCGTGGGTCGATGGGTAAGTGATCATGATACATGACAGGTTTTCTGCCACTTCAGCCGCTTTGGCCTTCAGATCTTCTAAATCCACGTTACCTTGCTTATCACAGGCAGTCACAACCACTTGCATACCGGCTAATTGCGCTGATGCAGGGTTAGTACCGTGGGCAGATTGTGGGATTAAGCAGATGTTTCTGTGGGCTTCGCCGCGAGACTCGTGGTATTTACGAATCGCCAGCAGACCCGCGTATTCACCCTGTGCGCCAGAGTTAGGTTGGATACACACGGCATCGTAACCTGTGACATTCACTAACCATGAAGACAGTTCTTCAATCAGTTGAGTGTAACCTTTGGCTTGATCCAGTGGGCAGAATGGGTGCATGTTGGCAAATTCTGGCCAGCTGACAGGGATCATTTCAACCGCAGCGTTTAACTTCATAGTGCATGAACCCAATGAAATCATTGAGTAGTTCAATGCTAAGTCTTTGCTTTCGAGACGCTTGATATAACGCATCATCTCGGTTTCGCTTTGGTAGCGATTGAAGGTTGGGTGGCTCAGGATGGCATCTTGACGCACTAAAGACGCTGGAATCGATTGGCTACCTTGGGCTACGATTTGCGCGTCTAACGCAGCAACGTCTAAGCCATGGCCAGCACCTAAAATCACATCGAACAGGGCTTCGATATCGCTGCGGATAGTGGTTTCATCTAAGCTCACGCCGACGATGCCGTCAGCATCGAAACGCAGGTTCATTTCAGCGGCCAGCGCGCGAGCATTGACTGCTGCAACGTCTAAGCCTTTGATGCTGATGGTATCGAACCAAGTGGTGTTCACTAAGCTCACGCCTTTAGCTTGTAAGCCAGCGGCTAAGATATCAGCAAAGCGGTTAATGCGTGATGCGATGGTTTTCAGGCCTTGTGGGCCGTGGAATACGGCGTAGAAAGACGCCATGTTCGCTAACAGAATTTGCGCGGTACAAATGTTTGAGTTGGCTTTTTCGCGGCGGATATGTTGCTCGCGAGTTTGCATCGCCATACGCAGTGCGCGGTTACCACGGGTGTCCTTTGACACACCGATGATACGGCCAGGCATAGAGCGTTTGTGCTCGTCACGGGCCACGAAGAAGGCCGCGTGTGGACCACCAAAGCCCATCGGCACACCGAAGCGCTGGGCGCTACCGAAGACCACGTCGGCACCCATGGCACCCGGTGACTTGAGTAACACTAAGGCCATGATGTCGGCAGCGACAGTCACAATCACGTTTTTCGCGCGTAATTCGGCGAATAAGTCAGTGAAGTCAGTGATTTGACCGAAACGGTTTGAATATTGGAACAAAGCACCAAACAGTTCGTGGTTTACCGCTTCATGGGCTGGGCCTACCACCACTTCAAAACCAAAACACTCAGCGCGAGTCTTCACTACGTCTAAGGTTTGTGGGAATACGTCATCGGCTACGAAGAAAATGTTGGCTTTTTTGGCTTTAGATACACGCTTCGCCAGCGCCATCGCTTCAGCGGCGGCGGTCGCTTCGTCTAACAGTGAAGCAGAAGCTAAATCTAAACCAGTTAAATCCATCGACACTTGTTGGAAGTTTAGAATCGCTTCTAAACGGCCTTGGGCGATTTCTGGTTGATATGGCGTATAGGCCGTGTACCAACCTGGATTTTCTAAGACGTTACGTAAAATCACATTAGGCACTTGGGTACCGTAGTAACCCATACCAATGTAGCTTTTGAAGACTTGGTTTTGTTTGGCTAAACCACGAATGTAGGCCAAACCTTCGGCTTCGCCGCAGGAATCACCAATGCTCAACTCTTGGCTTAAACGGATCGACTCAGGCACGATTTGCGCAGTCAGCTCGTCCAGAGACTCTGCACCAACGTAGTTCAACATTTCTTGTTGTTGGATGCTATCCGGGCCGATATGGCGACGTAAGAATAAATCGTGCTGTTCTAACTGAGTGAGGGTTTGCTTGGTCATGATAAACCTTGTTCCAGATTTGCCGTCGCTCAGGACTGTAGGGTACTGATAAACGGGCTATTGTTATGTCAAACTTGCGCTAAAACAAACGAAGCCCCTTGGGGCTTCGTTAGCGTCGACGATTATTCCTCGTCGATAACAGCTTGGTAACCTTCTGCATCGAGCAGAGCGTCAACTTCTGATTCATCAGAAGGCATAACGCGGAAGAACCAGCCTTCGCCGTAAGCGTCGCTGTTTACGAGCTCTGGAGAATCTTCCAGTGCTTCGTTGACGGCAATCACTTCACCAGAGATTGGCGCGTAGATGTCAGAAGCCGCTTTCACTGATTCCGCCACTGCACAGTCGTCGCCCGCCGTGACAGTGTCACCCACTTCTGGCAGCTCAACGAAAACCATGTCACCTAACAGCTCTTGAGCGTGCTCAGTGATACCCACAGTGTAGCTACCGTCTTCTTCCTTGCGGATCCATTCGTGTGAAGAGGCGTATTTCAGTTCTGTCGGAATATTGCTCATTGTTCTTGTTCCTTGTTCCGTTTTTTTAAAATGCTTGTTTACCGTTGCGCACAAAGTTTGGCGCTACTACTCTAACAGCCACGCGCTTTTTACGCATCTCGACTTCCGCCGTATCCCCAATTGAGCTAGGAACACGCGCCATCGCAATAGAATAGCCCAATGTAGGTGAGAAAGTACCGCTAGTGATCACGCCTTGCTGCTCAACACCCGCTGCATCGGTGAAAAATACTGGCATATCATGGCGTAACACGCCTTTTTCTTCCATCACTAGACCGACTAATTTGTCGGTTCCCGCATCGCGCAGGGCTTCAAGCGCCTTACGACCGATAAAGTCACGGTCAGTTGGCTCCCATGCGATAGTCCAGCCCATGTTGGCGGCCAGCGGGTTGATGGTTTCGTCCATATCTAAGCCGTAGAGGTTCATACCGGCTTCGAGACGTAATGTATCGCGGGCGCCTAAACCACAGGGTTTAACGCCTTGATCTAACAGTGCTTGCCACAGGGCTTCGGCTTCCGCTTCTGGCACGATGATCTCGTAGCCCGCTTCACCTGTATAACCTGTGGTTGCAATAAACAGAGAACCCGCTTGCTTACCGAAGAAAGGCTTCATGCCTTCAATCGCAGCATTTTGATCGCTACTGAATACGGCGGCGGCTTTGGCCTTAGCGTTAGGGCCTTGAACGGCGATCATCGCCAGCTCAGGACGCTCGGTCACTGTGACATCAAAACCTTGGGATTGTTTGGCGATCCAGGCTAAGTCTTTTTCGCGGGTCGCGCTGTTAACAACAACACGGTAGAAAGTGTCGGTGAGGTAGTAAGTGATCAGGTCGTCGATGATGCCGGCATTGTCATCTAACATGCCGCCGTATAAGGCTTTACCAGGAACTTTCAGTTTAGCCACATCGTTGGCGAGCAACTTACGCAGGAATGCACAAGCATCGTTTCCGGTCACATCAACTACAGTCATGTGGGACACGTCGAACATACCCGCGTCTTGACGCACAGCGTGGTGTTCTTCGATTTGTGAACCATAGTTGAGGGGCATATCCCAACCGTGGAAGTCGACCATCTTAGCGTTTGATTCTAAGTGCTTGTTAAAAAGAACAGTTTTATTAGCCATTGTTATCCCTTTTTTGCGGCCTTCTTCAGGTCTCTGCCTAGCGTAGGGTGATACAAATCCGGCTAAATATCTGGCTAATCGGCATTTCACTTCCACGATGCATCAATTTGAAAGGGATTCTTTCGGTCTCAATGCGTCTGTCACTGCAACGCCTGATTCGCTCTGAATTAATCAGATATTTATCGTGATTGGTATAAGTACTAGGGTCTAAAATGCGGCGAAATTATACCTTGCGTCACAAATTTGTATACAGGAGATTTTTCTAATCCGAAGCCTGTGTCATTAGATTTTCTCATCTTCAACATGTAATTTTTTTACATGCGAAAGCCAGATTTGCACAGCTTGCAATCAAATCGCTGATAATTGCGGCAATTCTGATCACATTAGCGCAACCGAGGCTAGCGACATAACTTGGGCAGCGACGACTTATTACCCATGGCCTGTTGCATGAACACTGTTTTCAGCCCAGCGACATTATCGACAAGATTTAATCCCAGATCGCGAATGGCCTTTTTAACTGGGTTTGAACCCTCGAACAGGCGCTTAAAGCCTTCCATCGCCGCGATCATCTCCATCGCATCCGCCTTGCGCCAACGCTCTAGGGCGCGCAGCTCGGCATAATCACCGATATCCTTACCCGCTTGCTGTAATTCGCTGATGACTTCGATAATGCTAGCGGCATCGAGGAAGCCAAGGTTTACCCCTTGGCCCGCTAATGGATGAATGGTGTGGGCAGCGTCCCCCGCGAGCACTAAACGGTGGCGGGCAAAATGGCGGGCGTAGCGCATCCGCAGTGGGAAGGCTTGGCGTTCACTCTCAAGCTTGCAGATCCCAAGGCGACCGTCGAAGGCGGCGGTGAGATTGCGCTCAAATTGCACTTTGTCCATTGCCAGTAATTCAGTGGCGCGCTCGGGCGGCACTGACCAGACGATGGAGCAGAGGTTGTCTTCATATAATGGCAAGAAGGCCAGCGGGCCATCCTGCAAAAACACTTGGCGGGCGGTGGCAAGGTGCGGAATCTCGCTGCGAATGGTTGCCACAATCGCATGGTGGCCATAATCCCAGAAGGTTAACGGGATCTTACATTGCTCACGCACCCAAGAGTTGGCGCCATCGGCGGCAATCACCAGTGCGGCGCTGACACTTTCTATTTCAGCACCATTGGCGAGGGTCAACCAAGCTTCACGCTCACCAAAGGCAATACGTTCTAAGCGTTGGTTTTCGATATGGGTGATATTGTCAAATTCACTGGCACGCTTGGCGAGGGCATAGCTGATGGCGTCATTTTCGATAATCGCGCCAAGGCTAGGTTCACTGATGCTACTGGCATCGAAGGCAATTTTGCCAAAGCCGTCTTTATCCCATACCGCCATTTTTTGATAGGGCGTCGCGCGGCTGGCATCGACATAGTGCCAAGCACCAAGGTGCTCGAGCAAACGTTGGCTCGCCTTGTTGATGGCGCTGACCCTAAGCCTTGGCTCGCCGCTCACGGGCTCTGTGTGGCCCGCATCGATAACGACAACATTGAGACCGGCCTGCGCCAATCCTATCGCGGTGGCGAGTCCCACCATGCCGCCACCCACAATGGCAATGTCATAGGCTTGTGAACTTAACATGGGTACATCCTTTTCGCGTTGCGATACCAGTAATTATTTCCAGCCCATCGCTTTTTGAGCGACGGGGGTTTTCAGTGGCGGGAACCAAGACAACAGCCTTAATCCCAGATTACGCCCAAGGGCCAAGGGCCAGTATTGGTTAGAGAAGCCACGGACTAAAAATTCAATATTGCGAATAGTGCTGTTTCTATCCGCCTCACGGGCCTGCAAATAGCCATGGGTGACGGCGACACCGCCGATATCTTCGCCCTGCTCTCGCGCAGTGTTGAGCACGTCAAGCAAGCTCACCACATCCCGAAGGCCTAAGTTAAATCCCTGCCCCGCAATCGGGTGCAGTGTCTGCGCCGCATTACCAATAAACACGCATCTATGGTGGATTGGCCTTGGCATATAAGACAGATTTAACGGATAAGCATGGCGCTCGCTGACATCGATAAACTGCCCAGCGCGGTAACCAAAGGCGTGCTGCAACTCAGCTAAAAACTCGGCTTTAGGTGCATTGAGCATCGCTTGCGCGCGGTTATCATCGAGTGCCCAGACGAGGGACAAACGCGGTTGACCTTGGCTATCTGCCATCGGCAATAACGCCAGTGGGCCAGTCTCGGTAAATCGTTCATAAGCCCAGTGCTGGTGCGGCTTATCGGTTTGCAGATTAGCGATAATCGCGGTTTGCTCGAACGCCACTTGGGTGATGGGCAGATTAAAACTGCTGCGCACTTTAGACTGCAAGCCATCGGCAGCGACCACCAGCTTGGCGCGGATCTGCTCGCCGGAATCGAGCACCAGCGTGTGGCTGTCGATATTGGGAATTAATTCTGACAGTTTGGCAGGGCAATAGAGCTTAACCTGAGTTTTGTTAAGCTCGCTAAACAGCACTTGGCCGACCCTTTCAAGCTCAACCACTTGCCCCAGCGCATCTAAATGGAACTGACTGGCGTTGAGTTCCGTCATGCCAAAATGGCCGCGATCGGACACATGGATATCCTTAATCGCCGTGCCTAAATGCGCCAGTTTTGGCCATAAACCTAAACGGGATAACTCGAAGATGGAACCATGGGCAATGGCGATGGAACGGGCGTCAAAGCCGGGGTGATTGTTATCGGGAAGATGCGCCTCGATTAAGGCAATAGATAAAGGT
This sequence comes from Shewanella sp. DNRA4, assembly GCF_012843185.1. Lineage (NCBI taxonomy): Bacteria > Pseudomonadati > Pseudomonadota > Gammaproteobacteria > Alteromonadales > Shewanellaceae > Shewanella > Shewanella sp. DNRA4. The sequence continues at coordinate 127,250 of NZ_JABAIP010000014.1, forward strand.
TTTTCAGTACCAGACAAACGAGCCAAAGCTAACGCGAGGGTCGCACCCGCCATGGCGCCACCGACAATGGCAATATCGACGTTTTGAACTGAATTATCCATGTGCTCTGCTACCGTCATGGGGTTCTCATTCAAGCTATGGCATGGCTAAAAGCGTTTCGCCATCAGGATGTTAGATTTGAAAAACACTAAAAGGCGGAATCGCTCCACCTTTCTCTTTTAGGAATTAATGGATCACCGCAGGATCGTCACTCTCTTCATGGCTCGGCTCTGGGCCAAACTCGGAGTAACACAAAATCGCAGCGATACGCACAAATTCCAGCAATTCAATATAGGCAGTTTCCGATTCTTCATCGTCGGTCACATCGAATTCCACTTGGGCAATATCGGCCAGATCTTTAATCACTTCACGCACTTCGGCGGAGGCTTTATTGAGCTTAGGCTGGATAATCGCAATGCCCGTTAAAAAGCTTTGCGTCCAAAGCGATAGCGCCTCAACTCGGTGACTTAACGGCTCTTCCTCTTCGGGAAGCAACGGCATAAAACCAAAATCAAAGTCACTCAAACGAGCAACCGAGTCTTGGAATAACTCGCACACCAATTGATGTAAAGCAGTGGGTAAAGGCTGACCATCGTTCATCAGGTCAAATAACGGTTTAATCCACAAATCACCGGTTTGATCTACACCACCGCAGATTAAACCCACAAGAGCCCCGTGAACTTCCACGGGATGCTGACCAATTTCAGCCGCATCGAGGGCTGTTTTTAAGCTTTCGATACGTAACGAAGGAGGGGTCGCCATATCAGATTCCAATCAGAATTTTCCAGCAGCAATGCTAGCAGAGTTAAAGACTTGAACCAACTCTGATCCAGTATTCTTGGAGGGTAAGATAAAAATTCCGGCAACTGCTCACACAAGCAGCAAACAAAACAGCGAATGTGTAATCCATCTGCAGCTTACCTTGCACTTTTAATATCAGCCCTATATAGTCCGCCCTATCGATGCCAACGAAAGGATCATCTTTGAATGAGTAACAGTGCAGTTGAAATCACCCTGCTTGGGCGCACCTACTCTATCGCCTGTCCGAAAGGTCAGGAAGATGCCCTACGCATTGTGGCTCAAGGGGTTGAGCAGCAACTCACCACCCTAAAAAATCGCACGAATAGCTTAAGCCGCGAAGAAATTGCCATTATGGCGGCGCTGAATATTGGCCACGAGTTGTACCAAGAAAAGCAAAAGAATAAGCATTATATGAAACAAATGGATGACCGCATCAGCCTGTTGCAGTCAACCTTGGAAAACGCCTTAGTTGAGCGTTCAACCAAATAGTTTTAGACTGTGCACTCGGTGCCAAACACCATCTATCTGAGAAGAGTTGCACAGTGAATGGCTAACTGGCCTATACTTTTTTAAGCCAAACGATTAGCGATTCAATACCGTTTTTGCTCCCTGGGATGCAGGCCAACTGGTAATGTCCCTGTGCCGATAATTTTGATCTCAGGGTGAATGCTTTACTGACATTGAGCATGCTCGGCTCGTACCGAGAAGCCTTAGGAGGTAATCATTTACCCGCCTTGAACCTACGGTTCAAGGGCTACACCGGTAGCGGCATTCTGGGGAGCATCTTATTTATGTCTATCACTTCACCTGTCTCGAATACTTCGGCTCCAACAGTCAATGGGCCACACGGCACTCAGCCTGAAATTGACGCCAAGTCGCTAAGCCCAACGCTAAGCCGCGCCGAGTTACGCAAACAAATACGTTTAGCCCGCCGCTCGCTTTCGACAGAGGTGCAAACCGAGGCAAGCCTTGCCGCATGTCAGCGAATGCTCGAAAAGCTCAGCGCGCTGAAGGCCCAGCATGTCGCGCTTTACCTCACCCACGATGGCGAACTGGCAACAGCTCCGCTTATCGAAGCGCTTTGGCAACAGCGGATTCAAACCTATCTGCCACGGCTGCACCCCTTTAATGCTGGGCAATTATTGTTTTTGCATTACCACGCCGACTCGGTAATGCTACCGAATCAATTCGGTATTTTAGAGCCTCGGCTAGATGTGCGTAACGTTATGCCGATTGAGCGACTCGATGTGGTGATCACCCCGTTGGTTGCCTTTGATATCCAAGGTAATCGTATGGGCATGGGCGGCGGCTATTACGACAGAACGCTAGCTAATTGGCACAGCAAAGGCAAACCACTGCCGATGGGGTATGCCCATGATTGCCAACAAGTACCGAGCCTGCCATGCGAACATTGGGATGTGCCCTTGCCGACCATCATCACTCCAAGCAGAGAATGGGAGTTTTGAAAAGTAGGAGCTAGAAGCTAGAGCGCTTCGCTGCTAGAAAAAGCAGAGCGTCGCTCCATAAGGGCTTCTTCTTGAATCTAGAATCTAGAGCCATGCAATGGCGTTCTAGAGGCCGCAGGCCGTTCTAGATTCTTTTTTACCTTAAATGCCGCCCACCATCGACATTGTGGCTGCGCCCAGTGACATAGCGGCTCGCCAACAGATAATCCACTAAGGCAATAATCTCCTGATTTCCAGCTTCTTTTGGCAAGATGGCCTTGGCTAAGGTCTTTTGTCGATAGGCTTCATCATCACTTGGATTAAAAAGGATCATCGCCGGCGCAATCGCATTCACTTTGACCTCGGGCGCTAATTTAGCCGCAAAGGATAAGGTTAAATTATCTAGCGCCGCTTTACTGGCAGCATAAGCCATGTGCTTGGCACTGCCCTTTTCGACCACATAGTCGGTGAAATGGATAATATCGCTGGCGCCAATCTCACCCTCGGCTCCCGCACGTAATTGCGAGGCTAAGGCTAGGTTTATTTGATAGGGCACGCTCACATGCACCTGCATCATGCGCTGCATCACTTCATGGGCGGCAAGGCTTGGGCTGTTGTCTGGCAGCCAGTCAGAGGCGTTATGGATAATGGCGCGGATTTTGGGGTATTGGCTCAATTGCTCAATCAGGGTTTGAAGCTGCGCATTATCGTAAAAATCGCATTGGATTAAAGTCGCGCCTAAAGACTGCAACTCATCGATGCTGGGATAATGGCTGCGATAGGTGCCAATCACCTTGTGCCCTTGGGCGAGCAAGTGTTTCGCGAGGGCGTAACCAATACGTTTACCCACGCCAGTGATAATAATGGGAGCTGTCATATCCATCCTGTTGTTTGCCAAGCACTGATTAAAAGCAAACGCATTTGGCAGATTGTTAATCGCACAATCACGTAATCACACAATCACGTCACTCATCGCAATAGCTTAATGCCTCTAGCCAAGAGTGTATAACAATTAAAACCGTAAACATGTCGATCTAAATGCCTAACAACTGCGTATACTCAGGGACACACAGTAAGAGGTAGACCTAATGGAACTGCGGATTTTTTTCGATGGCAATTGCCCTTTATGTAGCGCCGAAATGCGTCAACTCAAAGCGCGCGATCCCGACGATAGAATTGAACTGGTGGATCTTAATGCTGACAATTTCAGCTCAAGATTCAGCTATATCGATAAAGACTACGCCAATACCATTCTCCATGGCGAAACCGCCTCCGGCCAAGTGCTGCTCGGGCTCGATGTCACCTGCAAAGCATGGGCGCTAACAGGCACTCGCCCTTGGGTACAAGTGCTACGCTTACCGCTTATCAAACCTATTGCGGATTGGTGCTATCTGAGATTCGCCAAGCACAGATACCGTATTTCCTATCTACTGATGGGTAAAGCCCGCTGTGACAGCCAATGCCAACTCCCTAAATAGCGAGACTCAAGATTAAGAACCCCAGTTTAGAGAACAAAGTTTAAAGCATAAAAAAACGGAGCCATTCGGCTCCGTTTTCTCATAATTCAGAAGAATTACTTAACGAAATCAACGCCTAGTTTGATATCGCCTTTCAGTGTATCTAACATAGAATCACGGGCGTTAGCTTCGAATGCGCTCACTTCACCGTAAGGCAGTACTTTTTCGATACCGTTTTTGCCTAACAATACTGGTTGAGCGAAGAATTCAGCGTGCTCGCTGCCGCCGTCAACGTAAGCACATTCAACGATGTTAGCTTCGCCTTGCAGACCACGAACCAGAGACATACCGAAACGGCATGCCGCTTGACCCATAGACAGCGTCGCGCTGCCGCCACCGGCTTTAGCTTCAACCACTTCAGTACCCGCGTTTTGGATACGTTTAGTTAAAGAAGCCACTTCTTCATCAGAGAAAGTCACGCCTTCAACTTGAGACAGTAATGGCAGAATAGTCACGCCACTGTGGCCGCCGATCACGTTGATTTTAACGTCAGCAACGTTTAAGCCTTTTAATTCAGCGATGAAAGTCTCAGAACGGATAACGTCCAGAGTGGTCACGCCGAATAAACGGTTCTTATCGTAAACACCTGCTTTTTTCAGCACTTCAGCAGCAATAGCAACTGTAGTGTTTACTGGGTTAGTGATAATACCCACGAGCGCTTTAGGGCAAGTAACAGCCACTTTCTCGATCAGGTTGCGAACGATACCTGCGTTGATATTGAACAGATCTGAACGATCCATACCAGGCTTACGTGCAACACCAGCAGAGATAAGCACAACGTCAGCACCCACGAGGGCAGGCGTTGGATCTTCACCAGCAAAACCTTTGATTTCAACCGCAGTTGGGATATGGCTCAAGTCAACCGCAACACCCGGAGTTACCGGTGCGATATCGTATAGAGACAGTTGAGAACCCGCAGGTAATTGAGTTTTTAACAGTAGGGCAAGAGCCTGGCCGATACCACCAGCAGCACCAAGTACAGCAACTTTCATAGTTATCTCCGTTATTTCTCGGATATTGTGACATGGATCTATTTTGCGTTGGCGTCACATTACTGGAATGTCACGCTAATTTCAATTATCCCTTAGTCGTTGATTCAAAGATTTACTAAAACAGCGCGTTGCAATGTTGAATATTTACTCTAGTTCAACAAATACATTTATAAATGAATTAGCACGAAGTGAGTTAATTGCATTTTTATTCAGTCATTATGGTTATTTGTTGACAGTTTAACCAAAACTATTCAGAATAAGCCTGTTTTTTTGAATAAAGAATAAGACTATGCAAACGACCAAGAATCAGGATGACCTTGTTAGAATTTTTAAGGCGATTTTAAAAGAGGAGCGCTTTGGCTCCCAGAGTGAAATCGTCACCGCCTTACAAGCAGAAGGCTTTACTAATATAAACCAATCTAAAGTGTCTCGTATGCTCAGCAAGTTCGGTGCCGTGCGCACTCGCAACGCTAAGCAGGAGATGGTTTATTGCTTACCTGCCGAATTAGGCGTGCCCACTGCGGGCAGCCCGTTAAAGAATTTAGTACTCGATGTTGACCATAACCAAGCGATGATTGTTGTCCGCACTAGCCCAGGCGCCGCACAATTAATTGCTCGTTTGTTAGACTCCATCGGTAAACCTGAAGGGATTTTGGGAACCATTGCGGGTGACGATACGATCTTTATTTGTCCATCTAGCATTCAAGATATCGCCGATACCTTGGAAACCATCAAATCTTTATTCAACTACGCAGAATAAAAAAACAGGTCAGCTTGCTGACCTGTTCTATTTCCACTGTACGCTTTTCAGTCCAGCATTACCCTAATTTCAGGGCTTGTGTCCCGCTTACGTTACAGTATTTAGCCGAATCTCCTCAGCTTTAGTAAGCCACACTGATCCTTTGATTGGGATGCGCCGCTTTTTCTGCTTCATCGAGCATGGCTTTGGCGTAATCACTCACCGAAATCCGGCTACGGCCATTTGCATCGGTAAAGAAGCTATCGCCACCTAAACGGTAAGAGCCTTCGCTTGCACCAGGGTAGATCTCTGCCGCTGGGCTGACAAAAGTCCAGTTAACAGTGGTGTTGGCGGCGCGAAATGCCTTTAATGCTTCACCTTGAGCCAGAGCTTCATCCTTATAGGCAGGCGGGAAATCTGGGCTTGAAACCAAAGTTACTCCCGGTGCCACTTCTAGACTACCTGCCCCACCAACCCACAATAAACGTGGCACTTTAGCCTGTGGCAATACGGCTAATAGATTATTAACTGTTTTCGCCACTAAGCCGTGATTCTGCTCGGCGCGGCCGCCCACTGAAGCAATTAACACATCCACGCCTGCAAAGGTTTCAGCGGTTAATGGCTGAGTCAGGTCAACACTACGCACTTCTGCCGCCGTTTCACCAAGCTTGCTTGGGTCACGCACTAAGGCGACGACGTCATGACCACGGCTTAAGGCTTCATTTAAAATGGTTCCGCCAATCCAACCCGATGCACCTAATACTGCAATTTTCATTTGATAAGTCTCACTGCTGATTTAAATTGAGACCAGTTTACTTGCGATACTTAGCGTGATAAATATCGATAAATGAGCAGGATTGTTTCAGATTGAGATACTAATGGGTGTAATTATATATGGATAAAATCGCCGCCATGCGTAGCTTTATCGAAGTGGCCAACTGTGGCAGCTTTACTAAGGCCGCAGAACACCTCGATCTCAGTCGTTTACAGGTTTCTCGCCATATTCAAGAAATTGAGCAGTGGCTCAGTTTACGCCTGCTACACCGCACCACCCGCAGCGTTAGCCTGACCTTGCAGGGTGAAGAAGCCCTGCAATATTGTCAACGGGTGCTGAGTGAAGTCGCCGCAATGGAAAGCCGCGCCCATAGTCATAACACTGAATTAGTCGGCAGTATTCGTATTGCCACACCCGTCGGACTTGGGCAGCACAGTCTGTTTGATGTGGTCGATCGCTTTATAAAATTGCACCCTAAGGTCAATATTCAGCTGTTAATGTCGGATAGTTTTGCTCAATTAGTGGATGAGCGGGTGGACGTGGCACTGCGCTATACCGAGCAGCCCGATGAGAATTTGATTGCCCGTAAATTGATGAGCATAGATGCTGTGCTGTGCGCCGCGCCCAGTTACTTGTCTCAAGCCGAGCCGTTAACCGTCCCTAACGATCTGCTCAGCCATAATTGCCTTATCCATAGTTCGCAGCAACATTGGCAGCTACTCAAGGAGCAACAGAGTGAGCTGATAAAACCTATGGGGAATCTGATGGCCAATGAAATGGGAGTGCTGGTCAGCGCCGCATTGCGTGGGCATGGCATTGCCTACTTGCCCTGTGACTTAGCTAATCAATATCTGGCCAGCGGTCAACTGCAAGAAGTGCTCCCAGAATACACGGCGCCTGGGCAAACCCTGTGGGCCGTGTACTTATCTCGCAGTTACCAACAAGCGCTAGTACGCGCCTTTATCGATTTTACCGCTCAGCAATGGCAACTCGATATCAATAAGTGGACAGCGGCGAGTTAAGCCCACAAACAAAAACGCACTGAGGCTTTAAGGCTCAGTGCGTTTAGTCGCGATTTGCGAAGGGTTAATTATCGAATTGCATCAAAAAATCTAAGCTTGGGGCGAAAAACGACGAGCCAGTTAACGCACTGGTGAAGTGCATCAAGTGATCATGATTACCCGCACCATCACCAAACACCATGCTATGGAGCATCTTCTCGAAGTGATCCGGCGTGCGGCAGGTTGAAATAAACATCAAGCCTTGTTCTTTGAGCGAGCCGTAAGGCATGCTCTGGCGCAAAATCTCGATGGACTTGCCGTTTTCATCCTTGAGGTTTACCCGCTTGATATGGCTGGTTAATGGCTTATCTTCCGACTCGTATTCGATGTTGTCTTGCTTGGTACGACCGATAATATCTTCTTGCTTTTTAAGCGGTAATCTATGCCACTTACTCAAGTTGTGGGCGTACTTTTGTACGTGAATATAGCTGCCGCCCTTAAATTCAGGGTCTTCATCCCCAACCAAGGCAACCTCTTGGCGATGACGCCCTTTCGGGTTTTCGGTGCCATCGACAAAGCCCGTTAAGTCGCGACTATCCATAAATCTAAAGCCGCGCTCTTCTTCCACTAGCTCGACTAAGTCTTCGAACATTTGGCTGATTTCGTTGGCGACTAAATGCAAAATGTCGTAACGATCGCAACGAAGATGCACAAACAGATCGTATTCGATCGCAGGCGCCTCGCGGTTACCCGCCTGCATCGCCGGGAAAGGCTTAAGCATTTCGGGGCGAGCATCGGGATAGAGACTGTCCCAATAGTTGGCGCCTATGGCCACAAAACCATTGAATGCACTGTCGGAATACTGATCCGTCAACTCATAAATATACTGCGCAACGTTGGCAATACAGGGACGCAATTGCGATTCAACGTTATCGTTGTCGCTCGCATTAAACATCAAATAGACGCTATGTAAGTTTCCCTCTGCACACACACCTAACTGTTCACGCGGCATATTTTGAATATCCATCTGGTTATCACCCTGTTGTCGATTCATTTTCGGCAATATTATCCGCAACTTTACCTGAAAATGACATTAAGTAACGCACAGTTTGTCCGTCTTTGTGATGTAAAGGCCTTTTGAGGCTGAAATATAAAAATTGACGAGGCCATTACGCCTCGTCAATGTTGACTATCCTGCATTCGCTTCAGTAGAGCAAAACGAGTGATGCGTTAATATCCTGCGGCATAACCATCCTTTCGACTTTCGGATGCACCGCGGTAAACGCCAGTTTCAGCATTAAAGCCAATGGCTTGATAGCCACCGAAATCACCGAGAACATCGCGAAGCACATGGCCTTTCTTCATCAGCTCACGGCGAGTTTCGACGGGGAAGCCTGATTCAAGGCTCACATAGCCACCGTCATTCATTATCTCCCCCGTAGGCTCAGTCGAACCTGAGTGTAAAATTCTGGGGGCATCACCCGCTTCTTGCAAGTTCATTTTAAAATCAATCAGATTGATAATAATCTGCGCATGCATTTGCGGCTGCGTCGCTCCGCCCATCACCCCAAAACTGAGCCAAGGTTTACCGTCTTTGGTCACAAAGGCGGGAATAATGGTATGGAAGGGCCGCTTACCCGGCGCATAGGTGTTAAATCGACCTTCGGTGAGATCGAACATCTGCCCGCGATCTTGCAGCACAAAGCCGAGATCCGGCGGCGTCATACCTGAGCCCATGCCGCGGTAGTTACTCTGGATCAGCGACACCATGTTGCCGTCTTTATCCGCGGTAGTGAGATACACAGTATCCCCATGTTGCAGCGCAGGATTGCCCGCATCGACACTCTTAGCCGCCTTGTTTAAATCAATTAACTTGGCGCGATCGTAATTATACTGCTGCGAGATCAACTCTTTTACAGGCACCTTGTTAAAGGCCATATCGGCATAGAATTTCGCGCGATCGGCAAAAGCGAGTTTTTTGGCCTCTACAAATAAGTGCACATATTCGGGACTATTAAAGCCCATGGCGGCGACATCGAAGGGTTCCATGGTTTTTAAGATCTGTAGCGCGGCAATCCCCTGCCCATTTGGCGGTAACTCCCACACATCGTAACCACGGTAGTTGACCGATACGGGTTCAATCCAGTCACTGGTATGGCTGGCTAAGTCTTCATAACTTAAATAGCCACCTTGAGCCTTGATGTATTTATCAATACTTTTGGCAATGTCCCCCTTGTAAAAGGCATCGCGGCCGCCTTTAGCAATTTTCTCATAGGTGTTTGCCAGTGCAGGATTTTTGAAGATTTCGCCCACCGCAGGCATTTTGCCATTGGGCATATAAGTTTCTTTAAAACCGGGGAATTGAGCGAGCTTTTTACCGCTGCCCTCAAGGTAATAGGCAATCAACTCGGAGACAGGGAAACCTTCGCGGGCATAACGAATCGCTGGCGCTAAGTTATCGGCCATTGGTAACTTGCCGAACTTATCGTGCAGTTCGAACCATCCATCCACCGCACCAGGAACCGATACGGGTAGCGGCCCCAAAGGGGGCAAGTAGTCTAATCCGAGGGATTTTAGCTTCTCTAGCGTTAAGGATTTGGGGCTGCGACCGGAGGCATTAAGGCCATAGAGCTTTTTATCTTTAGCACTCCAGACGATGGCAAATAAATCGCCACCAACACCCGAGCCAGTCGGCTCGACTAAGCCCAGCATGGCATTCGCTGCAATGGCTGCATCCACAGCGCTGCCGCCCTGTTTTAATACATCAATCGCGACCTGTGTCGCCAGCGGTTGACTGGTCGCCGCCATTCCGTGGGTGGCATACACTTCTGAGCGCGTCGCAAAGGCTTTACCTGTGATCCTATCCATGGCTAACACTCCCGATGACGACATTGCTGTCGCCACTGTGACTAAGGTACAAATTGATTTTATTGTTTTTATCATAATTCCTCCCACTCTGGAGGAATTAAGGTAACAAGGAAGGCTGAAAATATCAGCAATCTAGGTGTTTTTTACCCAAGTTAAACGTAAGCAAAAATGTCATGCTTTCTGCTGACACACTGGCATATCGAGTGTGGCCTAGGCATTAAGACTCAAATAGCACTAGGGAATGTGGCTCAGTATTTAAGCCCACTCGCTGACCAACATTGAACTGCATAATTTGGCTACGCACTTCGACATAATGGGCGTGGGATGCCGCCTCGACTTTTACCCAATAATGGCAAAATGCGCCGAGGAAGCGCCGCTCGGTAATTGTCCCTACGCCCGCATCATCGGCACTGAGCGCCAATTGCTGTGGCCGCAAAAACACTTGGCCATTAAATGCATTAGACTTTGACAAGGGCGTGAGGCTTCGCAGCTCACCAATGGGAGTGACAACACGGTGGCCATCAACGACCTCGGCGGGTAAATAGTTGCCACTTCCCAGAAAATCAGCTACATAGCGGCTATTTGGTGCGGCATATAAGTCCTCAGCTCGGCCATGTTGTACTATCACACCTTGGTTAAAAATGGCCAAGGTATCGGCAAAGACGAAGGCCTCATCTTTGCTATGGGTAACAAAAACCGCACTAACATTACGCTGCTTTAGAATGCTGCGGATCTCCGCCATCATGCTGTGGCGCACCTGTGCATCGATATTCGAAAAAGGCTCGTCGAGTAACAGTAATTGCGGCTCATAGGCTAATGCGCGGGCAATCGACACCCGCTGCTGCTGACCACCTGACAACTCATGGGGATAACGCTTGGCTAAGCCTTCGAGTTTCACTAGGGCGAGCATGTCATCCAAGCGCGCCTTGCGTTGCGCGGCCGTTAATTTTGCTACGCCAAAGAGAATATTCTCGGCAACGGTCAAATGGGGGAACAAGGCATAGTCTTGGAAGATCATCCCTATCCCCCGTTGCTCACTCGGCACAAACTGCCCTGCACCGCTGACCGTCTTGCCATTAATTTGGATCTCACCTTGGCTGATAGCCTGCAAGCCAGCCACCGCCCTGAGCAAGGTGGTTTTGCCGCAGCCACTTGGGCCTAACAGCGCAAGGATTTCCCCCTGAGCTAGGGTTAAATCTAAGCCTTTGAGTACCTGTTGGCCCTGATAATCACTATGGACTTGATGAAGATTGAGCGTACTGGTCATCGGCTATCTTGCTCCAAAGAACGGTTTAAATAAATCAGCGGGACTAAACCCACGAGCACAATCACAATGGCGGGCAAGGCGCCATATTCAAGCTTTTCGTCTGAGACAAACTGGAAGACATAGGTGGCGAGATTCTCAAAACCTATGGGACGCAGCAACAATGCCGCCGGTAATTCTTTCATACTTTCGATAAACACCAGCAGCGCCCCGGCAAATAATCCCTTAGTGAGCAGCGGCAGATGCACTCTTTGGAGCAAACGTCGAGGGCTTTGCCCAAGTGTTAGACTCACCATGTCTAATGAGGGCGAGATGCGTTTATAGCTAGTCTCAACACTGCCAATCGCAATGGCCACAAAGCGCACACAAAAAGCAAAAACCAGCGCAGCCGTACTGCCAGTGAGCAAGAGCCCAGGGCCTGCCATCCCCAACCAATCGGCGACGTCGTTAATCGCAAAATCGAGCAGGGTTAATGGCACCAATACACCAATGGCAAGTACCGTTCCGGGTAAAGCATAGCCAGTTGAAGCCAAGCGCGATGGCAATGCATCACTCGTCCTTGGGCTCACACGGCGAATAAACATCAATATCAATGCAATCGCGCAGCACACTAGGCTAGTAATGAGTGCGAGACTCAAACTATTCACGCTCAATTGCCAGAAAATCGGATCCCAGCTCTGCTCAAAATAACCGATAGCGTAGGAGAGTAAAATTCCGCTTGGCAGCACAAAGGCCAGCAGTAACAAGGTGATGCAATAACCGAGGGCAAACAGGGTTTGCATCGGTGAGAGCCGATATAAATCGCTCACTTGAATGCGGGACTGTTTTTGGAATAACTGCTGCTTACGGCGGGCAAAACGCTCAACGCCAATCAAGCTAAACACCACGAGCAGGATAATGGCCGAGAGCTTTGCCGCGGCGGTTAAATTGCCATAGCCCAACCAAGTGTCATATACGGCTGTCGTTAAGGTTGGCACGGCAAAATAGTTAACCGTTGCAAAATCCGCTGCGGTTTCCATCGCCACTAATGCCACACCCACGGCCAAAGCGGGCCTTGCCATTGGCAAAGATAAGCGCCAAAAACTCTGCCACGGCGAGCAGCCCATGATCCTTGATGCATGCGCCAAGCTTAAGGATTGCTCCATAAACGCGGTACGCGCTAACAGATAAATATAGGGAAATAACACCAGCGATAACACACACGCTGCACCACCTAAGGTGCGAATATCAGGGAAAAAGTAATCCTGCGGAGAGCTCCAACCAAAGAGCGCGCGCAAACTCCTTTGTACTGGGCCGGCGTAATCAAATAAATCCGTATACACGTAGGCAACAATGTAGGCTGGCATGGCTAAGGGCAATAACAAAGCCCATTGCAAATACCGTCTACCGACAAATTCACAGCGCGCCATTAACCAAGCGCAGGGCAACGCCAGCAAGAGTGAGCCAATGCTCACCCACAGGATCAACCATAAGCTATTAGTGATGTATGTCGGTAATACAGTAGAAAGTAGATGACCAAAAACGGCCTCATCGGGCTGAGCCGCTTGAAGAAGTAACGCAACGAGGGGTAACACCAGTAGCACAGCTATGGCATAACCAGTAAGCGACCAGCTTCTGGCTAATCCTAAAATCATGTGGCTCCTTTAAAGCAAGTGCGCCAATCAAGGCGCACTTATCGATTTAACTGCCTAACTAGAGGTCAAACTGAACTTCATCTAACAATTTCACCGCCGCTTGGTGGTATTCCGCCAACTTGAAAATCGGCAACTTATCAGATTTAAACTCGCCCCAAGAGGCCACTAAGGTTGAAGGTGCAACATCCGCTTTTACTGGATATTCCATATTCACTTCGGCATAGGCTTTTTGCGCCACATCGCCAGAGAGGAATTCCATCAACTTGATAGCATTGTCTTTATTCGGCGCGTGGCGAGTGAGCACCATACCTGAAACGTTGACATGGGCACCGCGGTCAGCCTGATTAGGGAAATTAATCACTACGGCTTCAGCCCAGCTCTTTTGCTCTGGATCTTGCAGCATATTGCCATAGTAGTAGCTGTTACCAATCGCGATATCACATAGGCCTTCTTTTACCGCTTGAACCTGTCCGCGATCGTTACCTTGAGGCTTGCGGGCTAAGTTAGTTTTCACGCCCTGTAGCCACGTTTTCGTGTCCGCCTCACCGTGATGAGCAATCATCGAAGCCACCAAGGCGATGTTGTAAGGATGCTTACCGCTGCGAGTACAAATCTTACCTTTGTATTTAGGATCGGCGAGTTCTTCATAACTAATCGCTTGTGGGCCTAAGCGATCTTTTGCCGTATAGAGGTTACGAACACGCATCGTCAAGGCATACCATTGCCCATCCGGATCGCGGTATTGCGCGGGAATATTGCTATTGAGCTGCTCACTTTTCACGGGAGAAGTCAGATCTTTTTCGACTAATTCGACCAAACGAGAAAAATCTGAAGTTAACACTAGATCGGCGGGCGATAATCGACCTTCACGGGCAATACGTTCGGCAATCCCGTCTTTGGCAAACACCACATTCACGCCAATGCCTGTTTCTTCAGTAAAGCGCTTCAAGATGGGCTCAATCAAAAACGCTTGACGATAGGAATAAACCGTTAATTTTTCATCCGCATGTGCAGACTGTGCAACCGATATCAACCCAATTAAAGCGGCACAAGTTACCCATTTCATTCGCGATTTCTCCTCAAAATGATGACGTCAAACGTGAGTCGTTCTTAGACTAAAAATGATAATAGTTATCAGTTTCGCAAGAGTAATTGATCGACTGGAGGAGAGCAATAGTTAGTATAACTTTTTGTTTTTAATGAAATTAAGATATAAAAAGGCGAATTATCTCAAACCAAACTAAACTGAATCTTAATTTTTAAAAATAGTTGGGAGGTATTATGTTTAGCATGCTACTACTCTTCATTACCATTCTTGGACTAGCGATATTTATGACCTACCAAAATAGTCAAAAGCAGCACAAGTCGTTTGCCAAAACCACGAGTTTGGCAAAACGAGCAAAGCACGGAACGACGATATTGAATGCCTTCCACTGCGTGAGTATTGAAAACGAAGCTAATTGCTGCAAACAGGTCGATGCAATTAAAGGAAAACGCTTCCTGTCAAAAGAAGCGCCTGAAATTCCAATGAAAGGCTGCACCCAAAGCCAATGTCAGTGCCACTATAAACACTATGACGATAGGCGCCAAGCTGGTAACGATCGCCGAGTTGACTACGGCATGACTAAAGAGCTCTTCGGCGCATTTGGTGAACATAATCGCCGAGATAAGCCTAAAGGCCGGCGCTTAACCGACCATTGACAATATTTATTGTGGGCGAGTATCTACAAACGCAGGTAAATCACGCATTTCGCTAAACCAGATCGCAGTCGCTGGAGCAACTTTACGCCAATCGAGTTCAGGGTGTCTGAAATCCACATAATCCAACAAACAGATTAACGCTAACTGTGGCGCTTGTATGGTTGCTTGAGTAATCACGCTCTGATGCTCCATCTGCATCAACCCACGCAGCAGAGCCTGCTCAAAACGTGATGTCCAAAAAGCTGATCTCACCCCCTCATCTTCACGCATTTGCTCTTGGCGCAACTTCACCGCGCTGTCGATCAATCCCTTGATCATCGAGTACTGGCACTGCAATACCCAGTTATAAGGTTGACCGCCAAACATTTCCTGTGAACCTAATTCTGCGTCCAGATAACGCATAATCACTTCGCTATCGAAAATAGGCACGCCATCATTCGTGATCAGACAGGGAATTTGACCTAACGGATTTACATCAAGCAACTGTGCCGTATTTTCCATTGGATTAACGAGGACTTCTTCAATATCTTTAATCCCTAAATAATGGATTAAGCTACGAACACAGCGAGCATAGGGTGACGCAAGGGAGCAGAGCAACTTCATCAAAAAATCCTTCTAAATGACAACTATAAAGCAACGAATACTTTGGTAACGGATACTAAACACTCGCATTATTACCAATATTTTTCTACGGTAATTTGCCCAGGAGCACGGCGTAAATTTTTCGAGAGCCCCTTATCAAGCAATGCCGCTTGGGCGCCACTAATCATCCCAGGATTACCGCAAATCATCACCTGGGAATCCGCCGCACTTAAGGTTAATCCGACTTTTCGCTCGATTTCACCCGAGACTAAGCCATCGGGGATACGACATTGCAATGCGTCATCAAGCTTTTCACGGGTCACAGTTAAACACAGGATAAACTGATCTGGATATTGCATCGAATAAGCCTTTAGTTTATCGAGGTAGGCTAAATCTTTAGCTTCGCGCACGCCATAGACAAGTACGATCTTCTCAAAACGCTGCCAAGGTTCGGCGGTATCCAGCATGGATAAGAATGGCCCGATGGCCGTACCTGTGGCTAAAAACCATAAATGCCGACCTTGTAATTCTCCCTTTGGGATCTCATCTAAGGTCATAAAACCCGTTGCAGTTGGAGTGATTTCTATTTCATCACCGATGGTAAGATTCTGTAATTGTGGGGATAACTGGCCATCCTCTACAGCAACAGCCAAAATCTCGGCATAGGGTTTATCGGGAGAATTAACAAGGGAATAAGCTCTAGCGATACGCTTATCATCTTGCAGTTGACTGAGTTTAATAAATTGACCGGGAATAAAGGGAGCTAACTCGGCCGCTATCCGCAGTGAAAATAACTTGTCGTTCCAATCAATACGTTCAATAACGCGTCCCCTAGTCCACATAACTCGCCCTCAAGCAAAACGTTAAATAGGCTCCTAGCATAGACGGTTATTCACACAACAAAAACCCCTTATTGTAAGGGGCTTAAGAGTTAAGATATGCAAGATTAAATTAAGTGTTAGTCGCTTGAGTCTCATTTGATTTTTTATTAAAACTGTCCCTAAAGGCCTGTAATCCTTCTTGGACAAGCCCATAGGTTTTATCCACACCATCGGCAATATCGCCCTGCAGCACTTTAAGACCAGATAAAATATCCCTCGCCTCTTTAAAGCCATTATCGATAGCGCCACCAATGATGGTCATAAAGCTGTCGAGCTGTTCGTCAAAACTCATATTCGAATTTTGCTGCTGATGAACACTAAAAAATTGCGTCGCGAAACTCACAATACGATCGGCAGTGGCCTCGGGGGACGTATCGACACCGTTATCATAGGCGTTTTGAATCGCGTTCTCGCCCATAGAAGGAGCTAACTCTTTGTTTATCGCTTCGATTGCTGCGCGATAAAGCAAGGTCATAGATTGATCACCCGACTTTAGGCTTACATCTTCCTGCGCCGATAGAATCGCTTGATTCATTAACTGCTTACTGGTTTGCTGCGCCGTCTGTTTAGAGGTGGCATCCACATTTTTCGTCTTATCACTATTTGCCGCGTTTTCAGCATATTTACTGTGGGTCGAAGAAGTGCTCTGTACCTGTGCAGGGTTATTGATTTCCATGATGCTATTCCACTCAACTTGGGGAGACTTAATTATCGACCAAAATTTGAGCAACTTTAGCAGTTTTATAAATTGCAGTACCATTCATACTTAATGCAATGATACAAATAGAGAATAGGTTTGTTTGTTCAATACCATCCTAACCCCCTCTTAATACTCGCCCATAAAATAAGGATATAAGGCATGGCAATCGCCCAATATTTACATGGTTTTTTGCGGCATAATCGAAGAATCGGTTTCAATTCAGGAACGCTAATACAATCATTACTGATAAGTCTGCTATTCTTCGCCAGCATTGGACTTAGTCCGATCAATCAAGCTATTGCCGATAATCGATTAATCATTCTCGTAAGACATGCAGAAAAAGCTGATGAGCCCGCAGGCGATCCTCCCCTTTCAGCCAGTGGCAATATACGTGCTCAGGCGCTTATCAGCGCCTTAAAACGTACCCCCATTTCGCAGCTGATTGCGACCCAATATCAAAGGACTCAGCAAACCTTATTACCGATTTCAACGGAGCGGCATTTACCGATTACTGTGCTCGAGGCAAAAAAACCTCTCGAAACCCATATCCAACATATTGTTGAACAAGTACATGCGGTTAAAGGTAACAGCTTAATTGCAGGGCACTCCAACACCGTGCCACTTATCATCAAGGCTCTCGGTGGCCCTGAAATTACCAACATCAGTGAAGATGATTACAGCCAGTTGTTTTTACTTTCCATTAATGATGGACAACCTGCCAGCTTGATCTCCACCCGCTACGGCAATGAATAGAGGATAACAAGATGCACGAATTGAATTGGTTTATGTGGGGACTAGATCTCTTATCTGGGCTGTTTTTAATCATTATCGGTTTTGGCGCTCTAGCCATTGTCTACATGTACTTTGCTGACAAATTGCAAACCAAACAGGCAGTACGCCATAACTATCCTGTGATTGGTCGTTTTAGATATTTATTTGAGAAACAAGGTGAATTTTTCAGACAATACTTTTTTGCCCAGGACAGGGAAGAACTCCCCTTTAACCGCGCAGAACGAAGCTGGGTATATAGAGCGGCTAAAAATGTCGATAGAACGATAGCATTTGGCTCGACCCGGCCCTTGGACACGACTGGTACGATTATGTTTATGAATACCGCCTTTCCGACCCAAGATGAGGACATTACACCCATTCATCCGCTAACTATTGGCGCCGATTGCCGCGAACCTTACACCACTAATACCATTTGCCACATCTCTGCCATGAGCTTTGGCGCTCTGTCCCGCCCCGCTATAACAGCCTTATCCCATGGTGCAGCGCAGGCAGGTTGTTGGTTAAATACAGGTGAAGGCGGTTTAAGCCCTTATCATTTAAAGGGCGGCTGTGATTTAGTCTTTCAAATCGGCACCGCCAAATATGGCGTTCGTAACGAGCACGGCCATTTAGACGATAACAAACTCAAAACAATTGCAGCGCACCCTCAAGTCAAAATGTTTGAAATCAAAATGAGTCAAGGTGCAAAACCCGGTAAAGGTGGCATCCTACCTGGCGTAAAAGTGACAGAGGAAATCGCCCATATTCGCGGTATTCCACAGGGACAAGATTCCATCAGTCCCAACGGTCATATCGAGTTTAAAAATGTTGGCGATATTCTGGATATGATTGCCAGAGTGCGCGAAGTAACGGGTAAACCCACAGGAATAAAAGCCGTACTCGGCGACGTAACATGGCTTGAAGATTTTTGCGATGAAATTGAACGTCGTGGAGAAGCATCTGCTCCAGACTTTTTCACCTTAGATAGCGCCGATGGTGGAACAGGTGCCGCGCCGCAACCTTTAATGGATTGTGTTGGCCTACCGCTAAAAGAAAGTCTACCTATTTTGGTTAATGTATTGATTCAACGTGGACTGCGTAAACGTATCAAAGTGATCGCCTCAGGTAAACTCATTGTCCCTTCACGGGTCGCTTGGGCACTCGCCTTAGGCGCCGACTTTATCGCCTCAGCCCGTGGGAATATGTTCGCCTTAGGCTGTATTCAAGCATTGCAATGCAACAAGGACACTTGTCCCACTGGAATTACCACACACAATAAAAAACTTCAGCAAGGACTTGATCCAAAAGATAAATCTAACCGAGTTGCCAATTATAACCATAATCTACACCACGACTTGGCGCTAATAGCCCATGCATGTGGGGTAACAGAACCAAGGCAGCTCAAACCTTCCCATGTACGGATTGTTCTTGAAAGTGGCTTGTCGGTTTCACTGGATAAATATTATTCCCATATCAATCAATAATTAATAAATTTCCAGTGCATAACATACGACTTTCATCTAAAGTTAATTCAGCAATAACTAATTTGAATGTGTATCACAAAAGGAGTAAAATCCGTGATACACGCATTGAATTAAATCATTTCATATTTATTGTTAAGGAAACACTGTGAAATCTAGCTTTGTAAGCCAAATGTCTGACAGCAAAACTGCCAGCACAAGCTGTAAGAGCTGTAATCGCTTAACAGAGATCGAAGGCGAGCTGTTGTGTTTTCGTGAAGGTCAAGTCATTCGTCTGAAACGAATTGACGACTCGACCAATAAATTCAATCTGCTGTGTGAAGGTTGGAAGGCTGGAAAACCCAAGGGGATATAATTTTATATATCCTATTATTTCTCTCGTGATTCTGCTTAACAAACACCATGAATATCAGCGTTATATTCATTCGTTCCACGAATAATCCCAGCCAGTCCCATATCTAGATTCAGTTTGGCCAGCGTTAACCGTCTTGTTGTCACTTTCAGACCTGCATTGAGCTCAGCATGAATTCGTTGTAGCGAATCATAATCTACACCGCGCTTTTGAAGCGTTGCCATAATCGCAAACCAGTCTGTGCTGACTTTCTCTTCTCTGCCTTCAATATTGACTCTTAATGCCATATTTTCCATGCCAAGCACCTCTTATGATTATTTGCTTGGATTCGAGTATAGAGAGCCTTAGCTGAATAAAAACTGAATTGTCGCAACGCTATTAGACTTACAGCAAACGCTTTTGATAATTACACCAAGAGCTGTTGTTGTTCATTTTGTATCCGCCACAACTTAGCGTAAAGGCCGTCCTGGGCTAATAATGCTGTATGATGTCCCTGCTCAACAATTTCGCCTTTGCTTAAAACAACAATCTGATCAGCATCAACAATAGTCGATAATCGATGTGCAACCACTAAGCTGGTGTGTCCTTTGGCCACCTCGCGAAGGGCCGTTAAAATAGCCTGCTCGGAGCGACTATCGAGGGATGAAGTCGCCTCATCAAATACTAACACTGGCGATCCTTTTAAGATCGCGCGAGCAATCGCAACTCGTTGTTTCTCGCCACCTGAAAGTTTTAATCCCCGCTCACCCACTTTGGTATCCCAACCCTGTGAAAGTGAAGCAATAAAATCTTCTAAATGAGCGAGTTTAATAGCATCGCGCACTTCGTCATCACTCGCATCAGGGCGACCATAACGAATGTTCTCAACTAAAGAATCATTAAATAACACTGTATCTTGTGGCACTATCGCAATCGCTCTGCGAAGCGCATCTTGTGTTAACTGGCGAATGTCGTGCCCATCAATCAAAATACGTCCTTGCTCTACATCGTAAAAGCGGAACAATAGTTTGATTAATGTGGATTTTCCCGCACCGCTATCCCCAACCACAGCGACCTTTTTACCCGCTGCAACTTTAAAACTAACATTACGCAGTATGGGTCTGTCATCATAGTTAAAACTGACCTGCTCAAAACTGAGCTCGCCACGGGAAGGGTGAAAATCTAATGCATCGGGTTTATCTATAATACTAGGGTGTTTATCCAGCAAACTGAACATCCGCTCGATATTGGCTAAAGCGCCACGGATCTCACGGTAGACAAATCCCAAGAAGTTTAGCGGCATAAAGAGCTGCATCATAAAAGCATTGATCAGCACAAAGTCACCTATGGTCATTTCATTGTTGGTCACTTTATAAGCCGCTAACGCCATCATCGCCGTCATCGCTAAGGCAATAATCAGCGCCTGCCCGCCGTTGAGGGCAAAAAGCGATAAACGATTCTTACGCTTAGCGACTTCCCATTGTTCTAGGGCCTGATCGTATCTATCCGATTCATATTTCTCGTTATTAAAATACTTCACGGTTTCATAATTCAGCAGGCTGTCGATAGCGCGGGTATTAGAGAGGGAGTCGGCCTTGGCGGCATCGCGCACATATTCGGTACGCCACTCGGTAGCAATGACCGAAAACCAAATGTAGGCCATCACGGAGGTAAAAGTGATCGCAGCAAAGGCAAGTCCATAATTAAAAAAGAAAATGCCAATGACCATAGCAATTTCTAACAGCGTCGGCACTATGTTAAACACCATAAAACGCATCAAAAAGCTCACGCCACTGGTGCCACGTTCAATGTCTCGCGATAAACCGCCCGTGCGTCGCTCTAAGTGAAAATCCAAATCGAGGCGATGTAGGTGATCAAACACCGCAAGGCCTAAACGCCGAATAGCCCGCTCTGTTACTCGACCAAATAAGGTATCGCGAATTTCCCCCGTAATGGCAGTTAACAGTCGTACTGCGCCATAGGCCAATACTAAGCCGATAGGCACACTCAAGGCCTGCGCTGTTTTATTAACATCTAAAGTATCGACTATATCTTTGAGAATAAACGGCAAACCGACACTAGCAAGCTTAGCAACAATAAGGCAAGACATAGCCAATGCCACCCGCCCCTTATATTCAAGCAAATAGGGCCAGAGCAATTTAATCACATGCCAATTGAGCTTATCGATGGGACCTTCAAAGTACAGTGTTGGACGCATATATCTAAACCTTTGCCTAAGTCGGTCAATTGTAACAGCATGGCGAATAATAAAGTGAATCAAAGGATAAAGTTTTAATAAAATCAATCAGATTTTTCTGACAGACAAACCACTTGTCACTTGGCACAATTACCACTTATACCAGCTGCCGGTACTGAAGTAATGAGACATCTTTAATTAGATATACGCATAGAAGTGCCTCGATATAAAAATGTCACACTAACGACTTACCCTAGGAGAAATCACTAAGGGCTTATTAACGATAAGAAATGCCGTAGTTGCAAGGTTTTATCCGAATAATGAACGCTAAAATAGGCTGCGATAACATGGATTGGAGTGTTGATTATTTTGTCGGTTTTACCCAAAATGCCCCATGGACTTAAGTTCACTAGCAGCAGGATTTGCAAACCTCTGGCCGCAGCAGCGAGCGAAGCAATATGCTCTGTACTCGTTTTGCGATAACACTAAGATAACTCAAATAAATCAAGATCGAAGGATGCTTTATGTTGGATTCAGCCAAAGTTCAATACCCGCCGTTACCACTGATCCAAACTTGGGTGTGGATGATGATCGAGTCAGGGAATCCAGAAATTCAGGACAAAGGCCGAAATAATCTGATTGCCGCTTTTGGTAGCTTAGCCAAAGCGAACGAATATTTAGCCGAAATGAGCAAAAAATAAAGGCGCTGGGATAGCGCCTTTGTTTTTGATCTTTAAGCGTATTAATCGCGCTGACGACGCTCAATAACACTTTGATTTAGCACTGAGAGCAAACGTTCTGTATCGTCCCAACCAATACAAGCATCCGTGATACTCTGACCATAGCATAGTGCTTGGCCTTCAATCAGATCTTGACGTCCTTCCACTAAGTGGCTTTCAACCATCACACCGAAAATCGCCTTATTACCCGATGCGACTTGCTCAGCAACATCGTTGGCAACCTCCATTTGGCGTTGATACTGTTTGCTACTGTTGGCATGGCTAAAATCGATCATGATATTGTCGACCAACTTCGCCTTTTTTAACTGCTCGCTAATTTGCGCCACATGGGCTGCGCTGTAATTAGGCTCACGGCCACCACGCAAAATGATATGGCAATCCGGATTACCTTTAGTCGACACAATCGCCGAATGGCCAAATTTGGTCACAGATAAGAAGTGGTGCGGCGCATTTGCGGCACCAATGGCATCAATCGCCACCTTAATCGTGCCATCGGTGCCATTTTTAAAGCCGACAGGACAAGATAGCCCCGAGGCCAACTCACGGTGCACTTGGGATTCTGTGGTGCGCGCACCAATGGCGCCCCAGCACATCATATCCGCCACATACTGCGGGGTAATCATATCGAGAAACTCACCCGCGGTCGGCATGCCAGAGTCATTCAAATCGACTAAAAGTTTACGCGCAGTACGCAAACCATCGTTCAGTTTGAAGCTGTTATCCATATAAGGATCGTTAATGAGCCCCTTCCAACCCACTGTGGTACGCGGTTTTTCAAAATACACTCGCATCACCACTTCGAGCTGATCTTGATAACGTTCTCTTAGCGCAACCAGTCGCTGGCCATATTCCAATGCAGCTTTAGGATCATGAATAGAGCAAGGTCCAATAACGACTAACAAACGATCATCTTGACGAGCGAGAATGTTATGGATGCTTTGACGGGCGTTAAACACAGTTGCAGCAGCGTTTTCGGAAGCAGGAAATCGTTCAAGAATCGCAATCGGTGGAAGTAACTCTTTGACTTCATTAATGCGAACGTCATCATTTTGGTAATACATAATTTACTGCTCCCACTCTCGTGTTTAGGCTATTTTTATCGCTGCAATAGGGATCTCGACTGCAATACTGAATTCAATTTATCCAGTCTGCGCCGCTAATGCAACCAAGTTGTCTCCATTTCAACAAATCAGCTATAAGGTCTTGTTTTAACATATTTTTAAAAAATACAAATTCAAATATTTCAATGTGATATGCAAACTAAAGCCAAGCAAGTGTTGGGGTTGGAAGCAAGCGGTGATGAAAGCGGAAATAAAAAACCTCCTTTATCAGGTATTAGGCACAAACAAAGGAGGTTGAGTTAAGAATTTAGTGTTGCTGCATGGCCTGTAACTTGGCCTGATAACGATGCTTATCTGTGGCTTCGTGGCTAAGTGCCACCGCCTTTTCCATATTCTGTTTAGCGCGTTTTTCATCCCCCAGCGCCCAATAGGTGCGTGACAGACCAAAGAAAAACTCATGGCGATAATCGGCCTTATCAACCGCCCTTTGATACCAAGCGAGCGCCTCACGGTATTGATGCTCATCGTAGGCCTGCTCACCCATATCGTAGTAGTAATAAGGGTTACGAATACGCGCTAATTCAAGCACTTTATGGATCTGTGCCCACTCATCTAAACGCCCCTGTTCACCTAAGATCACCGCTAAGTTATAGAGGGTCGTCATATCATTAGCATCAAACTTAAGGGCGTAGCGATAAACTTGCTCTGCACGTTGCTCATCGCCCTTGTGGCGATAAATCACGGCTAAGGTGTTGAGTGCAGGGATAAAGTGTCCAGATTTTAAACCCGCTTTAATCAGCGCATAGGCGCGGTCTAAATTCCCTTCGACCAAGGATTCGGCGGCCATATTGTTATAGAACATACTGGTTAAGGTCTGGCGATTGATTTGCACTTTGTTGTAGCCTCGCAGGGCGCGCTCGGGCATAAAGTCGACCAAAATGGCATGGGTCGACACATAAACCGCATGCACGCTTGAAGCGGGTAGCAAGCGCAGATTGACATGGCCATTGATCAGATAAAACTCGCCCTGTTTGTCCCATACGGGTTCAATCGCAATATCCTGAAACTCAGTGCCAATCTTAAAAATATCCGCTAGCGCCGATGTCATCACCACCAACGACATACAATTCCCCGCACGCTGGGCGTAGGTTTCGCTGGCGGTTTGAGTCAGATTATCTTGATAGTGAAAGTCGCTGTGGCCACCATCTTGGTTAGCATTGATATAACTCGCTAACCATTCGTGCACCGCGACGGGATTTTTCGTCGAGAAGCTATAGCGATCGTAGGCACGCCGGACATCGGCTACCACAGAGGGCGGAAGACTAAAAATATCCTCGACGCTAGGAATATTATTAACCGGTGTAAACAACGAATCGGCAAACAGGGCATCTATCTCATTATCACTAGGTTTGGGAGCTGTCGAGCTGCAACCCCATAATAGTAAAAGTAATAATGAGTAGAATATACCGCTAGAGATGGTGCGCAGTTGTATCATGATACGTCCCCCAGACCATAAGGCTCCTATTTGAGCTTATTACACTTGGCCAAAAAGACGTCATTAAATGGTTACAAAAAATCACGACCTGTCGCATAGGATTGCGGCAGTTTGAGAGTTAACGCTGCGCCGGAGGGTCAACCTTGATATACACATCCTGCTGCTGATAACGGTAAGGACGATAGTTATCTTGGCCACAGCGAAAGTAACGGTATGGCTGCATCTGCACGATACACCCAAGGGGCAAGGCTTGCAGAATTTGAATTTGCTCCTGTCTTCTCAAAGACTCCTGCCATTCATAATCTTTCAGCACTTGGTCGCGAACAGCAAAAGCATCGAAAGGCTTATCCGAGCGAGTCACCACAACTTGCCCCGCAAAAGTGGGCAAGGCTAAGAGAGCACTCAGCATACTCCCGAGCAAACAGGTACGTCTAAGTGGTGCGGTGAGATCCGAGATTAAGCGCATCGTTAGCTCCTTGTTGCGGTGCAAGTAGAATCGAATACCCATAAAAAAAGCAGAGCACTTGGCTCTGCTTTACTATCCTCTTATCCCTTAGAGGCATCAAGTCATATCAGCCTGCACTTTTGACTGTCACAAACTCTGGGTAAGCGTCGATACCGCAATCAGATGCATCCATACCGTTATATTCTTCTTCCTCAGAAACGCGGATACCCATGGTCATCTTCAGCACAAACCATACCGCAAATGACGCGCTAAATACCCATGCGAAGATAATCGCTGCACCAGTTAATTGCGCTGTAATAGTGGCGTCGGCATTTGATAACGGCACACACATTAAACCGAGGAAACCTGCCACGCCGTGCACCGAAATCGCACCAACTGGATCGTCGATCTTAATGCGATCTAAGCCCACAATTGAGAACACCACTAAGCCACCAGCAACTAGGCCAATCACACCCGCCATCAGCAGTGAAGGCGACAGCGGATCGGCGGTAATTGCCACTAAGCCCGCCAGAATACCGTTGAGGATCATGGTCAAATCTGCTTTACCCCAAATCATTTTGCACACAACGAGGGCAGAAATAGCACCAAAAGCGGCCGCGGTGTTGGTGTTCACAAAGACTTTAGCGACAGAGCTAGCGTTAGCCGCATCTGAAACCATCAACTGTGAGCCACCGTTGAAACCAAACCAGCCCATCCATAGAATAAACATCCCTAAGGTTGCCATTGGCAGGTTAGAGCCAGGGATTGGGTTGACTTGGCCGTTAGGGCCATATTTACCCTTACGAGCACCGAGCAGCAACACACCAGCGATAGCCGCAGCAGCACCTGTCATGTGCACAATACCGCTACCTGCAAAGTCTACAAAGCCTAAGCTAGAGATAAAGCCTTTACCCCAAGTCCAGTAGCCTTCAACGGGGTAGATAATGCCTGTCATCACCACGGAGAAGAATAGGAAAGCCCATAACTTCATCCGCTCCGCCACAGCGCCAGAGACAATCGACATCGCCGTTGCCACAAACACCACTTGGAAGAAGAAGTCTGATTCTAAGGCATGGTTTGCATCACTAGCTTGTGAGCCAATCAGCGTACCGAGTGAAGGCAACCAGCCACCTTCAGCATTGTCGACATACATAATGTTGTAGCCAACCAATAGGTACATCACACAGGCAATCGCATATAACACCACGTTTTTAGTTAAAATTTCGGTGGTATTTTTAGAGCGTACTAGGCCGGCTTCGAGCATGGCAAAACCCGCTGCCATCCACATAACTAAGGCGCCAGAAATCAAAAAATAAAAGGTGTCGAGTGCAAAGCGCAGTTCAGAGACTGTCACGCCTAATTTTGTTAGTTCTTCCATCTTCCGCCCCCTATAGCGCTTCAGTGTCGAGTTCACCCGTACGAATACGGATGGCATGTTCTAAGTCGATAACGAAAATCTTGCCGTCACCAATTTTTCCCGTATGAGCCGCGGTGGTAATCGCCTCAATCAGCATGTCGAGATTTTCTGCTTTAGTGGCAATTTCTAGTTTTACTTTTGGTAAAAAATCCACCTGATACTCAGCGCCACGGTACAACTCTGTGTGCCCCTTTTGACGGCCAAAACCTTTAACCTCGGTCACCGTCATCCCCTCAATACCAATTCCGGCGATAGCTTCACGGACATCATCCAATTTAAATGGCTTGATGATAGCGCTGACTAGTTTCATCCTGACCTCCAAAAAAACGCGATTGTTATTAACTTGTAGCCAAGATAATTCAATCATTAGGCCAGAATTTTAATTTATTGATTTAAAAGAAATAATAAAGAATACACTTGAATTAGCCGATTAAAAATGCACCAGACTTGTGCAAGCGTTGAGGCAGCGCACTCTTTTAGTGAGCAATTTAAGTGCACGGCATATTCGACTTTTGCCCTATTGGTGAGGCTGCTCAATTAGGGTTTACTAACAGTGTAAAAAACACACAATTCACAAAATAAGCAGAGCAATCGCTAAACGATGCCTTTATTCCACCCGCGCAGAAGGAATACCCGATGTTAAAACCCGAAGAATGTGTACTCGTTATCGTCGATGTGCAGGGAAAGCTCGCTCAGATCATGGATAACTCAGCCAAGCTTCATCAGCAGTTGAGTACACTCATCCAAGGCGCGCAGCTGTTTGAAATTCCTATCCTTTGGCTCGAACAATTACCCGCCAAACTAGGCTCGACCACTGAAGAGTTAAAAACCTTACTCGAAAAAACGGGCTCGCCCATTGCCAAGCAACACTTTAGTGGTTGGTATTGTGATGAATTTGCTAATGCGTTAACCCAAACTCGGCGGAAACAGGTGTTGCTCGCGGGGATAGAAACCCATGTTTGCGTATACCAGACTTGCCGTGATCTGCTCGATCAGCACTACTCAGTGCATGTCGTTGCCGATGCCGTTTCTTCCCGCAGCGTTGACAATAAACAGCTGGGCATTCAAATGATGACCGCCAAGGGAGCCACGCTGACCAATGTGGAGTCACTGTTATTTGAACTGCAACACGATGCCCAAGGCGATCGATTTAAAGCGCTGATTAAGTTGATTAAATAAGGCGAAAAGAGAGCTTGTTCAAGCTCTCTTTAGCGGGTCAAAACGCGGCGACACAAACAGCAAATTTGGCACTATTGGCATAACTGCGAAAGCTATAACCGCTGGGGGCGACCGAGATAATGCCGACCTCGAATTCGGTCTCATACACTGTGCTAGACCAAGAAGGGATTGTCGAGCTCCACTGCGCACGTTGATAGGCTGCGCGACTCTCACCATCCCCATAGAGGGTATTTAACTCCTGCTCCGTTGGCCTGCGCCAATTGTCTTTACCTGCAAACTCGATTGAGGCCAATTTTTGGCACCAGCGGTCAAACTGACCGTTAACACCAACCTTGGCCTCATTGCCCTTGGCCGCTTCGGTGCCGGGTAAGATAACGCCCTTACCGTCCTGACGAAACTGCACATATTCTCCTCGGCTTGGGCCAAACACAAATTCCTCCTGTACATAAAATGTCATCGCATAGGAATCGCCACTGTTGTCGGTATCATCTTGTTTTAAGTAACCCAAGGCGTTCATCACAGCGATAGAAGGCGAACTGCTAAACCATTTAGTTTGGCGATCACTTTTATCGTAAAGTGCTTTGATTTTTAAGCAGTTGGTTGATGCCAGAGTGCGGTCGTTATTGTCTAGGCCGCCATCAAAGCTAGTATCGATTGGCGTACCTTCGACATGGCCGCACAGGGGAATTTGCTCTTTTTGGCGACATTCAGTTAGTAAAAACAACAGCACTATGGCAGTGCCGAAAACGGCGATTTTGGCGGGATTAATCATCACAACAAACCTAAATCCTGTGTTGATAAAAGACAGCTACAGGCAACCTCGATGGCATTCGCATCAGGGAATTGCCTTAAGCGAATGACCAATAAAGCTATAGCGCCTTAATCACAGGCTCCTGTACCAGCAATTGATCGTTTTTGTAGACATAAAGTCTACCCACAGGACTCTCTTCGGCGCTGAGCACTATCACATCGCAAACATAGCGATAGGGACCACTTTTAAACTGGAAGGAATGATTACCGCCAGTTCCCTCGCGCACCAATTGACCCTTTTTGAGGACTAAATCAGGTTTCTCGCTTAGGGATTTACCCTTTGCCCAAGCGGCATAACGGTATTGGTTATTATCGATGGCATCGACACGTATGGTAAATCGCGCGGTTTCCCACGCGAGTACTGGGCTAGCAAATTCGCGCACACTCTCGTGTAGCATCAATTTTTGCTGCGCGATTAGCTCGTCTCTTAATTTGGCTTCCTTTGGGCTTTGATAATTAATGCCCGAGATTTTGCCATCAAAGTCCAACCAGACACTGCCGTGATCGAGCATAATGCCGCGCCAGCCCATAGTCTCCCAGTTGTTCTCTGTGGTCGAATTGGCAATTTGACTCAGCAACTTGCTATCAAAGACTTGCTGGAATCTCGTCAGCATTTGCTGTGGATTTTGTATATCGGGGAGCGGATATTCCCGCTTGAGAGGATAAGCAATCTGCTTGGCAATCGCCTGACGATCACCCGCCTTGGCCGCATCAATCAAAGCTTGCACCTGCGGCACATATTCCGCTTCTAGTGCGGCCAAAGCCTGTGGCGCAAGGCTTAGACTCCCCAGCAGCAAGCCTGCAAAAAGCCCTAAGCGCGAAAGTCGATGAATAGCTGAATATGTTCGAGAATACAGAGCATGAGGCATGGCTTATTCCTTTAAAGTCAAAAACATCCAAATTAAGACTTGGCAAGGATAGCATAGCTAAGGTGGGATAAACATAAACAATCCCATCCAAGCCTATGTGTTAAAAGCCGAATCACAGCCTCGCTCAGTTCTCATTAAGCCAACAGCAAATTAGACACTATCGCTACCGCCACCGACATAAAGATCAGCCCAATCACCCCATCGATGATAGGCGTCAGTCGTTGCAACTTTTGCTGCACCTTGGCTTTTGAGAGCATGAGAGCCAAAAAGCCAAACCACAGCAGTGACAACACAAATAACATTAATGCGGCAGCGACTTTAGTCACGGGCGTCACGCTGGGGGTAATCAGGGCAGAGAATAAGGTTAAGAAAAACACTAAAGCTTTAGGATTCAATAAATTGGTATAAAGCCCTCTCATAAAACCCTGTTTAGCTGACAAAGCGTTGACCGCGCCCGCCATTGACATATCAGCGCTGTTTTCCGATGTCGTTGTGAATCCAGAAGGATCGGCGCCCTCACTGTTTAATAGGGTTTTGGGTTTACTGAAAAAAGCCACCGCGGCCTTTAGTGCGCCAAATCCCATCCACGCCAAGTATGAAGCACCCAGCAATTGCACTAAGAGATACAAGGTATGGGAGCTTTTAATCACTAAACTAACGCCAGTTAAACTCAAAATGGTATGGGCTAAAATCGCCGCCGATATCCCGACCGCCGTGGCGATTGCGGTGTTTCGTGGCTGTGAGGTGGCAATCTTCACCATAATGGCAAAATCCGGCCCGGGGCTCACTAAGGCAACACAATGAATAACGGCTAAAGTGACTAACAGGGATACATCCATCAATACGGCTCCGCAAAACAAGAAAAACAGAAAGTCCAGTATGACTAAATAGCCAGAGCTTGCATTGTAATAAATTGCACGCCGCTAATTTTCCAAGACAAATTAAAGCATGCGCCGCTGAAATTGAACCGGTGAGAGTAAAAAGGCCTGCTTAAACGCCTTATTTAGATGACTCTGGTCGAAAAAGCCTAACTGCTGCGCCACATCCGCCACTAAGGCGCCATGGGTTAAGGACTTTTTAGCTAACTCTAATCGCACCCGCTTAACGTAGGCATGGGGCGTCATCCCCGTAGCCTGTTTAAACTGCCTTAAAAACTGAAACTTACTCAGATTAACCTCATTGGCTAAACCTTCAAGCTGAGTGTTTTGCCAAGGTTCATCGTGGATTTTCTGTTTGATTCGATTTAACTGCTGCCATGATAGCCCCCTATCCTGCTCAACTTTAAGCACTCCTGCCGGATGGCGCGTTAATAATAGCTGCATAAAATTCAGCAGATGGGACTCGGCCGCAAGCTCAGAACATTGGCCTTGGATAAGCAAATCATGCAACTGGATAAAGTACTGATATAACGCGGGGTCATCCACCATAGGTGCATTAAAGAAATGGGCCTTCAGCCCTAACTCTAGGCTGATACCATTCATATATTCCACGGGGATCGACATCACCTTAACCCGATAACCTTCGGCGTCGCAGCTTTGTCCATCGTGGGTTTCATCGGGATTGAGGGTCGATAGCCCATGTCGTCCTAGCTGATAATGGCAGCCCTTATTGATAAATTGCTGTGCCCCTTGAGTCACCACGCCTAAGTGATAATCCAGATGCACGTGTTTATCAAAACTGAAATGGGTAAATTCCGCCTGACTCAGTTCAATGCCCGAGAGACTGGGATGGCGCCAGTAATTGATATTTTCAACGGGAGTCACACGGCTCATAGGACAAGCTTAATCTCACAGGGCAAACACAACTTTAGATACTACTCATTCTAGCCGCCGAGCTCTTGGTCGGAATAGTAAATTATTGCAGCGCCCTCCCAAAAAATGCCAAATGGCGGATGAGTGCGAATGACTGCCGTGGCCGTCTTGTGCCTCAATGGCATGGCCTTCGCTATTTATAGAAGCCACTGCGACCGTGTTCGATAACGCTTTAAACCACAAAGCAAAGTAATTGTGTTAGTTCAATAAAGTAGTGTTTTAGGTCAATGTTAGTTATATCAGCGGGCAATGCCAGTGAGATCACATGGTATAACGGCTCATGATCGTGCTTGATGTTTAACGTCCTAAAGTCACCCTTGCGCTAAGTGACAGAGCCCTTTCAATGGGGAAATAACGCAAATACTCGCCATTGGGAGCCTATTGTTCAAAGGTAGTGTTATCCCTTTAAATAACTCTGAGTAGTGTCATCTGCCAGCGTTGCACATTGTGCATTCACCTCGTTGGTAGAAGAAGCGGTAACGGGAGTGGCTAATGCCATGATTAAACTTCAGGAGATAACGGCAGCGATCCGTTTAATATTCATCACCAATTTTAGTATTGAGTGTTTGAGGGTATCCACTTGAAGGGCACTGACATCCTCAATGTCTAACATGACTAACTATCTTGATTTTAAAAATATTTTATTTGAGTTAGATATCGAAATGATGATGTTAAACAGAATAGATACGCTAAGTTTATCCTAGGTGCGGAACAAACTTAGCGTATCGGTTGGCGCTAGCAATGATCACTCAAGAATGGTCACTCAAGTTAGAAACGATAACTGACACTCACCCGTACCATACGCGGCTCAACGGGATGATAATGCAAGTCTTCCACGCCTTCAGCTGGCTCACCCGCTAGACGAGACTCGTAGAAATAATCGATATCGTGGTCTTTGCTATCAAATATATTCAATAGCTCCAGCTTAGTATCGAAGCCCGATAACTGATAACCCAGGGCAAGGTTCACTAAAGTGGTGTCATCGGCTTTATGCTCATCAAAACTATCGAGAATTCGCTCACCTAAATATCTCAGCCTGACACTGGTATACCAACCATCGCCATCGGGACGATAGGTAATGCCCGCACTGCCAACAAAGGGCACGGCACCATCGACATATTTGCCTTCATCGAGTTCATTTTCGGTAAAACGGGCACGGGTCCAGGCCAGTTCCATATCTAAGCTCACATCATCGTTAAGCCAATAATAGGCCGTGATTTCAGCGCCGTAACGCTCAGAGGCGCGGCTTGGTTCGGTATTGCCCGCATCGCCAACGAAGAGTAGTTCAGAGTCGAGTTCCAAATACCAAAGCGCGGCAGAGAAGTTAATAAAGTCGCGATCATAGTATTTGACCCCAAACTCGCCACCATTGGATCGCACTAACAAATCGACCTTTTCAACCGGATCGCCCGTGACTGGGTCGACCTTAATGGTTGCGCCGCGGGCATCGTTAGAATGCAATCCTTGCCCCGCATTCATATAGAGTTCCAGATTATCGTTCACTAGGTAGGAAGCGCCCGCCTTTAAGCTCAACATACCATCGGAAGCATCACCGCTGTTGAGGGGATTATCACTATCGACCTGCACATCGAAATAGTCGTATCTCAAGCCTAAATTCAAACGCCATTGGTCAGCAGGCAACCACTCCAGCTTGCCAAACAATCCCGTAGAGAGTTCCTGCACTTCATCGAGTCTCACAGTGCTGAGGCGTTCCCGTGCTTTGGTGTTATATAAACCCACGGCACCAATATCGTCGTAACGTACATCGGCACCTAGACTGTAATTGATTTGTGTCCCCGCCAGACTCATTTGCCAGTCGCGTTTAATATCGCCGCCCCAAATGGTGCGCTCATCGACCTGCTCAAATTCATCGCCATTGATGGGATCGTTTAAGAAGTAAGTAAAGTTTGAAAACAGATCCATGGTTGAGCGGATGGCATAGGCATTGGCCTGCCAGTTGCCAGCGTCATAATTCGCTGAAATGCTATAACGACTGGCCTCACCGCCCACATCGGTGTCGAGTGAACCGTAAAAATCAATCAGCCCAGACTCCACCGCCCGCGCCGGAATTTGATCCGCCGAATTCCAGCTATTGTCGTAGGCCATCATAGTGAGGCTAAAGTCCCCGCCATTAAGCTTGGTAAGATAGCGACCAACCACATTGACCTTGCTGACATCCTCCTTAATATCACTCCAAGGACCATCGTAAGCCTGTAATTCTGTTCCTAAAATAAATCGGCCGGCGTCGGTCTTCATATCCTGAGTCGCCACCAGCCGTTGATAACCGTATTCACCTAAGGTCACCCCAACTTGGCGATAAGCGAGTTCATCGGCGAGCAGAATTTGCGCCGCACCCGCGCCAGAAAAGTCTGCCACTTCAGGATAATAAGCTCCTTTGGCATAACGTATTTCCCCTAACAGCTCGGGGATTAAAAAGTTAAGATCCGTATACCCTTGCCCATGCCCGTGAGTCCGCATATTGACCGGCATACCTTCGACGCGAGTATTAAAATCTGTGCCATGGTCTAAGTTAAAGCCACGCAGAAAATACTGATTCGCCTTACCCGAACCACTGTGCTGAGTGACTATCATCCCGGGGACAAACTCAAGGATCTCCCCCGTGCGCAGCAGCGGGCGACTCTCGATCTCCGCCGCACCCACTATCCCTTCAGACGCCGAAGTACTATGGCCTAAGGTATTAATTTGCCTGCCACGCACTTCTAAACGCTCGATTTTATCCAGATCATCAGCAAGTGCTGTGGCCGATAAGCCGCTAAGTGGCAATAAACATAGGCCAGTTAAATAGGCTTTAGCTGACCGTGTTTTTAAAACGTGTTGTTTTAGTTTCATTGAGTGTTTCCCGAGTCAACGAGTTGATGACGCGGATTTAACACTGTCTTCACAGCACAAAAGCGGATCTAGCTCAAACTCCAGTGAGAGAAAAATCGCCAACGACATTTATCTGTCAAATTTATGTGCTGAGTCGCACATTTTTATCAACAAAAGGACAATTTGTCCGCCATCAGATCACATTTTGTTGCCGATATTGAGGTTTTTCACCGTTCGAAGAACAAGGGAGAATAAAGCTAAGCCAGTGAATTAGGATGGCTATACTCTATATAACCAGAGCTCACTATGCGTACGACAGAGTGCCTTGATATGCGCAAAAATCTGCGCATTCAGTCAGAAAAAATTTTTCTTTTCAAAATAATCATTTATAGCATTTATTTAGTTTGTTGAGTTTAGATTTTTCGACACTCGTTACCCCGAGTTCAGGTTATATAGTCAATATTAAAGGGAGTGAGCATGCCGTTTAGGAACCTTGCGGGTATATCCAATATATTAATTGGAATCGTCTTTTGCTTAAGCGCCCAAGCGAGTGAAACCACACCGTCGCCAACAGCGGCGAGTGTAACGGATAAACCCATATTTACTATGGCGTTTTATGAGGATCCTGAACATAGCTTTTACTTTAAATGGGCCGAACTCATTTACAGCCATGCCTTAGACCAACTGGGTTATCAATTTAGTTATGAACTCGTACCCGCAATTCGAGCCAGCAAAATGCTGGAGTCAGGTAAAGTCGATGGCGAACCCGGTAGAGTGTTCACCTATGGCGATAAAGTACAACATGTGATTAGGGTTGAAGAACCCATTATCGAAACACATTTAATCGCCTTTAGTAATAATCCGAATATCAAGCTTACTGATTGGCAATCACTAACCACAGCAGACTATAAGGTTGAATATTACCGAGGCATATTGCGAGTAGAACAAATCCTTACAGCGCTTATCCCAGAAACGCGGCTTAGTGAATCATCTTCACCCATTAACTCATTTCGAAAATTACTTCACGGCCGGATAGATATCTACATCGATTCAGAAATAAGTTCACAACTCCTTCAGCAAACTCCTGAGTTTAAAGACGGCCTAATAAAACCAATAGCGACATTAGAGGCAATCACAAGCTATGGGTATTTAAACGAGCGCCATAGCCAACTGGCCATAAACCTCGCTGCACAACTCAAAAAAATGAAGCAGCAAGGTTTATTTGAACTGTACAAGCAACAAGCGCAAGCAAGTATTAGCAGTAAGCAAAACAAATAATCCCTCACCACGAATCACGCCACGATTTAAGCCTCTAGCTTGCAGTTAACTTTCGCCACCTCAACAGATCACGGATACATTCATAACTGGGGAATAATGCGGTAATCAACAGGACATGGCTTAACCATTTATCTAACTGTTCTACTGTAAAAAGACCATTTAAGTCAGATCCTTGAACCTGTAACAATGGCGAGTTAAACGCCAGAAAAACAAGCAATAACGCATAGGCTAGATTCATCCCCATATTCGTTAGCAATAATGTTGCCGTCCACACCTGACGGCGCAGTTGCCAAAGACTATTGAAAATAGACAGCAAGATAATGGGGCTAAACCATTGCAGCAATTGCTGTACATTAACACTGAAGATAACTGAACGTGCCGCCAGTTGCTCGGCGCTCATCCAGACACTATTCCAAATTACCAAGAGTAAAAAAAGATAAGTCGCTAGATCGAAAAACACATCACTAAAGCGGATTTGCTGCCAAGAAGGCACCACTTTGGGCAGTTGTTGCGGTTGCCAGTCTTTACTACAGCCAGCGGAAATTGATTTTCCCTGAATTGAAAAACTCCAAAATGACAACACAATTACGGTAAATGCAAAGCAAGCATCACCGATAAAGCCGTGGACAATATGCAGCAGAAATCCTAATAAACTCCCTTCAGTCGCACCAAGCCATTGGGTCGCCCCACCAATCACCTGCAATACAAATAAGACGCCCAGTACCATATACAAGGTGTACTTAAACAAAGAGATATCTTCATTAGCCACTATGGGGCTTGGTGGCACAAATTGCCAGGCGACCAGTGCCGGATGTCCCATTTGCTTTAACACTGCGGCGATTTGTGATTCCGACAGCTCACCCTGTTCAGCAAGGGCATCCAATTGATCACAGATATTAGCTTTGAGTTCACGACTAATTTCCTGACGTTTATCTTCGGGCAATTCCCGTTGCACAGCGGCAATATAACGGTCAACTAATTCCATATCAGTTTTCCTCTGTATTCTCATCGGTAACCTGCCCTAGCAAAAATGCCAAGGCACCATTAAGTTGCTGCCATTCCTCGGTTAGTTGGCTAAGTAGCTCAGCCCCCGATGATGACAATTGATAGTAACGGCGTTCGCGTCCTTCAGCCTGTCGCCACTCACTTTCTAACAATCCCTGCTCGGCTAAACGGCGCACTAAGGGATACAGCGTTCCCTCGTCGATATCGATACCGCCGTCCTGCAACTGTTTGCGAAGCGAATAACCATAATGGGGTTGTTTTAACAATCCCAATACCGCCAACACTAATACGCCACGGCGTAACTCGAGTCGCATTTTGACTAGCTGTGAACTTGTCATACTCAATTCCTATTGATTAACACTGTGCCGTACATACTATGTGGCACACAGCAAATACTATGCGACACACAGTAATATGGCAAGTTTTTAGCGCAAAATTTAGTCAAAACGGTTTGGTGATTTGTTTTTCAAATCACATAAACCACAAGGTACTGAGGCAATCGCCGCGCACAAAGCAAAGTGCATCAATCGCGATGCCACCCAGATACAAATTGCCAAAAGGCTGTAACTTGAGTAACTTAGCTAGCAGCCTTTTATGCAAGTAAATCCAGTTAGGCGCAGAATCAACTCATAAGGAAACAATCAATGCTCATGGAGAGAGGCGTACTAGTACGCTGGAACGATGAAAAGGGCTTTGGCTTTATTCAGCCAGATCAAAGCGGTGCTCGTGATGTGTTTATCCATATCTCAGTGCTTAAGAAGATGGCGCGAAAACCGAAAGTCGGCGATAGCATTTTATACCAAACAGAAGTCCAGAATGACGGCAAAATTAAAGCTGTAATCGCTTCAATAGAGGGCGTTGCGGTACAGGCAGCAACCCCCACATCAGCAGCCGCAAGCCGAACGCCGCAGGTCAATCGAGGCAATAAAAGCACCAACAACACTCAGTCATCATTCAACCGTTTGATTTCACTTTTATTACTTGTTGCACTCGCAGGATTTGGCTATAAGGAATTTCAACAACGGCAAGAAACTATTGTTGAGGAAAAGCCAGCCGCTTATTCCGAAGTACAATCTCCAAGAACAGTCGAACCTCAATTTCACTGTGAAGCAGGTAAAACCCATTGCAGCCATATGCGCTCCTGTGCCGAAGCGACCTTTTACATTCAAAATTGCCCCAACACGCAAATGGATGGTGATGGCGATGGTATCCCCTGCGAGCGCCAATGGTGTAGCTAATCCATTTTGTAACGAGGTAAAGCAAAAATGATAAATAAGCTTTCACATTGGATCGATAAACTCAGCGGAACACAAATAGCAGGGGTAATAGTATTCGGCATTATCATACTGACGGTGGGTCTATTTTTCGTAGGCTCATTTATCGGCAGTAGTGCCGTAAAATGGGGATTAATTCCGTGATACTCTGCCTGTAAAACCCCAAATTCGATAGGATTGTCCATGCCGACTGCCGTTATCCACACCCTTGAAACACCTGAGCAACTGGATGCCATACTAAAGCAAAATCCAGCGGTATTACTGCTATTTGGTGCGCCAAGTTGTGGGGTATGTCAGGTACTAAAACCGCAAATCGCCGCTATGCTAGCGGAGGATTTTCCCCAAATGCAGTTAGTCTATATCGACTGTGAGGCTCACCTAGAGCTTGCCGCGAGATACAATGTCTTTAGTCTGCCCGTGGTAGAAACAATATTTTATGGCAAAAGCTTTGCGCGCTTTTCGAAGGTGTTTTCCCTCGGCGATCTCAAAGGAGCGATTGCCCGCCCCTATAAATTACTGAATGCAGAATAACTGTCACCAAGTAATAAAGAATCATACTGAAAAGGCAGCTAACACATCGGTGTACAGCCTTTTCTAAAACATTTATGCCCCAAAGTGTGTTTCGGCTCGTTAGCTCAATCGAAAATTCCCACACCTGCTGCCATACAAATTCTCATCTATTTGCCTATGTTTGGCCTTACCAGA
>NZ_JABAIP010000015.1:0-156641 GCF_012843185.1 Shewanella sp. DNRA4
CTCACTAAGAAGCATCGCGTTTCAATTCATACATTACTGTATGTACATATTGCTATGAACACTCATTCATTGATTTAATTCTTTGATTACTCGCCAAACAGCAGAGTAATTTCGATTAACTCAACACCCGTGAGTGTCCACACAGATTTGCTTGATAAATTGTTAAAGAGCGTTGACCATCGCATTATCACAAGTGATTTCAGCGGGTCAGGGCTGCGTATTCTACGCATTCCCGTTTTTGCGTCAAGTAGTTTTTTAAACTTTCTTTTCGCCCATCAAGGACTGAATCACTTGATGAACTGGCACTTGTAACTGCCAACTGCGTATCGCTGTCTGCCGTGTCAGTGGATGCGCATTATAGGCAGCGGAACTTTTTGTGCAAGCGCTTTTTTAGCCCCCAAAGACTGTACGCCGACATTTTAAGCATTATGTTTATTTTTTATCTATTTTGGCTTGGTTATTCAATTTTGATGTAAGTTTTTATCTGATAAATGATAATTCGCGCTCAATTTTTCGGCAGCAGTCTAGTGTAAAAGTAAATAATTCATTACCATATGACTTGCTGTTAACAGTTATTTATCATTTTCTATTTCATTCAGAGAGCATTTATATGCAAAAGTCATTTCTTATTGTTTTGGTTATTGCCATTCTTGGCGCAATTGCGCTATCTCAATTTGCAACAACATTACCCGCTTACATCGCCTTTGTTGCTGGCGTGATTATTACTACGCTTATCTTTAAATTTGTCCCTGATTTAGGTACCACTCAAGCAGCTGATGAACAATATGTCGGCCCGACAATGACACTCTATGTAGGCAACTTGCCTTATCGTGTGCATGAGGGAGAAGTGAAAGTATTGTTTGGTGAATTCGGCCCAGTCAATTCAGTCCGTTTAGTTCGAGATCGTAAAACAGGTCGCCGTAAAGGCTTCGGTTTTGTTGAAATGTCCGAAGCAGGTGCTCAAAAAGCAATGGTTAAGCTAAATGACTTTAACTTCCAAGAAAGAACCTTAAAAGTTAGAGAAGCTAAGACTCAAGATTCGGAAGCCGCTGATCGTACAGGTACTGATGAATAATCTGCGTTAGCTTATCCGTTCTGGTTGATTGTGGTGATTCGCTCTAGGGCCGAAAAGCCACAATCGACTAACATAGTCATCAATCCCTCACTGATTTCCGCTTTAGTATAAAACGCCTGCATAACCGAATCTTGGTGCGCGTCTTTTAGACCTTGCTGTTCGCTCTTAGTAGCTAACAGTGTTTTGACTCGTTTAGCTATTGCCTCACCTGAATCAAGCAGAGTCACACCTTGACCCAATACCTGCTGCAATTCATCACGCATCATTGGGAAATGAGTACATCCAAGTACCAATACATCTAACTCCGCCTCGACAATCGGCGACAATATCTGCGTTAATCGCACCATATTCAGCTGACCAGTGGCAATCTTCTGCTCGGCCATCAGCACTAATTCCGAACATCCGAACAGTTCTACATGGCAGTCATCGGCAAATTGGCTAATGAGTTCGTGAGTATAGTGGCGCTTTACCGTACCTGGGGTAGCAAGCAACCCTATACGTTTACTTTTAGATAACTGCGCCGCAGGTTTAATGGCGGGGACAACACCGACAACAGGAACAGTTAAAGTGGCACGCAGCGCGGGCAGCACAACCGTACTCGCGGTATTGCAGGCAACGACAACTATAGCTGCATGGGTACGCTCTACGACTTGGTCGATTAGCGCGACACAACCCGAGACAAGTTCCTGCTCTTCCAACTCGCCATAGGGCAATCTGGCATTATCGAATAAATAGCAGTAATCATGATGAGGAAGCAGTTTGCGAATTTCTGCTAATACGGATAGACCGCCGATGCCAGAATCGAATACTAATATTGGTTGCGACAAGCCCATCTCCAGTTAATTCTTCTTCGCCCCATGCGCGGGCGGATTTTCCCACAGCTTTGCTCAAACCGCAAAACCAAGATGCTGGACATTCGTGTAACCTAGTATAAAATTTGCGCCCCAATTTACAGCCACGGTGAATCAACAATGAATTTAGCAGCAATGGATCCCACGACCTATGATGCGCAACTGACTGCAAAGCGTATCAAGCTAGAGCAGGCCTTTGCCCAATTTGAGACGCCGAGTGTTGAAGTGTTTGCCTCTGAGCCTGCCAACTACCGTATGCGCGCTGAGTTTCGTGTATGGCATGAGGGCGACGATTTATACTATTACATGTTTGATAAAGTATTGAACGACAAAGTACGTTGTGATCAATACTTACCTGCGAGTGCGTTAATCAATCAAATGATGGCGGCACTGATCGCCGAGTTAAAACCTAACCACAGCCTACGCCACAAACTCTTCCAGGTTGATTTTTTATCAACGCTCAGTGGTGAGATTCTAGTATCACTGCTGTATCACAGACAGCTTGATGACCAATGGCGCAGCGAAGCCACCGCGCTCAAAGCCAGATTGAGCAGCCAATTTAAGGTCAATATAATTGGCCGTGCGCGCAAACAGAAAATCGATTTAGATAAAGACTTTGTAGTTGAGTCACTGCAAGTGAATGACAAAGTTTTCCATTACAAACAAATCGAAAACAGCTTTACCCAGCCAAATGCCAAGGTGGCAATCAAGATGCTGGAATGGGCTATCGACGTGACTCAACACAGCCAAGGCGATTTGCTGGAGCTTTACTGTGGTAATGGCAACTTCTCTATCGCGCTGGCACAAAACTTTAATCGCGTGCTCGCGACCGAGTTGGCCAAACCTTCAGTGGATGCAGCCCAATACAATATCGAAGTCAACAATATCGATAATCTGCAAATTATCCGCATGTCGGCGGAAGAGTTTAGCGATGCGATGGCCAAAAAACGCAGCTTCAGGCGCTTAGAAGGCATTGATCTGGATAGCTATGTGTGCAACACCATTTTTGTTGACCCACCACGAGCAGGTATTGACCCAGCTACGTTGGACTTAGTGCAAGGTTATGAGCGGATTTTGTATATCTCGTGCAATCCCGACACCTTAAAAGACAATTTGCAGCAATTAAATCAGACTCACAAGGTGACACGTTTTGCGCTATTCGATCAGTTCCCTTACACCGACCATATGGAAACAGGTGTGCTGTTAGAACGTCGTTAGGCGACTCTATATACCTAAAAACAAAGGAGCCTGTGGCTCCTTTGTTTTTAGTCAAACCGTACCCAACTAACGATGTTCTACTTTATGTTGTAATGCTTCAGCGCCCTTGGCGACCATGCGCAGCTGCATTACTAATTGATCGGCAAGCACTTTACGATCGGCGCGCTTCATATCCAGTGCCGACGCTCCGGCGTTAAACACTAAGGTCACTAGCGCTTCTGCCTGCGCTCTGGCTAGCATAGGTGTACGGCCCGCCGTCGCTTCGGTGTAATGGGCCAATTCAGAAATAAAATGTTCAATCTCGCGAGCCACCGCAGCGCGGAATGCCGCCGAGGTACCTGAACGCTCATGCAGTAAAATTCTGAAAACGTTTGGATTAGAATCAAGAACTTCCATAAAGGTATCCACTGATATACGGATCACGCTACCACCCGCTTCAGCACGTTGACGCCCCTTGCGCATCATTTGCCTTAGGGTAAGCCCGCCCTCGTCGACCATAGTCAACCCGAGTTCATTCATATCCTTAAAATGACGATAAAAGGATGTGGGCGCAATGTTGGCTTCCCTCGCCACTTCTCGCAAACTTAAGCTAGAGAAGCTCCGCTCAGCACTGAGCTGATTAAAGGCCGCATCGACTAGAGCCCGCCGAGTTTTCTCTTTTTGCTGTGCACGAATACCCATTCTTGAATCCGCTAACTGAATGTAATGACGCGATAATACCGCTTTTGCGATTGAAACACAGCCCTATCCACCTTGACCAAACAAGATTGCTGGGCTAAATTAGCTTACAGTTGTACGCTCAAATGCGGATATTGGAAACTATAATGAATAAACCCCCTATCATCTGGCTTAATGTCACCCTATTTAGCCTAACCTTTCTCAGTGCGGTAATCCTTGTTCCTTGGTATGGCCTAGCCCACGGTTACGGTGCCAGCGAATGGATTGCTTTTGTGGTTTTAGCCTTTGCCAGTGGCCTGTCGATCACTGCGGGTTACCATAGACTCTGGTCACATAAAGCCTACAAGGCACACCCTGTAATACGTTTCATATATGCACTTGGTGGTGCATTAGCATTACAAAACAGCGCGTTACATTGGGCATCCGATCATCGTGTGCACCATAAGCATGTCGATGACAATGACAAAGATCCTTACTCCGCCAACATGGGTTTCTGGTACAGCCATATCGGTTGGATGCTGCGCGAATACCAAGCCCAGCGTTACCATGACTACCAAAACGTGCGTGATTTACAGAACGACCGTATCGTGATGTGGCAACACAAGCACTATCTTGCACTTGTGCTACTTATGAATATTGGTCT
Source organism: Shewanella sp. DNRA4 (assembly GCF_012843185.1). NCBI lineage: Bacteria > Pseudomonadati > Pseudomonadota > Gammaproteobacteria > Alteromonadales > Shewanellaceae > Shewanella > Shewanella sp. DNRA4. The sequence goes on from NZ_JABAIP010000015.1 coordinate 4,466, forward strand.
GCCTGCTTTATTAGGCTGGTTCACTGGCAATATCGCGGGTATGTTACTGATGGCGGGACTTCTGCGCTTAGTGGTCGTGCATCACTGCACCTTCTTCATTAACTCCCTCGCCCACGTGTGGGGTAGCCAACCTTATACCGATAAAAATACGGCCCGCGATAACGGTTTTCTGGCTGTACTGACCTACGGTGAGGGTTACCATAATTTCCACCATATCTTCGAAAACGATTATCGTAACGGGATTAAATGGTGGCATTACGATCCGACTAAGTGGTTGATTAAGGCGTTATCTTGGGTGGGTTTAGCCAAAGACTTACGCACGAGTCCGCAGGAGCGAATCGAGAGTGCCCGCTTACAAATGCAACTGCTGCATGCTAAAAGCAAAGTGCTCAATTTGCCAAATGCCGATGAAATTATTGAAAAAATTCAACAAGAGTATGAGTTGATGAAACAACACTTACTCGAATATTATCAAGCCCAAAAGGCACTGTTAGAGGCCAAACGTAAGCAACTGGTCGATCAGCAATTATTGCAGCAAGTCGAAGAGCTAAAAACCCGACTCCTGAATCAGCAAAAAAGCTGGAAGAGCCTGACTGCAACTTATAGCTAGGCCACAATTATCGGTAAAAATCATACGGCCGCCTTGCATGGTGGCCGTATCCTATTATTATGATGCCTCATTCACTTTTTACAGGATGTTAGGCTCATGTCGAATTGTGCAGTATCTCCAACCGATAGCATTAAACTCACCGAATATAGTCATGGTGCCGGTTGCGGCTGTAAAATTTCCCCTAAAGTACTGACCACCATTCTTGCCTCGCAGCTGCCTGTATTTACCGATCCTAATCTGCTGGTCGGCAATCAGAGTCGCGATGATGCGGCCGTGTATAAGCTCAATGATGAGATTGGCATTATCAGTACCACTGATTTTTTTATGCCCATTGTTGATGACCCCTTTACCTTTGGCCGCATTGCTGCCACCAATGCGATTAGTGATATTTACGCCATGGGCGGCACGCCGATGATGGCGATTGCTATTTTAGGCTGGCCAATCAACAAATTGCCTGCCGAAATCGCGCAACAAGTGGTTGATGGCGGTCGTCAAGCCTGTATGGAAGCAGGCATTATGCTGGCTGGCGGTCATAGCATCGATGCACCTGAACCTATCTTTGGCCTTGCAGTAACAGGACAAATCGCCTTAACCGATTTAAAACAAAACGACACTGCTAAAACTGGCGATCGTTTGTATCTCACAAAACCTATTGGCATTGGCATCCTGACCACGGCACAAAAGCAGAAGAAGCTAAAAGACGAAGATAGCCACATTGCGGTGAATGCCATGTGCCAGCTCAATAGCGTAGGCGCTAAGATCGCTAAGATCAAAGGCGTAAACGCCCTGACAGATGTCACAGGCTTTGGCCTTGCAGGCCATCTGCTCGAAATGTGCCAAGGCGCTAAACTCACCGCCAAATTAACACTCGATGCAGTGCCGCTCTTACCTCGCGCCCTCGACTATCTTGCGCAGGGTTGTGTTCCCGGCGGAACCCACCGTAACTACGACAGTTATGGCGAGCACTTACCCACTCTAACCGATTATCAGAAAGCCATTTTGTGTGACCCACAAACCAGTGGCGGCTTGTTAGTGGCGGTATCGAATGAGGCCGAAGCAGAACTGGTGGCACTGCTTAATGCCCATCAAATTGAGCCTATCTGCATTGGTTCGTTAGAAACGCCCACCTCCACCGCCAATGTGGTGCTGTGTTAATGACAACAACGATTATCCAGGCCCAGCAATACCACGATATCTTTGTCGCTGGGCAGCCATTAATCGACTTAAGGGCGCCGATTGAATTTGATCGCGGCGCGTTTCCCTCCTCAGAAAATCTACCGTTAATGGTTGATAAAGAAAGGGAAAAGGTCGGAACTTGCTACAAAGAGCAAGGACAGCAAGCCGCGATTACCTTAGGCCATTCACTCGTACATGGCGCAGTAAAACAACAAAGAATTGATGCTTGGTTACACTTTTTATCGGCCCACCCCGAAGCTTATCTTTACTGCTTTCGCGGCGGGCTACGCTCACAGCTAACTCAGCAATGGCTAAAAGAAGCGGGCGTAGTCGTACCTTATGTACAGGGTGGCTACAAAGGCATGCGCCAATATTTAATTGGTGTGATTGATGCAGTCCCTAGCGAACAACGCTTGTTAAGCCTAAGTGGTATGACGGGCTGCGGTAAAACGGATTTTTTAAGACAGCGCAAAGAGGCAGTGGATCTTGAGGGTATCGCCAATCACAGAGGATCGAGTTTTGGCAAAAATATCGACCCACAACCGACGCAAATAAACTTTGAAAATCAGCTCGCGATTACACTACTCCGCCACCAACAGGGCAATCATTCCTGCTTGCTACTTGAGGATGAAAGCTTTCTGATTGGCCGCTCAGCACTGCCGCAAAACTTTTATAGCGCCATGCAGGCAGCCGATATTGTAGTACTCGAAGAAGATGACGACATTAGGCTAAGTCGCTTACTCGATGAATATGTTCATAAAATGCATCACGGTTTTGTTGAACGCTTAGGTATTGAGGCAGGCTTTGATGCCTTTAGCCAATATCTTTTGCAGAGCCTTACCAGTATTCGTAAACGTCTCGGTGGTAAACAATTTCAAGAATTACAAGACATCATGCAACTGGCTCTGATGCAGCAACTCAATCAAAACCAAACCTCACAGCATTTAACTTGGATAAGCCTGCTACTGCACAAGTATTACGACCCTATGTATGAATACCAATTAGCAAAAAAAGCACATAGAGTGCTTTTTAGGGGAAATCACCAAGACATGCATCAGTGGTTAGATAACTTATCGCAAGATAATCTTGGCTAAACAAGTACAGCTCAGCATGTTAAAAACAAGAAAACCGTGTGCTAACGCCACGGCTTTCTTTATCTATCTCGTCAAGTTAGGACTTATTGAGTAGATTCGCGACACTATCCCTGAGCGAGTGCCGATCAGCATTTTGTCCATCCACCACATCCGTTAAGCTCACCGATACCTTGGACCAAAAGCGTTTCGGCATTGTGGTCAATGCATGGCCATCTTTATGACTGAAGTAAGAGCCCCACAGACCATTGAGCGCCATAGGGATTACGGGTACGGGATCGCGGGCCAAGATTTTATCGATACCAGGGCGAAACTCGCCGAGTTCACCATCCTGCGTTAAACGACCTTCGGGGAAGATACACACCAACTCGCCATTCGCTAACGCTTCATGAATTGATTCAAAAGCTTGATTGTAAGTGACCTCACTCTGGCGCGGCGAACAAATCGGAATCACTCCTGCATGGCGGAACAGATATTTCAGCACAGGAATTTCACTGATCGATTTATCCATCACAAAACGAATCGGCCGGGTCGACGCGCCCATAATGATCAACGCATCCACATAGCTCACATGGTTACAGACTATGATACCCGCGCCTTCTTTGGGGATCTTTTCCCGCCCAGTCACAGTCACTCGATACATCACATGGCTGAGTAAGTAACTGATAAATCGTTGGGTAAACTCAGGCACTTGTGAATACACATAGAGAGCAACAACGAAATTCATCACGGCTAGCAGTAAGAACAACTGTGGAATACTCCAGCCAGCCACACCGAGTAACAGCATAGACAACAACGCTGACGCCACCATAAAGAGCGAGTTCATAATGTTATTCGCGGCAATCGCTTGCGCACATTCTCCCTTCGCAGAACGCGCTTGAATAAAGGCGTACAGAGGCACGATAAACAGACCACCGCTGACCCCAATCATAAAGAAGTCCAACATCACTCGATAATGCTTCTGCTCGGCAATAAAGCTTTGTAAGCCATAAACAAAACTAGCATCCGCAGGTGCAGGCGGAATCGCCCACAGCAAGTCCACACCAAACACGGTTAACCCGAGCACCCCAAAGGGCAACAAGCCTAACTCCACATGGCCAAAGGAAAAACGCTCACAGACAAAGGAGCCAACCGCAATCCCAATAGAGAACATTCCCAGTAGCAGCGACACCACTGTCGCGCCAGAGTGCAAATGCAGCTTGGCAAAGTTAGGGAATTGGGTCAGATATGTCGCCCCCAAAAACCAGAACCAGCTAATGGCGAGGATGGCCATCCAAATAGAAGGCGTTTGGCGTGCCTTCTTAATGGTGCGCCAAGTGCCAGATAATGGCCGAAATTGGATTTTCTGAACTGTGCCCTGTGGCGGTAAAGCAGGGATCGCACGGCTAGACAAATACCCCGCCAAGGCAAGGGCTGCGACCGTGATGGCCGACCACAAGGTGGCGTTGTTTTCAGACACTAAAATCCCGGCACTCAAGGTACCGATCAAGATAGACAAAAACGTCCCCATCTCAACCCAGGCATTGCCCGTCACTAACTCATCCTCTTTTAAGGCTTGAGGCAAGAGGGAATATTTGACCGGTCCAAAATAGGCTGACTGGCTACCGGTTAAAAACAGCAGTAATAACATCATCATATAATTCTCACTCACAATGGCGAGTGCGGCGCTGAACATAATGATGACTTCGAGCAGTTTTAAGCGACGGATAAGTTTGGCTTTATCCATATTGTCGGCCACGACGCCAGCATGGGCAGAGAACAGGAAAAACGGCAGGATAAAGACCCCTGCAGCCAAATTAACAAACATGTCGACGCTAATGGGTAACTCATTGACTTGACTGAAGGTGACGAGCAACAGCAACACATTTTTATAGATATTGTCGTTAAGTGCGCCCAGACATTGGGTTGCGAAATACGGTAAAAAACGTTTTGTTAGCAGCATGATGCTTCTCTCTGATAACCCATTCCCTGTAAATACCCAGTCACATGACTTTCTAGTAAAGCGGGTAAAGATGCCGTATCGGCAAACAATTTATTATCCAGTGACAATGCCGTGAGGCCGTGGATGCCGCCCCAGAGTACTCGACTCATTTGGAGTTGCTGCTCAGCAGTCTTATGGGGGAACAACAGGGCTAACTCACGTTCAATTAAACTGAATAAACTCGCGATAAGATGGCCTTGAGATTCGGGCAAAGGTTCGGAGTCGAGTAGCTGCAGTTCAAATACCAACTTAAAACATTGGCGCTGTGCATGGGCAAACTCAGCGTATTTTTGCGCCATGTTGATGATTTTATTGCGACTATTATCTGCATTTACCTCGGAGAGCTCATGCATCAGCGCCTGCAGCGTTGCCTCAGAAACGGCTAACAAAAGGTAGTTATAGCTACCAAAGATATTAATTAAGGTACTCGGCACATAGCCAATCTGGCTAGCAATCTTGCGTAAACTCAGTTCTTGTGTCCCTTGCTGTTGCAGCAGTGCCATTGCCGCTTCTACTGCCATAGTACGAATTTCATCATGACTATGTTCTTTGCGTCTCGCCATAGGTCTCACTCCCTGTTGAATGGTGTGAGATTAACAGCCTGAAAAATAAAAAACAACGTTCAAAATAAGTTTATTTTGCGTACAGCATGAAGTAAAAGGCATAAAAATGAGGGAAGAAAGTCTAACTCTGGGCAATCGCTCGATGCGAACCTTGGAGGGAATTTAACTTTTAACGCATAAAAAATGACGCCCTCAATTGAGGGCACCATTTCGAGATTGAACTTTTACCTAGCGGCAGTGATAACTCATCACGACTCTGTCGGCCCCAGCGCCAAAATAGTCCGCTTCGAAGGCAGTATCGACAAACCCTAAACGCTGATATAAACCATGGGCAGGATTATGGGGATCGACAGTTAAATCCACCCGCTTAACCAGAGGTGGTATTTGGCTTAAACATTGTTGTATTAATTGTTTACCAATGCCTCGTCCGCGGGCTTGCTCACTCACCGCCACGGACAGGATCCACATACAGGTAGGGTCGCCACTTTGAGCGCAGAGCACATAACCTAACAGCTTACCGCCATCATCTATGGCAACAAGAAAATGCTCAGGCCAACAATCAAACCCTTGGCGGAAGAAAAAATCGGGATAACAATGATCGCCAAAGATAGCCTGTTCAAGTTGAAAAACGTCGGCTAACTCTGACTTTAATACTGGACGAATCGACTGCATGTAAACCTATTCACCAATTAAAATTTTATCCCACTCTAAATTGGGCGCACCAACAACAATAAAGTTAGGATTTTCAAGCGTCTCACGCTCGTTATAAGTCAAAGGTTGCAGCTCGGTATCCATGAGCTGACCACCCGCTTCCTCAATAATGATCTGCGCGGCGCCGGTATCCCATTCACCTGTCGGCCCGACTCGCACATAACAATCGGCGCGTCCTTCAGCGACCAGACAACTCTTCAAGGCCGCACCGCCCATGACCACCAGTTCACAATGCTTAGGATGATTGAAGAGGGTCAACACGGATTGAGGATCCTGACGACGACTCACCGCTAACCTTAGGGAAACTTGCTCACGGTGCTGAATTTGCCGACTACTGATACGCACTTCTTGCTTATCGGTGCGTTTATAGGCACCTAATCCCGCGATGGCGTAGTAACACACCTGCGTCATCGGTACATAGACCACGCCCATTACTGGACGATTGTGCTCCACCAACGCAATGATCACCGAAAAATCACCACTACCGGCAATAAACTCTCCCGTGCCATCGAGAGGGTCGACTAACCAATAACGTTTCCAGCCTTCACGCTCACTCAGGGGAATATCGGCAGCCTCTTCGGACAAGATAGGAATCTCAGGCGTCAACGCGGCTAAGCGTTCACAGATGAGCTTATTCGCCGCTAAGTCCGCCGAGGTGACAGGGGTATTATCAGACTTAGTCTCTCGCTCAAAATTACCCTTAAGGTAAATCTCACGAATAGTGCGACCCGCATCCGTTGCTATCGCAATCACCTCGTCGATTAACTCTTCTGGCTTCATAACCACTCCAATCGCTAACATCGCGAATGATCCACAAGCACTCAATTGCTGAATGCTATAACAAAAAAGATTATTTAAGTTGTAAATGTTTCTGCGCTAAAAACAATGCGCTCACACTACGGGATTCCGAAAAATCGCTATTTTCGAGTAACGCTTCCCACTCGGCCAACGCCCAAGGCACCACATCTATGGGTTCTGGCTCATCGCCTTCGAGGCGGCTTTCATATAAATCTTCTGCTATGAAAATTTGCATCTTGCTAGAGAAATAACCCGGCGCAAGGCTAAGTTCTTTCAACAGGGTCAGCTTACGGGCCCCAAAACCGATTTCTTCCTGCAATTCTCGATTGGCCGCTTCGATAGCTTGCTCACCAGGGTCTATTAATCCCTTAGGAAAACCTAGCTCGTAATTGTCGGTGCCAGCGGCATATTCACGGGCTAACAGCATGTTACCTTGATGAATGGGCACCACCATCACAGCGCCACGGCTACCACCCTTCATCCGCTCATACTGGCGCTCGACACCGTTAGAGAATTTAAGATGGACCTGTTCAATTTGAAACAAACGGCTCTTAGCGACAACTTCAGTATGCAAGATTTCCGGCTTATGGTGCCGCTGTGACATAACTGCCCCTGGATAAAAATAGCAACAAACTAACTAGGATAAGTGACAATCTTACTATCCTGTCTTTAATCTACAACCTGAATTTAGTGCGGCTATTCCAAAGACCACCACTCAAGTAATGGGATTTAAGTCACGCACTAAGCAATAACAAAGGAGAAGCGGCTAAAACTTTCCCGCTTTTTATCGCGAAAATTCACCCACAAAAAAGGGGCTAAGCCCCTTTTGATGTCAATATCATCTAAAACTGATAACGCAGATTGAGTTGATAGCTCAATAGGTCATTCGGCTCTATAGCAAGGTATTGATAACCTAAACCCACAGACCACGCATCACTAAATTGGTAACTAAAACGCACTCCCGCATACCAATCTGTGCCATCTAAATCAGTCGTTATCGTGGTATTGCCCATGGTACTACTAATATCCGCTTGCCAATGCAACAAGCCTACAGGCACTTCAAAGCGCCAACCTTGATGCTGCAGCAAGGTAAATCTCAAGCCCAACATAACCCCATCGGCAAGCACTGGGGTGACAGTTTTCACCAACTCATGGTATTGCGCTGGCATTAACGTCGAGCCCTTAATCCTTGCACTTCCTTCACCAAAATCGGCATAGCCCAGTTCTAACGCTACGGTCGGCGTCCATTGATAACCTAGACTCACCCCAAATGCGGTATCCGAGTCATCGACGCTGAGGAGTTGTCCCTCTCCGACTTGGGCGTTTAACTCAGGCAGTGTTTTATCGGCCTGCGCTTGTCCGATAAAACCCTCAACATACCAGTCGGTTGCCTGTGCCTGTTGCGTTACACTGAGCAATAACAGGCAGCCTAAGGCCAATCGCTGTAATTCTCGGCGACGCAATATCGCGCATGCCAAGATAAATGCCAACGCCCATAAGGTCATACTGCCTCCTCCTGACTTATTATCGATAATGACCTCTTGATAGGCTTTCACTGTGATAAGCACCTGCCCCGTCGCTTCACCACCTTGGCCATCGCTAATCCTATAGGTCACGGTATCCACACCATCAAACCCTGTTTTAGGGATATAGCGCAGTTTATTGGCTTCGATAGTCACAGTGCCCTGTTGGGCCGTCGCACTTAACAAGGTCAACGTATTACCATCCACATCGGTGTCATTACTCAGCACATCGATAAGCAAGCTGGTACGGTCATCGGTAGCGGCGCTGTCATCGACAGTCACAGGTGCAGTGTTGCCATTTACCACGATCGTCAGCTCAGTACTTGCCGTACCACCTTTGCCATCGGTAATGCTATACACCAACACATCGGTGCCGATAAAGTCAGCCGCCGGCATGTAACTGATCCGTTGATCAGCTAACACTGTGACAGTGCCAAACTCACTAATCACTTGAGTGACGCTCAAACTATCCCCATCGCTATCCGTATCGTTGGCAAGCACGTTCACCTCGATACTTTGGTTCCAAGCAATTGCTGCCGAGTCGGGATTGGCGACAGGCAAGTGGTTACCATTGAGCATCACAGCAACGCCACTTGGGTCGACAATAGTACGGTTAGCCACACCATCATCATCGTTAGGGCCGCCATCTTCGATGGTCAACTGCACACACCAATGGCCTTCAGTTAATCCCGGCGTCCAACGGCTATCCCCAGGTGGCGGGCAGAAACCACGTTCACCCTCCGTACTGGCAACAGTGTTGTTTGCATCAATCACAAAGTCTCGCCAGCCCGCTTGAGCATTAAACTTGCGATAGACAGCATTCGCTGGAACGGGCGAGCGTTGTGGCAATACCAAGCTATAGCTTTGGCCCTGTTGTGGCAGACCCGTCGCGATAAAGTCGAAAATACCGCCCACATTTGCGGCTAAAGCATCTTCAGCCACAGCTTCAGGCTGTAGTTGCACGCCGCTCTGTCCAAGGCTTAGGGCAATATTTCCCAAACGTAAACAGACGCCCGCTTGCCCTTCGGCCAAGAAGTACACTGGCTGCAATTCCCCTTCAGGCATCACATTACAGTCATTGTTCGCATCCAAATAATCTGGGATGCCATCACTATCGCTATCGCTATAGCCTTCTTGAACATCAGGGATTAAATCGCCATCCGTATCAGCACTCGTCAATGCGGCTAAACTTGGACGCACTACGATGTACACCGTTTCGGTACTCGACAGCGCAGGCGAACCATCATCGGTCGCTGTTAAGCTCACGGGATAAATCCCCGGCGTTACCGCGGCTGGAGAGAACATCATCCCTGTCGCATCCGCTTGCAAGCTTAACGCACCGCTTGCCCACGTCAGCGTTAATGTATCTTGCTCATTGGCATCGGAGGCGGTAGCACGAATATGCACATCGCCGCCATTTTGCGCGACAATGACTTGTTGCTGGCCAGCTTGAGTCACCGCTAAACTAACCTGTGGTGCAATATTGGCTTCGGTAATCACCACTTGGGTCTGCTGCTTACTACCAAGATTCAGGCTTGGGTCAAGGCTGATTAGCACCTCTTCATTCCCTTCACTCACACCATCGTTCAAGGTAGTAAAGTGGATTTCTGCCATTTGTCCTGAGGCTATCTCCACTACGCCATCAACCAAATCATGGTCGCTGCTGTCTGCCGTTCCTGACACTGTGTAAGGAATACTCAGCGGATAGCTTGGTGCCTCTCCGTTGAGGTGAACACTCACGGTCACTTGATTCCCTTCTGCAATAACTTGATCTTTGCTCAGCGAAATCAATGGATTGACTTTGACTTTCTGCGCTTTAATCGCCTTGTTGCCCTCGCTGTCTACAGCCTGCCAATAGGCTAAGTAGTTGCCAGGAGCGAAGAACAAGCTCTTATTCACCAGCGACACGGGTAATGGATGGCCATTACGGTCAACCGCCTTAGCAAAACCGAGTTTCACCCGCGTAAACAGGCCTGTCGCATTCACTTCCACATCATCAGGGAGGGTGATCACGGGTTGATTCGCTGAGTCAGCGCCTTCAATCAGCAGATTCACTTTGGCGGTTGCTCGGCCTTTGTTGCCATCGCTAATGGTATAACGTAGTGCAACTGGCCCCACATAAGCCTCGGGCGCGGTAAAGCTGAGTCCATCAGCAGTGATTTGTACACTGCCAATATCCGCAGCAGCACCATCAATGCTTAAGGTGTCGCCATCGACATCCACATCGTTTGCCAACACAGCTAACGAATAGGTGTCATTTGCAGTACTGGTTAAGGTATAGCTGTCATCGATAGCTTGAGGATCGTCGTTCACTGGCGTAACCGTAACGGTGACTGTGGCAGGCTCTGAGCTCAGCTCTGCATCTTTAGCGATAAAGCCAATAGAGTCAGTACCATTAAAATCCTTCTCAGGCGTATAGAGCCAGACACTACCGTGCTGCTCTAAGGTACCGGAGGCAGGTTGGGCACTGATCTCATAGGTCAGAGGATCATTATCGGCATCCTCACCCGCAAGCGTGATCATCACCGAACTGTCTTCCTCTAGCGTCACTGTCTGATTGGTAGCGACAGGTGCATCATTAACGTTTGCCACCACAATGCTGAAGCTTTGCTCTGCGGTTAAGCCATCCACATCCGTAGCTCTTAGTACCACCGCATGACTGCCGACATTAGCATTAGTTGGGGTACCACTTAACACGCCAGTGGCTGCATTAAAGCTCAGCCAGCTTGGCAGTGTAACCGCGCTTAAGGTGACACTGTCGCCCACATCGCTATCCGTTGCTACCAAGGTGTAGCTATAGGCTGCATCTTGGGTGGCACTGGTTAACGCCGTTGAACTGATAGTCGGTGCATCATTAACGTTTGCCACCACAATGCTGAAGCTTTGCTCTGCGGTTAAGCCATCCACATCGGTGGCGCGTAGCACTACCGCATGGCTGCCGACATTGGCATTAGTTGGGGTACCACTCAGCACGCCCGTGGCTGCATTAAAGCTCAGCCAGCTTGGCAGTGTCGCGGCGCTTAAGGTGACACTGTCGCCCACGTCGCTGTCGGTCGCCACCACGGTGTAGCTATAGGCTGCATCTTGGGTGGCACTGGTTAACGCGGTTGAACTGATGGTCGGCGCATCGTTGACGTTTGCCACCACAATGCTGAAGCTCTGCTCTGCGGTTAAGCCATCGACATCGGTGGCGCGAAGCACCACGGCATGACTGCCGACATTAGCATTAGTTGGGGTACCACTTAACACGCCAGTGGCTGCATTAAAGCTCAGCCAGCTTGGCAATGTCACGGCGCTTAAGGTGACACTGTCACCCACATCGCTATCCGTTGCTATCAAGGTGTAGCTATAGGCTGCATCTTGGGTAGCGCTAGTCTGTGCACTAGAGGTGATGGTCGGTGCATCATTGACGTTTGCCACCACAATCGTAAAGCTCTGCTCTGCGGTTAAGCCATCCACATCGGTGGCGCGTAGCACCACGGCATGGCTGCCGACATTAGCATTAGTTGGGATACCACTTAACACGCCAGTCGCGGCATTAAAGCTCAGCCAGCTTGGCAGTGTCACCGCGCTTAAGGTGACACTGTCGCCCACATCGCTGTCGGTCGCCACCAAGGTGTAGCTATAGGCTGCATCTTGGGTAGCGCTAGTTAACGCCGTTGAACTGATGGTCGGTACATCGTTAACGTTCGCGACCACAATAGTAAAGCTCTGGTCAATCGTCAGACCATCCACATCGGTAGCGCGTAGTTCCACGGCATGACTGCCAACATTGGCGTTAGTTGGGGTACCGCTTAACACGCCAGTGGCTGCATTAAAGCTCAGCCAGCTTGGCAATGTCACCGCGCTTAAGGTGACACTGTCGCCGACATCGCTGTCGGTCGCCACCAAGGTGTAGCTATAGGCTGCATCTTGGGTAGCACTAGTCTGTGCACTAGAGATGATGGTTGGTGCATCGTTGACGTTTGCCACCACAATCGTAAAGCTCTGGTCAATCGTCAGACCATCCACATCCGTAGCGCGTAGCACCACGGCATGGCTGCCGACATTAGCATTAGTTGGGGTACCACTTAACACGCCAGTCGCGGCATTAAAGCTCAGCCAGCTTGGCAGTGTCACCGCGCTTAAGGTGACACTGTCGCCCACATCGCTGTCGGTCGCCACCAAGGTGTAGCTATAGGCTGCATCTTGGGTAGCGCTAGTTAACGCCGTTGAACTGATGGTCGGTACATCGTTAACGTTCGCGACCACAATAGTAAAGCTCTGGTCAATCGTCAGACCATCCACATCGGTAGCACGTAGTTCCACGGCATGACTGCCAACATTGGCGTTAGTTGGGGTACCGCTTAACACGCCAGTGGCTGCATTAAAGCTCAGCCAGCTTGGCAGTGTCACCGCGCTTAAGGTGACACTGTCGCCGACATCGCTGTCGGTCGCCACCAAGGTGTAGCTATAGGCTGCATCTTGGGTAGCACTAGTCTGTGCACTAGAGATAATGGTTGGTGCATCGTTGACGTTTGCCACCACAATCGTAAAGCTCTGGTCAATCGTCAGACCATCCACATCCGTAGCGCGTAGCACCACGGCATGACTGCCAACGTTAGCATTAGTTGGGGTACCGCTTAACACGCCAGTGGCTGCATTAAAGCTCAGCCAGCTTGGCAATGTCACGGCGCTTAAGGTGACACTGTCACCCACATCGCTATCCGTTGCTATCAAGGTGTAGCTATAGGCTGCATCTTGGGTAGCGCTAGTCTGTGCACTAGAGGTGATGGTCGGTGCATCATTGACGTTTGCCACCACAATCGTAAAGCTCTGCTCTGCGGTTAAGCCATCCACATCCGTGGCGCGTAGCACCACGGCATGGCTGCCGACATTAGCATTAGTTGGGGTACCACTTAACACGCCAGTCGCGGCATTAAAGCTCAGCCAGCTTGGCAGTGTCACGGTGCTTAAGGTGAGACTGTCGCCGACATCGCTATCCGTCGCTATCAAGGTGTAGCTATAGGCTGCATCTTGGGTAGCGCTAGTCTGTGCACTAGAGGTGATGGTCGGTGCATCATTGACGTTTGCCACCACAATCGTAAAGCTCTGCTCTGCGGTTAAGCCATCCACATCCGTGGCGCGTAGTTCCACGGCATGACTGCCAACATTGGCGTTAGTTGGGGTACCGCTTAACACGCCAGTGGCTGCATTAAAGCTCAGCCAACTTGGCAGTGTCACGGCACTTAAGGTGACACTGTCGCCGACATCGCTGTCGGTCGCCACCAAGGTGTAGCTATAGGCTGCATCTTGAGTGGCACTGGTTAACGCCGTTGAACTGATAGTCGGTGCATCATTAACGTTTGCGACCACAATGGTAAAGCTCTGGTCAATCGTCAGACCATCCACATCCGTAGCGCGTAGCACCACGGCATGACTGCCCACGTTAGCATTAGTTGGGGTACCACTCAGCACACCCGTCGCCGGATTAAAGCTCAGCCAACTTGGCAGTGTGACGGCGCTTAAGGTGACACTGTCGCCCACGTCGCTGTCGGTCGCCACCACGGTGTAGCTATAGGCTGCATCTTGGGTAGCACTAGTCTGTGCACTAGAGGTGATGGTTGGTGCATCGTTGACGTTTGCCACAACAATCGTAAAGCTCTGGTCAATCGTCAGACCATCCACATCGGTAGCGCGTAGCACCACGGCATGACTGCCGACATTAGCATTAGTTGGGGTACCACTCAGCACACCCGTGGCTGCATTAAAGCTCAGCCAGCTTGGCAGTGTCACGGCGCTTAAGGTGAGACTGTCGCCCACATCGCTGTCGGTCGCCACCAAGGTGTAGCTATAGGCTGCATCTTGGGTAGCACTCGTGAGTGCGGTTGAACTGATAACGGGGGCGCCATTAGGCTTCACTGCGTTACTCGCCGTGGAGGGGCTACCGGTTCCGGCTGAGTTTATAGCTGCAACCGTAAATGAATAGGAAGTCCCATTGGTTAATCCCATTATCGTGATGGGTGAAGAAGTGCCCGATGCCGTAATACCGCCTGGAGTCGATACTAAGGAATAGCCCGTAATGGCATCACCACCAGTGAATGCCGGAGCACTAAAACTCACCGTTGCTTGAGCATTCCCCGCAGTGGCAGTGCCGATTGTTGGCGCGCCGGGTACAACGGCATTGACACTGAATGAACGACTAACTTGGGTCGCCGCCAAATAACTCGCATTGCCCACCTGGTCTGCGTTGATGGTACAAGTGCCTACAGTGACAAAGCTCAATAAGCCCCCACTGGTGATGGTACAGACACTCGGAGTGGATGAGGTAAAGGTTGGCGCCAAACCTGAATCGGACGTTGCAGTCAAAGTCGGTGAAGTACCAAAATTCTGATCGCCCGGATTGAGGAAGGTAAGCGTTTGGATCGCTTTGGGCGTAATAGGGTTAGATGCACTGGAGGCAGGGCTGAAACCCACGGCATTCTCAGCTTCCACCGTAAAGGTATAGGTCACCCCATTAGTTAGACCACTCACCACAATCGGTGAGCCTGCTCCACTGACAGGTAAAACGTCATTTGGCGTCACCGATACAACATAGCCGAGGATATTCGAACCCCCGTTATTGGCAGGAGGTGCAAACGCCACGCTCGCCTGGGTATCGCCTGCCGTCGCAACAATAGTGGTGGGCGCGCCGGGAACAATCGCACTTACCGCAAACGAGCGGCTGACTTGGGGAGCGGCCAAGTAGGATGAGTCGCCCGCTTGATTCGCATTAATAGTACAGGTGCCAGCGGTCACGAATGTTAGCGTAGTGCCGCTCACCGTACAGACACCAGGGGTGGATGAGGTGAAAGTGACAACATAACCACCGCCTGCAGACGAACTGGCTGTCAGCGTTGGTGTAGTCCCAAAGGTCTGTGCTCCAGGGTTGTTAAAGGTGATGGTTTGTGGTGATGCCGGGGTAATGGAATTCGATGCTGCCGAAGCCGCCCCCGTGCCCGCCGAGTTAGTCGCTGTCACCGTGAAGGTGTAGGAAACACCATTGGTCAAGCCGGTCACTGTAACCGGCGAACCGGAGCCAGTACCAGTTGCACCACCTGGGCTAGCAGTGACGGTGTAACCACCAGCAAGGATCGATGCACCACCGGTACTGGCAGGTGCAGTAAATGTTACCGTTGCCTCGGCATCGCCTGCGGTTGCCGTACCGATGGTTGGCGCATCAGGAACTACCGCATTCACCGTAAAGCTTTGGGTTACTGTAGTCGCCGCATTGGTTGCGCTATTACCAGCCTGATCGGCATCAATCGTACAGGTACCTGCGCTTACAAAGGTCAGAGCAACGCCACTCACCGTACATACACCAGTGGTAGACGACGAGAAGGTGACTGTGAGACCGGAGTCCGAAGTTGCAGACAAGTTCGGTGTGGTACCAAAGTTATAGTTGCTCGGCTGGGCAAAGGTAATTGTCTGGTCGGCTTTGGGGGTTGCCGAGTTGGATGCGGCCGAGGCTGTGCCTGTACCTATCCCGTTGGTCGCCGTCACAGTAAAGGTATAGGCAGTGCCGTTGGTGAGACCGGTGATGAGAATCGGTGAACTGGCACCCGTATTTGTAAAACCTCCGGGGTTAGAGGTCACGGTATAACCAGTGATAGCAGAACCACCGTTGTTGCCGGGAGCGCTGAAAGCAACTGATACCTGGCCATCACCTGCGGTTGCAGTGCCTATGGTTGGCGCATCAGGCACTGTCGGAATGGCCACAGTATGGGCGGAACCACTCGTATAGGCGGCTGGACCTACGTTGCCAGCAGCATCGCTGATATTCGTTGCGCCATTCAGGTTCAGCTTGATAGTACCGTTGCCGGTGATACCACTGACGGTCACCGTCACACTTGAGCCAGAGGTCGCGGAGACACTGGCGACAGTGCCGGTCGCGCCACCGGTAGTACCAAGTGCAAAGTCATCGGTAGAAATGTTATTGACCGATTCACTGAAGTTGACCGTGAAATCGACACTGGTATCAGTCGAGACTGCGTCACCAACAGGAGCTGTGCTAGTTACAGACGGTGTAACGCCATCCACAACCAGCGCTTTGTTAGCGCCTAATGAATTAGCCGCTCCGGGTGAAGCCAGTGTAAGGGTCGCATTATTGGTGGCCGCATCGCGAATGGTACCGCCATTTAACGACAATGAATTGGTGGCGACATAATCCAAATCGCTGTTGTTGTCGCCCGCCTGAACCGTATAGCTGAAGGTCAAGCTACTGGTTCCACTGCCACTGGTATAATTAACGGCACGATCTGTTGTACCGGTCTCCAGAGTTAATTGCGGCGTACCAGTGACATTGACCACTTCGCTAAAGTTAACTTGAATACTGATGCTATCGCCCACTTTATAAGTGCCATTGGCTGTACTGGCTGTCACAGAAGAAACGGTGGGTGCTGTACTATCCACAAGAACACTGCTTGTGGAGCCGACAGAATTTAGCGTCAGCGTCATGTCATTATTGGCAGCATCTTTCAAGGTTCCGCCGTTCAAACCAAGCGCACCTACGGTAATACCATCAGAATCAACCAAACCACTCTCAACCGTGTAACTAAAAACCAGGGCCGAGCTTCCAGAGCCCGACGAGTAGGTTGCGTATTTGGTTGTGGCGCCAATGGTCAATGCGATACGGGGAGTTCCACCACCCGTGTTCACGATGACGTTTTCGCTCGTGTTAACAGTGAAGCTCAGTGATTGCCCGGTGATATAAGTTGTATTCGAAGGAACGCTTACGCTGGTGACTGTGGGTGGGGTAACATCTGGATTTACTCCATTAGCAAACACGATGTTATCTATCGCAATGTAGAGGTCAGCATTGCCCGGATCAGTAATTCTTACTTCATCAACATACTGAAACTTGGATGCCGTAAGCCCACTGGCCTGAGTAAATGTATCGTGAAAATCTCCAACATCCAGACTGAGTGTCTCACTGCCTGTCGATACACCATCTCTAAACCCTTCAAACTTTAACGAGCCATGCGCACCTAAATAATTGAAAACTTCTATCCCGGAAAACGAGAACTCTTCACCCCCTTGAGTCCTAATGACAATGGAGGGACCTCCATCACCAGATTCATCGGCGATACCATCATCGAAATCATCTGCACCATCTCCTATAAAGTCGGGAAGATATCGCCACGTGGCCCCCTCATTAGTATTAGTCCCTGAATTGGCGGTATAAATTTCTATTACAACACCACCAATGTCTGTTGAATTAGCCTCACCATCATTTACGGTGGTTCCGAGCGTTGTATCGCTGCCTGAAAAATTCAACGTACCGGAAAATGCCATTGCATTTTGGGTCGTAGCCAGCGCTAGCGAGACGAGTAACAGCCGCCATAAAATGACCTTGATCCTATCTATCTTGCTAGCAAAAATCTGCTGACCAACCTTATCCCAAAACATAGTGACGCCTCTTTTTAACAAGGATATTCCCGGAAAAACCATAATACTAACTTTAGTCACGCGCCTGACTTTCGATCCGAGCAACGAGTACACTCCCTGTACTCACTCTCGCTTCCGACTGGTGAAACTGTCGGAATTGCACAATTAATTACGCGATGGATATATGCCTTCAAGCGCGATAATAAAATTCATACCCAAGTAAGGATTGCGAATACCTACGGGCTGTCCTCCACCAACAGGATTGACGGTTACGGTGCCAGCAGGTGTAACACTACCATGCACTCCACCGAGGCTGCTCTTGGTAGAATCTGGCGCCGTACTGGTAAACAATCCATTAAATGCAACACTGGCAGGCCCCGCCTTAGCTGTCGTAGCAGAAAGGTAGGTAGTCGCGCCTGCTGCCGGAGGAACCATTGCAGTGGCCGTGGTGGTAGCAACATCAACCGTTGCTGTTACGCTACTTGCATTACCAATGAAAGTAGCTGTTGGTGCATGAATGGGTAGCTGATTGGTAGTGAGGTTAACGTTTTCAACACCGGCAACTTGTCCCAAAACAACATTACTTAACCCTGCACCAGTTCCGGTACCCACAGGAGTACGACTTTGCAAGTTAGGCAACCCAAAGGTTGTGGTGCCATTGCCACCATAGGTTGTACCCAGAAGAGAGAAAAGCGCGCTATTGGTGGAAATGGCCAATAACTGTCCATTGCAAAGCGCCCAGCCACGCGGAGCGAAAGTACCAGCGAACATGCGGATTTCTCCAATAAATGGATCTGACATTGTATTTCTCCTTAAATAACGATTTTGTCTATGTAACGTCTTGCAATGACTTAATTACTCACGACAATTAATCGACAGCGAGTTCCTTTTGCTGATGACAACATCATTCACATCACACAATCGAAGGTCTATTGTGAAACAGAATGAAAACAATTTAGCTACAACTAAACATATCTGAAAAATCGGCAAACACAATTACGCAGAAATAATTTTGTATAAATTATCAGCAAGGCTTAAGGCCACAGCATTGACTCATAGGTTTCGGAACGGCTTTGAAACTGAAATCCATGCCGTAAATAAAGTGATTTAGCTTGAGTATTTTCACTCTCTACTGATAAATGAACAGGCAACTGACGTTGCCTCGCCTCAAGCTTGACCGCCTCTAATACCGCAGAGCCTAAACCGCGACCTCGCATACTTGGCGCAATAATAAAATCAACAAGATGAACCCTATGCTCATTGGTATCGAGCATCAGTTTGCCGACCGCTTGTTGCTGATAAAACAAAATGTAGATGATGGCATGTGGATATTGCTCCCGATAGGAGACTTGTTGCAGCCGATATTGTTGCTCCAACATGTTCTGTACGACATCAAGGGGTAAACCAAGCTCATAGAAGAAGGTTTTAGTTGAATAAAAAAGTTCTGCCATAAATAGGTTATCGCTTGCATTGGCAGGCTTAATACTCAAGCCAGTGAATGGATTTAACTCAGCTAGCATCATGGTTTTTATCTCGAACTAAAGGTTGCAACAGTTGCTCATAAGCATTCAATAACAGCTGCCATGAGAGAGTTTGTGATTCATTTAATGGGGTAGATTGCGCGGGTACCATGGGTACAAACAATTGCCCTTGTCGCTTTACATCAAAGCGCCAGTGGCCTTGCCAATGCTCAATATCTGCTGCGGCTAACGGCCATTCTAAAATGGCCGAAAGTGCGCTGGGTTTAAGCGCATTTAATTGTTGATAATCCATTAAGATGCAACGACTTGATTGATAAAGTGCAGCAGTTTGCTGGGCAAAACCATGTAACACGCCCATTCGAAATGTATCTACACTAGGCTCACCATGTGTGTTTTCACTAAGCGGCAATGCATGGAGAAATACAGCCTTCACCCGCCCCGCCATATGCATCCCAGCCTCTCGTTGATGCGAAGCCAAAATATCTCTGGGATGGCGCATAAGACATAGCACTCGACTATTAGGGTAGAGTTCTAGCAACATGGGCCAACAAGCTAAATCCCACGCATTCCACTTGATCACTAGCTCACGCTCATCAGGCCTCAAGCGCCCTTGTAGCCTTAAACATAAATCCACCAGCAGTGGTGTTAAGGTCGAAGGCCAAGCATCATGGTGCATCACATCGCTGCAGAGCATAGATTCGGATAACACTCGGCAAGTTTTGAGTAGCGAAAAACTGCTTGAAACGAGTGTTGACCCACAACGAGACCAATGGAAAATCATCAAGTTAGGATTGATAGCGGGCAAACTTTCGCGTTGGGATAATAAGGGTTCGAGCAAGGTTTGAGGCTGGATAAAACTGGCCAGTAAGCCACGACGAGCATCGCTGATATCGTCCTCCAAAAAAGGTTTTGATAACCGCTTAAAAACCGGAACCCAACTGATTGTTTTAGTTTGAGCATGATAACGAGAAGGAAACCACACTTGGCTGAAGCGTACTAAATCTGGAATGAAGCTTTGTTGCTGTAAGGCAATAAATGCCAGCATCTGTTCTAAATTTAGCTCGGACCAATTGAGGAAGTCTGCCATCAGAGCAATAAAATGCTCAACATCCTGCGCTTGATGCAGTAAAAACAATGATTCAGGCTGATGCAGCAATTGCCAATAGTGTTGCTGCTGTTCATTAAAATCAATCATTAGCTGGCCATTGGATAGAAGTTAATATACTGCACCATGCGGGGTAACACGCCTCGATTGGGCGTCGGTCCATGGGGCAAGGCATGGTGCCAAATAATTAAATCCCCTGCGTTTGCGGCAATGGGTTTAATAGGCCACTCTTCCCAACGCTGTTGCTGCAACTCAATATCAGTCTTGTTTTGTTCCTGTAGCCAAGCTTCTATTTTGAGGTGAAAACCGGGAACACAGGAAAATGCCCCTTGCTCGGCAGGGGTATCCGTAAGATAAATCAATCCTTGAGTCCCAAATGGCACAGGTAGTTGCAGTGGCATATCCCAATGCATATTTGGGCCAGGAAACTGCCAAGTGGGCGTTTCAGGGGGATTAAAACTCACTCTATCAGTCGTCATCACTAAATCGGTTCGCTGCCATAATTGTTCAAAGGCTTGACGGATTAGAGGTGCTTGCCGATTGGCATCGAGGATAGGATGACGAAATAACTGCAGCATGATTTTCTGCATCAACTCATGGGACTGATACCAAGTTGATGGATCATTTTCATTCGCGCCAAGCTGTTGCCAAATCACGACTCGACTGGCCGCGCATTGGGCTTTTGACAACACTTGCGGGATGACTAAATAACCTTCCCGTTGCCAAAAGGCGAGTTGGGCATCGGTAAGCACTTGGGGTAAAGCGTTACCATAAGCTAACTCAGTATTGCCGCTTTCTGGCTCAGCTTGGGATAAGGCACGCAATCGCTGATTAATACCGATAATATCCGCGGTGGTCAGTTTAGTTTGTCTTTGAACGAAGGCGATAAAATCAGTTTTTTTATCACATTGATAGAGCGCCTTCATCCCAGGCTCTAATCCAATACCGCACAGATCCAGCAGCGCTTTATCTAGGCTCCATTCTCCCTCTGCCACCTCATTGGTTTGTCCACGCTTTTGCAACTCAATTTTTTGCCATAGTCGCTGCAAGTGATAAATGCCCAAACAACTCAAATCCTCACTGCCAACAAGCGCCAATTTCTGCTGCTGATATTGGAAGATAAAATCGGGATATGCTCCCAGCTCGTAACGGAAGTCCACTCTGCTAAGAGGTTTAAGCCACAGGGATTTTTTATATTGGGAGAGGGTTAATTGTGATTGGTTTTCAAGTAATTGATATTCGCCATAAACCCTGATTTTTGTCGTCAGTTTTAGGCTTATGGGTTGGGGTTCATAATCGGGTAACAATAAGCTCCCCACTAGCCCACTTCTGTCACCTTGAGCGAGCAAGCGGGCATGAGCTAAATCGAGACAGAATAAAGGACCCAAATAAATTGGCAGCCGATCTTTTAGCTCGAGCCATGCATCCAACTCAATCGACTCAGGGATCAAACATCCATCCTCTGCTAAAAAATGCTGTAGATGGCTAAAAATCTGTACCAGCGGTTCCTGTTGCAGTAGGTGTTTCATGGTTTCAGAAATTATCAGATCAAAGGTTTGTGTTGATGCTGGCCGCCAAAGCGTAGCGTCAGCACAAATAAGCGCATCGACACGATCCGCTACATCGAAATATGCCAGCAGCTTTTCAACACTCTCCAATGACGCTCGATGAATGTCGAGTAAGGTTACTCGCACTTGCTTCACCGTAAACAGCGGTAATAAGGCTAAGATTAACCAAGCAAAAGGCCCGGTTCCGGCATAGAGTATGTGCACAGGATGGTTCGAGTTAGCTTTAAGTTTGTCCTGTATCGCTTGATAAATTCCCTGAATAAACACTCTGCTACGTTCGGGATCTTCTGCACATTGCGCCGCAGTTGTTGGTGATAGTGCCTTGCCAAAAGGAGTCATACTGGCCTCTGTATCGAGAAACAACGCCGGGTGCAGCTCCAACCCAGTCAATTGGCATAACTGCGCCAGCATTGGATCGATAAGCCGCTTTGCCTCCCCCGCTGAATGGGATTGCAACAGCGCCTGAGCAAACAGCTTTAATCTTAGAAACGCCTCGCGCTGCCCTGCATTAGGCTTTGATCTTGGCATCATGGATAAGCTCCTTTAACCACGAGTTGACTTCACAATCGATCACCAAATTAATTCTGGCATCCACGCCTTTATTCGCGACCCAATGGGTTTGGTCAGCATTGATATACCAAAGCTCTCCGGCCCGCATAGGTACACGTTTCTCATCCACATAAAAATAAAGCTGATCATGGGTTTGTAGGGGCAAATGTAATCTAGCCTCACCCTGTTCAAGTGATAATCCTTGATCCCTATGGGGCTTGATTTCAGCACCAGCGTGTAAACGCATTAAGCGTACCGATTTAACTGGGCAAGCAAAGGATTGAATAAACTGCAGCAACGCGGGGCTCGATTCCAGTGAAGGCAAATTATCCCAATCTGTCGCGGCACTAATGGAAAAGGCTTGTAAAATGGGGTGTGCGACTCGATATTCCTCGGCGCAGCGTAGAGCCAACACATCCCAACCGCCCTGAGAGCCCGCGTGATAATCACGCTGGTTAATGTGTGGCAACCACTCATGCTGCAACAAAGTCGCGAGTTCTTGCTGTAAACTAGTGATATTCGGAGCTTGGGTGAGTAAGGCGAATGAGCAGATATCCATATCCAAGTGTCTCATTTTTAGACAAAAACGAATTAATCAAGCCTAGCACAAAGTGTCATGCTGGCAAGATAGGCTACTGTAAACCTCACGCTGAGCTGAGTTAACCACACAGGACATCCCATGTTTGACTGGAAGAAGATTGATACTGTACTGCTCGATATGGATGGCACCCTGCTCGATTTGCACTTTGATAACCATTTTTGGTTGAGTCTGGTGCCACAGGAGCTGAGCAAGCAGCGGGGATTAAGCCAGAGCCAGGCACAACAACTGGTGGAAGAAGCCTACGGCAGAGTCGCAGGCACGTTAGATTGGTATTGCCTCGATTATTGGCAGTCCGAGCTGCAGCTCGACATTATGGGGCTTCACCGCGACTTAGTTGACCGTATTCAACTGCGCCAAGACAGTATGCCTTTTCTCGATGCCCTCGCCGCCGCGGGCAAAAAACGCATCTTAGTCACCAATGCCCACCCTAAGAGTCTTGCTCTTAAGCTGGAGCATACTGAACTGGGGAGTGGTTTAGATGCGATGATCTCAAGCCATGAAACGGGTTATCCCAAGGAACACCCACAATTTTGGCAAACGCTATTCGAAAAATTCGCCCTAGTGCCTGAGCGCTGCCTGTTTATCGATGATAGTGAACCCATTTTAAATGCAGCGCGCTTAGCGGGCGTGGGGCATCAGCTCGGGATCAGCAATCCCGATAGCCAGAAACCTGCCAAAACCTTCAATGATTTTCCGGCCATTAGCGACTATCGTTTATTGCTTAACGATCTCGCGAGTTAACCCCTCGAAATAGAAAAGGCACCCAAGGTGCCTTTATCAAATCATGCATTAGGTTACATTACTGGCTAGATTAAAGCCCAGGAATACGCCCCTGATAAACAATAGGGAAGTAACCGTCATCTCCACGCTTGCCGAGGATATTAAGAGATTTACGCATATCTTCCGGCTGTTCGTTGGTCTCTTTGATCTTAGCGGCAACCTTGACCATATTCCCCTCGTCTAACTGTAAGGTACCGATAATTCCCAACTGGTTTTTGCTTTCGTCGGTAGCGAGCTGAGCTTTCCCCTCAACACAGCTAAGGCCCAACTCGATATTACCCAGTGGATAATCGCCAAATTGGTTTTTCACATTGGTTTGGTTTAAGAATAATTTACCCGATAATTGTTCGCACCAAGGTTTACCTTGTTCTAGGGTTTCAACCAGCAGGCTGACTTCACCATTAATTTCGGTTCTAAAGGGCAGCTTAATATTACCAATTAAGAAGCTATCGGGCGCTTCAAAGCGTAATCCCTGCGCACTAATGCCAGCCATTGACCAAGTGATTAACCCTTTAGCACTTACGGGTGTTGCTCGGCTACCTACTTGAAAATCCAGCTTCACTTTGCCTAAAAACAAAGACCAAGGGCTGAGTTCCCAACGCACTTGCTCCAATTGGCGCTGCTGAATATTCAAAGTTTCAATGCTACCCGCCCAAATACTGCCACTCACTCCAGAAATTCCCACATTCGCTGGGAGTGGTGCGAGGCGCACGGCCACACTGGCAGGAAACAACGCCACTAAAAACACGATATAAATTAGTACACCAATAATAATCTTTTTTATCAGACTCACAGCTACACCTTAACCTATTGCGCTAGTTGGATCCGTCTTACTTTGACATAGCCAGGCGCGTCAGCCTCCGCCAAATCAACACTCTCAAGGGATAAGCCCTTTTGCTGCACTAAATCATTCAAATAACTGAGTAACGCGTCGAATGGCACATCATCCATCCACACTTGGATTTTATCGCCCTGGGGCTGCATGCGAGTGATCACTAAGCCATAACTGCCCGCTGTTTGGTTGACGACTGAACTTAAACTGCCGCTCATCGTCGGCTTAGCGCCGCTTTGTTTTAAGCCAGCGATTTTATTCGCCGTCTGCTTTACATAGGTCAAGGTTTGCTGCTGCGCCGTTAAGTTGCGCAGTGCATTGGCCTCAGCATTGGCGATTGGTGTCCAAATCCCCCAGTAAAATAGACCGATCACTAAAAATACGGCGCCAAAACCTACGATCTGCTGCTCGCGCGACGCAAGCCCTTGCCACCAAGTCCGCAAATTATCCATCTTATTTGCTCCTCAAGGTTAAGGTGCTGGTGACCTGATCTTCACCGCTATTCATCGTGCCACCATCCATTTGGAAACGACGGCCGACAATCTCTTTAAACTTCTCAATTTGCGCGTAATTTTTAGCAGTGACTTGCATGCGGATTTCATTACGGGCACTTTCAAATCGTAAGCTATTGGGTTTTAGCTCAGGTACTTGTTTAAAGGCGTCTTGTAACCCCGCCAGCATAGCAAAAAACTCTGCACCACTGCCTTGGCCTTGGAGTGCGCGCAGTTGGCTCTCCATCTGCGAGCGTAAATTCACGATGCGTGAATTTCCTGGTATCACTTGTTGATAAATGGCTTCACTTTGCGCCTTCAAATCGGCGATTTGGCCATTTACCTGATGAATGGTTAAGCCTTTATTTACCAGAGACAACACAATAGCAATGGCTAGTACAATTGCCGCATTTTTCCATTGCAACAGATGCTTACTGTATTCGCGCTTAGGCGTATAGACACCCGTCAGTAAGTTAATCGGCGCATGTAAAATGCCGCGCGCCAGCACCAACATAGGTAAGTCGAGTGGCTGTGGCTTAAGCTCGACACCGTCCAACTCCATCTCGGTGTAACTGGCGACCGACACCACGTCTGTCTGAGCCGTCAGTTGCTTCATTGCCACTGGCAACCAAGATAAAGGCAGGCTATGGCCCGTTCCTAATCCTGTACGCAACAATAACTCGTTACCGAAACGCATGGCCGCCCATTGGCATTCCTGCAATGGCAAGGCCAAGCAATCAGGCACAATACGCTTCACTTTTAAGCCCGCTTCGGCCAAACAGCTGAGCCAAGTTTGCATTTGCTCATGGGCAACGGCCACCACGCTGAGGGCATCGCCATTGCGTGGACCAACGGTAAAGTGCATCGCATCCACATCCTCGGCGATGGATTCTTCCAACATAAAAGGCAGGGCCTTTAAGGCTTGGCGTTGGCCTTTTTCGGGCAGATTCACGCTGGTGAGCGTCATGGCGGAAGCTGGCACCAACACATCAATGGGGCGATTGCCCGCGCGCTCAGTTAAGGTTGATAAACCTTGGGCGTTGGCCAGTTCGCCTGAGGCGATAATTTCTTGTTCTTGTTCGGACCAAACCAGCCAAGAGCATGCCTGCTCTGCGGTTCTGCCTAAGCGAATAAATAGCCGTTCACTCACAGTTTTTCTCCACCAGCTTCAACCTTAAGGGATTGAGCTTGTTTGCTATTATTTTTGTCCACCAAACTGACGGGTGAGCACATCCATTTTGTTACCGCTGCCCTTTTTGAGCACACTCTCCATCCTAAAAATGGCGTTGTCGACCTTTGCGCCCGAGGCAAGGAGGAAATATTGACTGTCGATCACAAAAGTCGACTTCATCGCATCTTCCCATTTAATCGACCCCATTGAGGAGGATTCGTAAAAATCATCAATCTTGGCAAAACCATCGCCAGGGCGCTGGTTAATAATGCTTTCCGCCTCACCGACGGAAATCTGATTATCGAGCATGGCCGCCAGCAGCGCTGCTTGTTCGACATCAATGGTATTCACATTCAACAATTGCCTGTCATTCCCCGGGATGACACAAATATAGGGCAATAATTTCAAATAAATATCCTGTGTGTATCCCATCACTGCCCGCAGCTCACTCCGATGATTCATCAGAGTGTTGGCGGCACGGTATGGCACATGGCGAGCTTCATACTCGGCATCTTCAGCGCCATAGGGGCTGGTGATCGTGTCTTCGTCGATATAATCCTTTAGGGTTTGAGTGAGATGATCAGCGGTAAAATCATCCATACCTAAACTCACTAATAACGCCTTGTATTGCTTAGCCGCCAAGGGCAATTTAGGTTGACCGTTTTCCACATCTTTTGTGGTGACAGACAAGGCATTTAAGTTAAAACACGAACGCATATCGGTGATCTTGCCTGCAATCTCGCCATATTCTGCCGGAAACACCACATCGCTCATGGCCCAATATTGTTGCTTATGGACACGCCCCTCTGAATCGTCTAAGTCCTGCTTGAGGATCTTCTTCGCCAGCTCTTCGGCGGAAATAGCATACCAATAGGCCTGATCGTACTGAGCTAAGTTTAAGGTGCGGCGCATCGACAACTGATTACGACTGGTAATATTGGTGGCAATAATCACCACCATGGCCACGATCAGTAATACGACGATCAGCGCGACACCACGCTGTTTAGTAGGAGTTCGCCTTATCATGCGCCATCCTCATTTTCTGGCTCACCGGTGCCGGGATCTTCTTCCCCGTTACCGGAACCATCGCCGTTATTATCTTTGTCACCGTTGTCTTCTTTATTGTCTTCGGTGTTTTCGTCTTTATTGTCTTCATCACTAGACTTTTCTGGCGCCGCCGCGCCCAGAGGCAGCATAAACTTACGCTGAATCTTACCTAGACCTTCAATCTCAATTTCGATTGCAATGGCTTTGGGTAACTTAGTCGCCTCAACCTTGCGCTCCCACTTATCCTCCATAAAGAAGGAATACTCGACCGAGAGCACCTTATCGATAATCACCGTCTTGATTGGCTCGGCGCCAAATTCCGGCTCAGGGTAAGGAAAATACCAGCGTTCTAATTTTCCTTCTCGTACGACATAGGCGACTGACTGCAAACTGCCACGGGGCAATAAGCCATCTGGATTGAGCCAGCCCAAGCGGTAAAAGACTAAAGCCTCGGACTCCGAATCTAAAAGGTCATTCCCCGTCTGAAATACCGTTGTTCCGCGGCCACCTTCGAGGAGTCTAGGTGTGCGGGCAACCATCTGTCCCAAGTCGCGCTCAATCGCCCCAAAGCCCTGTTGCAACGCTTTTAAACGGGTTGAGAAATTCTTTGTCACTTCATCATTGGTCAGAACTGTGCTGAGTACCGCATTGGCCGCTAAGCCCAACATGGCAAAAATCGCAATCGCGATCAGCATTTCCAGCAGGGTAAACCCCCGATGAGCATTAGTTTGTTTTAAGGACATAACTGCTCACTTGTGCTGCAATACGCTGATAACGCTCATCTTCACTGACACTAATACGGATCATGCGAAAATTATCATCGGTGGTTTTCACCACTTCTTTTCGCCAGTACCAATCCTTACCCGCCAGTTCTACTTGGCCCTCTTTTTTACCGATTTCCGGAAATTGAGGCTCGAGTCTGGCATCGACCATTTGATTGTCGGCTACCCACTGAGCAAGGGTGCGCGACTCCAAAATCGGCATATTCGCCATTTGCTCACCCAAGCTTTTGGTGATTGAAACGGCGGCAATCGCAAACACCGCCAAGGCGACGATCACTTCGAGTAACGTCATGCCCTTAGCGTATTTCATCGGGGCGCCCTAGGGTTAAACGGCCAAGGGCATCGCCCACCACCAATACGTCGAGGGGGCCTTTATCTGTCTTGGTAATAAAACTCAACTCAAAGGCGCTCATTTCGCCGCTGGGTAATAGCAAAATCTGTGGTTCAGGGTGCTTTTTCTTATCTTCCGCAGAGGGCTCGATTAAAGGTTCTTTAAACCAAGAGTCTTCCTGTTCATCCTCTTGTGCGAGCGGTAAACCATCGAGCACCAAATTAATCACCACACCAGGTTCCATTTGTTTTTCAGACAGAATTCTGTCCTTTTCCAATGGATTCCATTTACCATCTTTATAAAAAACAAACTGATAACTGGTTTTTTCCACCACAATACCGATAAATTGGCCGCTTAATACGGTTTCATCCAGCACTAACTCTGTAGCGGCGATAAATTGCTGCGCGGTTTTTTCCAGTGCCTGTTGTGGCCCAGAATTGCCAATAGACATGGTCACCGCCGCGGCGGTGAGTCCCATTAACAAAATCACCAGCATCACCTCCATCAAGGTGAAGCCGGCGTGGCGCAGCGTTAACATCTTATTGGAAGTTCTGTAAGTTCCAGTTACCGATATCATCTTCGGTACCTGGTTGACCGTCTGGGCCTGCACTAAAGATATCTAACTTGCTGTTTTCGCCAGGGCTTAACAGTAAGTAGTTATTACGCCATGGGTCCTGTGGTAAACGCTTTACATAACCTTCTTCGCGGTAGTTACGAGGCTCAGGTGAAATCGTTGGTTTTTGCACTAAGGCTTCTAAACCTTGCTCAGTCGTTGGATAAACACCGTTATCTAACTTGTACATATCTAAAGCGTTTTCGAGCGCGACTATGTCAGATACCGCTTTTTGTTGGTCAGCTTTATCTTTGTTGCCCATCAGATTTGGCACCACCATAGACGCCAAAATACCGAGGATAACGATCACCACCATCACTTCAAGTAAGGTAAAACCCTTGTGCTTTTTATTCATTTGCATCGATTACATCTCCTAAAAAACCTGTGCCATTCTCAGCACTATGACTGAAAGGCAATATTCCATAATGTCAAAAACTAGCCACTAATCAAATTGTTCAGCGCCAATATCGGTTGCAGAATGGCCATCACGATAAAGAGTACAACCCCCGCCATACTCACCACTAACATGGGTTCGAATACGCCGAGGGCGAGCGTCACATTACTCTCAAACTCGCGATCTTGGTTATCCGCAGCACGCTCAAGCATGTCTTCGAGCTGACCACTCTTCTCCCCTGAGGCGATCATATATAACATCATCGCAGGGAATAGCTTAGTGTTAGTCAACGCGGTACTGAGGCTAGTACCTTCCCGTACGCGCGCCGTTGCATCATCCACCGCCGCCCGTACCCGCATATTTTGCAATACCTCGCTGGCAATGCGCATCCCGTCCAACAAAGGCACCGAACTGGCGGATAAAATACTCAAGGTACGCGCAAAACGCGCAGTATTGAGTCCTTTACTTACTCGGCCAATCACCGGCATTTTCAGCAAAAATGTATGGTATTTCATCTTGAAAATCGGTGACTTGAGTAGACGCTGGAACACTACCAACAGAATACCAATCGCTAAAACAACAAACAGACCATAGTGTTGGACAAAATCCGAGGCAGCAATTAAGAAACGGGTCGTCGCCGGTAACTCGGCGCCCATATGCTCAAACTGGCCAACGACCTTTGGTACCACAGCCGCAAGTAACACTGAGACCACCCCAATGGCGACAATCGTCAGCATGATGGGATAAATCATCGCCTGTTGCAGTTTAGATTTAAGCTGCTGGCGACGTTCGGTGTAATCGGCTAAGCGATTTAGCACCACTTCCAAGTGGCCGGATTTTTCCCCCGAGGCCACCATAGCGCGGTATAAGTCATCGAAAATATGCGGAAATTCAGCCAAGGAATCGGCCAGACTATAACCCTCAACGACCCGGGAGCGCACCGCCATGATCATACTGGCAAGCCGCGCCTTCTCACATTGCTGGCCTACCGCCTTAAGACATTCCTCGATCGGTAAGCCCGCCGCCACCAGTGTCGCGATTTGACGGGTGATCAGCGCTAATTCCGCCACTGAAATCCCGCGCTTAAAGGGCGAAAATCCCGCACCTTTCGCCTTGGCTTCTTTTTCGCTGACCGGCAGAATATCCAGCGGCATCAAGCGCTGGTCGCGCAATTGGCTACGTGCGTGTCTGGCGGTATCCGCTTCGATCACGCCCTTAAGCTGCTTCCCCTTGGCGTCCAGCGCCTTATATTCAAATGCAGGCATAGCTTACTCCTCGCGGGTCACCCTTAGGACTTCTTCCAGAGTGGTGATACCTGAGAGCACCTTGCTCATGCCATCGTGGCGAATGCTTGGTACCGACTGGCGGATATATTTCTCAATCGCCAGTTCGCCACGTCCACCGTGAATAAGCTCGCGCACATTATCGTCGACCAGCAACAGTTCGTGAATGCCCGTACGACCACGGTAGCCACTGTTACCACAGGCCTTACAGCCATTGGCACGATAAATATGGCGATGATCATCGGCAGTAATACCCAGCAGCTCACGTTCACGCTCATCGGGCACATGCTCTGTCTTACATTTTGGACAGAGGGTACGGATCAAGCGCTGAGCCAATACCCCGAGCAAACTTGATGAGACTAAGAAAGGCTCAACACCCATATCCTGCAAACGGGTAATCGCGCCCGAAGCGGTGTTGGTGTGGAGAGTCGAAATCACTAAGTGACCCGTCAAGGATGCCTGCACCGCAATTTGGGCGGTTTCAAGGTCACGGATTTCCCCAATCATCACTACATCGGGGTCTTGACGCAGAATCGCCCGTAGACCACGGGCAAAGGTCATGTCCGCCTTAGTGTTAACTTGAGTTTGGCCTATGCCTTCTAATTCGTATTCGATGGGGTCTTCAACGGTTAAGATATTGGTATCTTTAGAGTTAATCTCAGTAAGTCCAGCATACAGCGTGGTACTCTTACCCGAACCCGTAGGACCCGTTACCAAGATAATGCCGTGGGGACGACGAATAAGCTCATCGAACTTGGCTCGGATGCTGTCCGTCATACCCAGCTGTTTTAAATCCAGATTACCGGCATTCTTATCCAGCAAACGCAGCACCACACGCTCACCGTGGCTCGATGGCATGGTCGATACCCGCACGTCCACCGCGCGGCCTGCAATCCGCAGCGAAATACGGCCATCTTGTGGTACACGTTTCTCGGCGATATCGAGGCGCGCCATCACCTTAATCCGCGACACCAATAAAGATGACAGTTTACGGTTTGGCTTGAGCACTTCTTTGAGCACGCCGTCGATACGGAAACGCACGACCAATTGCTTCTCGTAGGTTTCGATATGGATATCCGAGGCTTCTTCTTTAATCGCTTCTGATAACAGGGCGTTAATGAGCTTAATGATCGGCGCATCATCATCGCCTTCGAGCAAATCTTCGGTTTGTGGCAACTCTTCTGCAAGAGTAAATAAATCCATTTCATTGCCAATGTCTTCCATCAGCTGCTGCGCTTCGGAGGAATTGGCTTGATAGGCCTGAGTCAGTTTGACCTCAAACTTACTCGGCTCGAGCTGTACCAAAGGTAAATCCACGCCCGAGTAGCGACGCGCTTCAAGCATCGCTGCTAACGGGGTTTTAGCGGTATAAAACAGGTTCAAGGCGCCATCATCGCCATAGGCTAAAATCACCTCATGGCGGTGGGCAAAGGCAAAGGGTAAACGCTCTTTGCTGCTGGAGCGAAATACCTCATCACCTTCGGCTTCAATACCTAGTTCATTGGAAACTAAGCTTAAATCCTCGACTTGGGATACTTGTATTTCACTCATTGTGTTTTATCTTTGTTTTTGTTTTCATCCAGCGACTTGAGAGTCGGGTCAGTTTTACGCATCTGAGTCTCTAGCCCTTTGCCTTCTTTATAACGATCTAAAATATCGTTCACTTCTGGCGGCACATACTCAGACTGGTTCCACTCATCTAATACCGGCACTTTAGTCTCAGGCATTAGATTGACACCACGCTCTTGCTGTTCAAGCTGCAATGCTCTGAAATAGTTGTATTTACGACCAGCGATACCTTCCATCGTCACACCATCACGGATAATGGTGGGTTTGATAAAGATCATCAGGTTCTTCTTGGTCTTCTTACTGGAAGAAGATTTGAATAGATGGCCAAGTACTGGAATATCGCCGAGGAATGGCACTTTCTGCACGCTTTCTTGGACTTCTTCGTTAATCAAACCACCGAGTACCACGATTTGGCCTGAATCAGCCATAACAGTAGTGGTTAAACGGCGAGTCGCGAAGGAAATATCCACACCCGTGTTACCGTTTACGCCGGAGACTTCTTGCTCAATCGCAAGCTTAACCGCGTTACCTTCGTTGATCTGAGGCACCACTTTTAACTTCACCCCAACCTCTTTACGTTCAACGGTTTGGAATGGGTTGCTGTTGTTTGAGCTGGCGGTAGAACCAGTCAGAATAGGCACTTCATCACCGACGATGAAAGAGGCTTCTTGGTTATCTAAGGTAGTAATAGAAGGTGTTGCCAGTACGTTTGAGTTGGTATCGGCCGACACAGCTTGTACTAGGGCGCCAAAGTCGCCCATGGCTACACCCCATGCCATACCATTCACTTTACCTAAGGCCTGCGCCAACAAGGTCACATCACCCTTAGTTTTTGGGTTCTGGCCAATCACCTCGCCCGTGCTTGGGTTAGTGATATAGGTTCCTT
The DNA here is from genome assembly GCF_012843185.1 of Shewanella sp. DNRA4. Taxonomy (NCBI): domain Bacteria; kingdom Pseudomonadati; phylum Pseudomonadota; class Gammaproteobacteria; order Alteromonadales; family Shewanellaceae; genus Shewanella; species Shewanella sp. DNRA4. The sequence continues at coordinate 37,807 of NZ_JABAIP010000015.1, forward strand.
CTTTATCCTGCGCCTGCCATACACCCGCGCCAATCTCACCTATGGTTGGGCCTAAGTTATTGAACTGAGTGCCACCACCCGCTTTCGCGGCCCATTGCACCCCAAAGCCGACGTTATCGCCTTCGGCAACTTCCACGATAATGGCTTCGACTAATACTTGGGCGCGGCGAATATCGAGTTGGTTGATCACGCTTTCAATAGTGCGCATTTGATCTGGCTCAGCGCTGATCACTAATGCGTTAGTATCAGTGTGGGCCATAATATTGATTTCATTACGACGTTTGCCACCACCCGCTGCCTGAGCGCTAGGATCTTTTTCACCTTCCAACTTTTGGGCAAAACCAGTTAGCACTTCAACTAAGTCTTCGGCCTTGGCATACCGTAAATAACGTACTTTCGTATTGCCCGTGCTGGCTTGCTCGGCATCGAGACGGTGGATCAGCTCCACCACCCGTTGACGACTCTTTTCATCACCACTGACCACAACAGCGTTAATCCGCTCGTCGGCAACAACCTTAGGCGCTTGTCCGGGAAGCTGCGCTTGGTTAGCTGTCGCGCGGTACAGGGTATCGATAATTCGCACCATTTCGCCAGCAGAAGCATATTCAAGTGGCACGACTTGAACAGAGGTATCACCCTGTTTATCTACACGGCGAATGATTTCAACTAACTTATTAACCACCGCAGCGCGGCCAGAGAGCATCAGCACGTTTGATGGATCGTAGTTCACTACGTTACCACCACCAGCGTTATCGTTTAACTGACGTAATAATGGTGCTAATTGCTTGGCTTCGGTGTTATACAACGCCACGATGCGGGTAACCATTTCATCGCCTAGGCCAGGATCGTTGTCATTAGCAACACGAATCGCCGCGGTTTTCGCATCTTTGTCTTTGATCACTTTGATAACGTTATTTTCCATCTCGACGATGGCATAACCGTATACTTGCAGCACGTTGAGGAAGAACTGGTAATACTGCTCATCATTGAGCAGATCATAGCTGCGAACGTTGATCTTGCCGCGAATCGTCGGGTCAACAATGATGGTTTTGTTCAAGTTTTTACCAACAATATTGATAAACTCTTGAATATCAGTGCCTTTAAAGTTGGCCGCATATTGTTCAGACCAAACAAATTGCGAGGTCAGCATAGTGGCGCCCGCCACAACTCCAGCAATCAGTTTGCGTCGAATCCGTTTGTTATTCATTATTTTACTTTCCCCTAACGCGTGTTATTGCGGCAAACTAAACATGATTTCAACCAACTGTCCTTCCCGTTCAACCATAACAGAAACTTCAGTTAATTCAGACAATTGGCTCATCATTTCTAACGCCTGACTCATTACGGTCAGGTCGTATCCATTAATCGATTTAGCAAGGTCATTGGGTTTAAAGCCTGCTTGCTTAAATAGGTTCACATCTTTACCAGGATTGAGGCGATAACCAACAACGTTTTCTCCCTGTCTCACGGGCGAAATCGCAATATAGTCAGTAATTTTACTGGGATCGGCTAAGAGTTCACTGCGAGATTCGGCCAGTTCTTGAGAGATTTCAGCATTCTTGCGCTGATCCACTCGACTAACGACTTCAGCTTTTCCGCTCTTGGCCTTTTGTAATTGTTGATTCGCTGGGCTTTGACTGGTGTAAACCAAACCATCAAGCATCAAGGTTTCATAGCGACCCGCATTGGTAATGATAATCCGGTCTGCATAGACTTCTTTTAACGAAGCGGATGTACCCTTAATTTTATCACCCAAGCTGTAGGTTTCTTGGCTACCACTGGATTCAATAATCGCCAGACCTTTTTGGTCAGCGGTGGATGCCACCACCCCCGTCAGCTGAATAGAAAGGGAAGTCTTTGGCGCATCGGTTACGGTTTCGACCACTTCGACTTTAGGTTTATCCGCCTTGGCGTCGGCTTTGCCGAAAAGTGCGAGTTGCTGTAATCCTGCCAGATCAATTTGCCCAGCCCCTTTACCCGCCGTGGTCACCGCAGTGGGAGACCATGCTGTAGGAGAAGAGGTGGTAGGCACGAGTTTCCATGTAATTTGCGCGGCTAAGAGTAAACTCAGAATAAAACCAAGCCAGAAAACAACCTGACTCAACGGCTTATGCGGAATACCTGCAGCTTTTGCGATAACGTTATCTAATAAATCCATATTTATGTGGACCCTCAATACAGGTCTCTGTTCTGATTATAAAAATTATCATGTTCGCCACATGCTAACCTAGGCCGCATTTGGCAACAACCCCATAACAGTATTGCAATTGGCGAAAATTGGCCATTTATGCTAACTTTGCCCGCCTAAAAAGGGTGTGAAGCGCACCACTCTTTAACATAATAGCAATGCGACTTAGGCATTTTATTACTCAGCATGTGAACTCATCGATCTTTTATCTTGGAGACACTATGACACAAAGTTCAGGCGACAGTGGCAGCGTTCGACTCGATAAATGGTTATGGGCCGCACGTTTTTATAAAACTCGAGCCATAGCCAAAGAAATGATCAACGGCGGCAAAGTACATTACAACGGTGCGCGCACCAAATCTAGTAAGAATGCTGAGATAGGTGCCGTCCTTAAGATACGACAAGGTTATGACGATAAAGAGATCGTCATAAAAAAATTATCAGAATCACGCCAAAGTGCATCAATTGCACAGGAATTGTACGAAGAAACCGCCGCCAGCATCGCTAAACGCGCGTTAAATGCCGAAGCAAGACGATTGAATATTCTTAATAATCCTGCACCAGACCATAAACCGGATAAAAAGCAACGACGCCAACTTATCCGATTTAAAGAATGCTAAGAATTACGTAAAAGTTACCTAATAGTGAGATACAAAATGACCCAAGATATTTTACACCGCTACCTGTTCGATAATGCCGATGTGCGTGGTGAACTGGTGCAATTGCAAGACAGCTACCAGCAGGTAATAGGTTCACATGCCTATCCTCCTGTGCTGCAAACCCTGCTCGGCGAGTTGCTGGCGGCGACCTCTTTATTAACCGCCACCCTAAAATTTAGCGGTGATATTAGCGTGCAGTTGCAAGGGAATGGCCCAGTATCGCTGGCGGTGATCAATGGCAATAACCTGCAGCAATTACGCGGTATCGCCCGCTGGGATGGCGAGTTAGCAGACGATGCCAGCCTAGCCGATCTGTTTGGCCAAGGTTATATGGTTATCACCCTCACACCGGACGAAGGCGAACGCTATCAAGGCGTGGTCGCCCTTGATAAACCCACCTTAGCCGCCTGTGTCGAAGACTACTTTAACCAGTCAGAGCAATTACCCACAGCTATGTGGCTATTTGCCGACGGTAAACAAGCTGCTGGCATGTTCCTGCAAATATTACCAAGCCAAGAAGACCACAATGCCGACTTCGAGCATTTATGTCAGCTGACAGCGACCATCAAGGCGGAAGAGTTATCCACCCTAGAAGCGCAGGACGTATTACACCGCTTGTATCATCAAGAAGAAGTGCGTCTGTTCGATCCTATCGAAGTCAGCTTTAAATGCACTTGCTCACGCGAGCGCAGTGCGGCGGCGATTAAAACCATCGATCAAGCCGAAGTCGAAGCCATTCTGGCGGAAGACGGTAAGGTCGAAATGGGTTGTGAATACTGCAATGCGAAATACGTGTTCGATGCTATTGATGTTGCAGCAATCTATGCCAATGGCACCACTTCAAATACCCAGCAGTAAGTTTTTACTTACTGTCAAAAGGGCACCTTGGGTGCCCTTTTTTGTACCACCTCAATGATCCAGCTCACACTTTAGCTACGGATAGGATACAATCGGCACACTTTGTCCCCTAGCACGCCTCGGGCGATAAATAAAAGCAAAATCGGCAGACGATCGATAAAAAATAACCTTACAAATACAAGTCAATGGAGACCTCACTATGGCGGATGGATTAAACCGCGTTCATTACAACCCCTCAACAGCACAACTGGTCGAATTTGCCCTGCTCCGCGGCGAAGGTGAATTAACCGCCAATGGTGCGCTGGTTGCCAAAACTGGTACACGCACAGGTCGCTCTCCTGGCGATCGTTTTATTGTTAAAGAACCAAGTTCAGCGGCTGATATCGAATGGGGACCCGTCAACCAAGCATTTGAACCCGGTGCTTTTGAAGGATTATGGGCGCGTGTAGAAGCATTCCTCGCCGATAAAGAGTTGTTTGTATCTGACCTCGAAGTCGGTGCAGACCCAGAACATTACCAGCCAGTGCGCGTGACGACTCAATACGCTTGGCACCAACTGTTCGCCCGCAACCTTTTTATCATCCCAGAAGAATTTAACCGTCAAGACAAGCCTGTATGGCAAATCATCAACGCGCCAGACTTCGTCTGTGTTCCTGAGCGTGATGGCACCAATTCAGATGCGGCGGTGATCTTAAACTTTGCCGAGCGCAAAGTGTTGCTAGCGGGCCTGAAATACGCTGGCGAAATGAAGAAGTCGATGTTCTCTGTACAAAACTTCCTGCTGCCAGCCCAAGGCGTATTGCCAATGCACTGCTCGGCAAACGTAGGTAAAGACGGCGACACCACCCTATTCTTCGGTCTGTCGGGTACAGGTAAAACCACCCTGTCTGCGGATCCAAAACGCTTCCTGATCGGTGACGATGAGCACGGCTGGGCACCGGGCGGCGTATTCAATATCGAAGGCGGCTGCTACGCCAAATGTATCGACCTGAGCCAAAAGAACGAGCCTGTGATTTGGGATGCGATTCGTTTCGGTACTGTGCTGGAAAACGTGGTAATGGACGAGCACCGCGTACCTAACTACAAAGACAGCAGCCTGACGGAAAACACCCGTGCGGCTTACCCGCTCGAGCATATCGCCCAGCGTAAAGAAGACAACCGTGGCGCCGAGCCTCACGCAGTGGTGTTTTTAACCTGCGACGTGTCTGGCGTGTTGCCACCGGTTTCTATCCTGAGCAAAGAGCAAGCGGCTTACCACTTCCTCTCTGGTTACACCGCAAAAGTCGGTTCGACTGAAATCGGTTCAACCTCTGCGATTCAGTCAACCTTCTCAACTTGCTTCGGCGCACCGTTTTTCCCACGTCCTGCGGGCGTGTACGCAGAACTGTTGATGAAGCGCATTGAGTCCTTCGGTAGCCAAGTGTACTTAGTTAACACTGGCTGGACTGGCGGCCCGCACGGTATTGGTAAACGTTTTGACATCCCAACAACGCGCGCGATTGTCGATGCGATTGTCAGCGGTGAGTTGAAAAACGTAGAAACCGTTCATTTAGATACCTTAAACCTCGCGGTGCCTGTAGCGGTTAGCGGTGTCGACAGCAATCTACTCAACCCAGTGAACACGTGGAGCGATAAAGCACTGTACGCCGAATACGCCCAAAAACTGGCCGAAGCCTTCACTAAGAACTTCGCGAAGTATCAAGTGTCAGACGCCATCCGTAACGCGGGCCCAAAGGCATAAGCGTAGCGAATTCATTTAGATAATGTAATCAAACACATTGTTGAGTAAAAAAGCGCGGGTTCAGTGATGAACCCGCGCTTTTTATTTGTCTGTTGATTTTGTAACTAAACCCCACCCGCACTAACGTCACTGCGTTAGATTTTTTATGTGTTTTGTTTCTTATCGATTAGTTAAACCAAGCTTAAATTAATGCTGCGTTTTTATAATCACCAATAACAATCATCACTTTTAGGAAGCGGCACCCAAATGGAAAATCATAAACCTGCCACAGGATTCCAGCGATTTCTCAATACCGTCGAAACCGTAGGGAATAAACTCCCCGACCCCGCAGTATTATTTGCACTATTTCTAGGCTTGGTCTGGCTGATCTCTTGGGGGTTATCGGGCGTCAGTTTTGATGAAATCGACCCCCGAACGGGTAACCCCATTCAAGTCGTCAATATGCTCGAAGGCGGTGCATTAACCGCCTTTACCTCAAGACTCGTATCAACCTTTGTGAGTTTTCCACCGCTCGGTGTCGTGCTGGTTGCAATGCTTGGCTTAGGTGTTGCCGAACATACAGGCTTTATTAATGCGGGGCTGCGCTCAATTTTATCAGTGACTCCCAAGATGTTACTCACTCCGGTACTTATCGCAGTGGGTATCCTGAGCCATGTCGCGGTTGATGCGGGTTATGTTCTGGTTATCCCACTCGGTGCGGTGATCTTCTATGCCGCGGGTCGTCATCCACTAGCCGGTATTGCCGCTGCTTTTGCTGGGGTATCCGGTGGTTTTTCTGCAACCGTGGGCGTGCCATCGAGTCTTGATCCTATGTTAGCCGGCTTAACTCAGGCGGCGGCAAGATTATCGGCCGACCCAGCGGCTGCCACATTAACGATTAACCCACTGAATAATATATTCTTTACGTCGGCATCTGCCGTGTTAATTATCTTAGTTGGCTGGTTCTTAACGGATAAAGTGATTGAGCCGCGCCTAAAAAACACCGCAGTGAATGGTGATCCCAGCACGCTGCCAACGCTTGATGAGCTGGCGCCCCATGAGCGCCGTGGGCTTAAATTCGCCATGGGCGCCATGTTGTTATGTGCCTTAGGGCTAGTGTTTACCGCCTATGGTGACAACTCTGCCTGGCGTGGTACCGATGGCGCGCTAACCAGTTCCTCGGCTCCCTTAATGCGCTCCATTGTGGCAATTATTTTTGTGTTCTTCCTCGTGCCAGGCATAGTCTATGGCTATGTTGCGGGCACGGCGAATAACCACAGAGCCATTATCCAAGGCATGAGTAAGTCCATGAGCGGCATGGGTTATTACATCGTTATGGCCTTTTTCTGCGCCCTGTTTATTTACGCCTTCGGTCAATCCAATTTAGGCGCATTAATGGCGATTAAAGGCGCGATGGCGTTGAAAGAGTTAGCCCTTCCTATGGGCGTAACATTGGTGGGGATTGTGTTTCTCACCGCGTTCGTCAATCTATTAGTCGGCTCGGCCTCAGCCAAATGGGCCTTGATTGGTGCCATTATGGTACCCATGTTAATGGAGCTGGGCGTATCGCCCGATTTGACTCAAGCCGCTTACCGTGTAGGCGACTCGTCAACCAATATCATTACCCCGCTGATGCCTTACTTTCCGCTGATAGTGGTGTTTTGCCAAAAATACGTTAAGGAGTCAGGTATTGGCACCCTAGTGGCATTGATGTTGCCGTTTTCAATCAGTTTTCTCCTGCTTTGGAGCGCTTTCTTATTGGCATATTGGGCAATAGGCCTGCCATTGGGTATCGGTAGTTCATTCGCTTTCCCAGCAATGCCTTAGGGCAAAATGAAGTATCGAGTACTTGTAACATTGAATTTATAATAAACAGGCGCTCGATACCTCAATAACCACTAAACACTGCACCGCTTACCGTCTCGCCTTAAACGTCGATGCCGACATCAACCGTCGGCATTTTATCTGGTTAAAAACATATAAATACAAATAGTTAAATATCAATAAACGCATCTCGCTCATAGTAAAAGATAATGGCTTCAAGCAGTTCCTGTTCACTGGGCTGAGCTTTTTGCTGCTTAAGATTATCAATCACATCCTCGATTTGATCCGTGTTTAGCAGATAACCATAGTCACTGTGGCCTAAGCCATCCTCAAAGGCATCAATTTCATCATCCGAGAGATCCCTCATATTAGCCACTATCGGGAACAATAACGTGGTCAGCCGTAGGGATTCACCTTCATCAAGATCTTGATAAACCAGCCAATAACTTAATCCCGGTTGCTCGATGCATTTTCTTATCCAGCGCTGTAACGACTCGGGCTGACCGAAAAATGAGGTGATATTCATTATGTCCTCGAAATGGCGTTGTCATTGGGAAAACCGAGTGAGTCACTGAGCTGCATGGTCATAGAGGCTATTCACCACCCTCAAGATGCATACGAGTAAGAGATGGGAGCTCTCGCAACTCAACCCGCCCCAAGAATACGAGAGGATATCTGCGTCCATCAAAGCCAAAATCACAATTCATCAATTCGATGGACAAAACCCAAGCCACAATTGAGCAAACATCATTTTACGGCATGTATTTTTAAACATTATCCATTTAGACATGGTGTTATTTAGGTTTTGGTTATTTTCAAACCAAGGTTGGTGATGTTTCACAAAACCCGTTACGCCAACTGTGATACCTTAGGCGCCCAAAAAACGTGTCAGGGCTGAGCTTTTACGCCAAAAGCGAGGGCAGGCCTGTAAATAGATAACTAGTCTTAAGACACAAAATGCCGCGGTAATTGGGGAGTTTCGCAAGAATGAAGAGCAAGAGTTTATTAGGCAACATTGGTGTGCAAGTGGTTATTGCCATGATGATTGGCGCACTGGTCGGTTTTATGATGGGTGAAAGTGCGAGCATCTTCGCACCACTGGGCACCATCTTTATCCATTTAATCAAAATGCTAGTGATCCCACTGGTGCTGGTGTCTATCATCAGCGGCGCCGCCAGCCTAGGCGATAGCCCCTCGGCGGGTAAGATTGGTGTCGGCACCTTCGGTTTCTTTATTGTCACTTCGGGGATTGCCGTTGCCTTAGCGTTGGTCATGGGCAATATGTTTACCCCCGGCGCGGGCGTCGACTTTACCGCCCATAGCAGTAGCGGTCTGATGGAAGTAACTGCCGAACATGGCGCACTGCCTGGGGTAATGGACACCTTTATTGGCATGATCCCAACCAATGTGTTCGAATCGCTGACTGGCGGAAATATCCTTCAAATTCTGGTGTTTAGTATATTTTTCGGTATCGCGCTGACCAAGGTCAAAGGCGATGGCGCTAAGCCCATCATGGCGGCGTTAAATACCGTCGTCGACGCCTTTGTGTGGATGATCAACTGTGTGATGGTAATTGCGCCCATTGGGGTGTTTGGTTTGATGGCCGATTCCGTCGGCACCTTCGGTTTCGATGCCTTAGAAGTGGTGTTTAAGCTGTTTGCCGTGTTTGTGGCCGCGATTCTGATCTACGGTTTTGTGTTCTTCCCCTTAGTGGTGCAGCTGTTTTCTAGGGTATCGGCACGCCAATTTATTTCGGCGATGAAAAAACCTCAGGTGATGGCACTGTCGACGGCGTCATCCATGGCCACGCTGCCAGTGAATATGGAAACCTGTGAGGAAGATCTTAAGGTTTCTAAGGCCACCACCGCCTTTGTGCTGCCCTTAGGCGCCACCATCAATATGAGCGGCAACGCGATTTATTATGGTTTAGTCGCCATGTTTTTCGCGCAAATGTACAACGTCGATCTGTCGATGACGGCCTATGCCGCGATTATCTTTACCTCAACCTTAGGCGCCATTGGCCAAGCGGGTGTACCCGGTCCATCGTTTTTAGTGGTTGCTGTGCTACTGGCCGCCGGTATTCCGATTGACGGTTTACCATTGTTATTCGCCCTCGACCGGGTGTTTGACATGATCCGCACCGCGCTCAACATCACGGGTGACGCCGCCTGCGCCGTGATTATGGATAAATACACCGCAGAGCCAAGCTCGAACTAACGGTGTGAATACATTGATATACCAAGGCTTGAATAGGCTTGCTTATTCAAGCCTTTTTTATGGCTTAAACTTCGATATACCGCATCTTATCCCACTGATTTCTTATCACTTAATGCAGGTTAATGTGATCTTGGCGACGCCTTGGGCTAAGCTCAAACGGCGCCGCCTCGCAATTTGTATTTCTTTATCCGCCAAGCCACACGAGCACGATGCCTTTCTGCGATAATGGCTTGGCTACTATCAGTCCAAAGGAGTGTTGCATTATGTCCGTTTTTGCCCCTGCAAGCCCTTTTGCCGACTTTATCTATCGTCATTTCCGTGCCATTCACGCCCTTAAACTCGGCCTCGCCCTACTGATTGCCGTCACCATTAACGCCATTTGGTCGCCGCCGCATTTTATTTGGAGCATGGTGACCATAGTGATCATTATGATGAGTCTGCCGCAGGTGGGCGGCGCGATTGAAAAGTCCCTGCAACGTGCGGTAGGCACTTGTTTAGGTTCGGCTTATGGCGTGATGTTAGTGGCCACTATCGACAGTTATTGGCTGATTATGGGGCTACTGATCTTAGGAGTCACGCTGATCTGTTTTATCTCGGCGGGACGCTACAGCTATGCCTATCTGGTGGCGGGGTTCACCATTATTATCGTGGTGGGCGATGCGAACCACGACACCTCAGAGGCGCTCTGGCGCACGGCGAATATTCTGCTCGGCTGTGTTATCGCCATTCTGGTGTCGCTGTTTATCTTCCCGATTAAGGCCAAACAGGACTGGCGCAGCCAGCTCGCTAATGCCATCGACAATATGGCCAAGGTACTGACCCAACACTTACAGGCCCCCGCCAACCATGATTTAGATTTTCGCGCCGAACTAGAGGCGGCGATGAAGGCGGTATTAACCCAGAAGAAATTGTTTTTCTCCCTCGAGTGGGAAAGCCAAACCCTGAAAAAGCATAAAGTGCTGCTGGCAGAATTAGTTAATAAACAGGTTAGGTTGATCACCCTACTCGAGTTATTGCCTTTGAGTCGTTGGCAGGAGGCCGACAAAGAGGCATATCACCAAATCAACAAAGTCGCCGCCGAGCTTACGGCGTATCTTCACAGGCTGAGTGAATTTGTTGCAGGCAAAACAGCGACATTGCCCACACTACCAAATGCACTAGAGCAAGAGTTGCAGCACAGATTACAACTTAGCTTGGCCGTTCAGACGCCAAATTCGGCCCCTTTCGCCAATGAAGTCGCGCAGGGATTTGCCCTCACGGGATACGGCTGGCTTATCTATCAACTCGCCATCGCCGTCGAAGCCCTCTACGCCGATATTGAGATTATCGAAATCGCCTATAGCGGACAAACCGTGTTACATAAAACCGCCAAGCCTTCATAGGCTGTTACCACGGGGAATGGCAGCAAAAATCACTCAGTCAGATCAAGATAAACCCTTGGCAGCCCTTGCACTCGCAGGGGCTTAATGAAAAGATACCGCCCTAATAAAAATTCGATGTGTGGACTGTTTTCATGCGCTTGTTTTCCCCTTCCGTTATCGCCATTGCCTGCTTATCGGCGGGTTCACTATTCACCGCCCAGTTAGCCGTTGCCGCAAATGCCGAAGTCGCGCAACCCGAAGTGACGACTGGAGCTGCCAACGCTGAGGCCGCTAAAACCGACGCGGTTGACACCAGTGCCGACAGCAGCGCTTTGCCCGCAACAGAAGCTGCTCCCGAAGCCGCAGTGACAGCGACACCGACTCACGCCAATACCTTTGTGAATGACGCCATTCTACCGCCGAGCATCACGTGGCACGGTGCCAGTGAGTCGCTGTTACTCAGCGCCGATAACGAATGGGCGACGCCCTTCGAGCAAAGCAACGGCACCGAAAGCCCAAGCTATGACGACACCATCACTTGGCTCGACCGATTAGCGGCCGAAACCACCAAATTGCAGAAAGTCAGCCTAGGCAAGAGCCCTCAAGGGCGCGATATTTGGATGTATGTCGCCAGCAGTGAAGGCATTAACGAATCGGCACGACTAAAGCAAAACACTAAGCCGACGATTCTGGTACAGGCAGGGATCCACGCGGGCGAAATCGACGGTAAAGACGCCGGCATGATGCTGCTGCGGGATATAGTCAAAGGTGACAAGAGCGACCTGCTCGAAAAGGCCAACTTGCTGTTTGTGCCTATGTTTAGCGTCGATGCCCATGAGCGCAGCGGCGAATTTAACCGCGTAAATCAACGTGGTCCGGTCAATATGGGCTGGCGCACCAATGCCAATAACCTCAACCTTAACCGCGACTACGCCAAGGCCGACACCTTAGAAATGCAGCATATGCTGCGGGCAATCAATGTGTGGCAACCGGATCTGTATATCGATGTGCATGTCACCGATGGTATCGATTACCAGTACGACATCACCTTCGGCTACAATCTCGCCCAAGGTTTGAGTCCCGCCAGTTTCCGTTGGCTCGAAAATAGCTACCGCCCAGCGGTCGAAGCGGCATTAACCGCCCAAGGCCATGTCCCAGGTTCGCTGATTTTCGCCGTCGACAATACCGATATCACTAAAGGCATGTCACTGTGGAACCCTAGCCCACGCTTCTCTAATGGTTATGGTGATGCCCGTCATCTGCCCACTATTTTGATTGAGAACCACAGCTTAAAACCCTTTAAGCAGCGCGTACTTGGCACCTATGTGATGCTAGAGCAAACCCTAAAAACCGTTGGCGACCAAGCGACCAAGTTAAAGAGTGCGATTCAAGAGGATAAATACCGTGCCTCGCCACTGATCACATTAACGTGGAAATCGGCACCACTGGCTAAAGGCTGGGATTTTAAAGGCATAGATTACCAGCTTGAGCAGAGTCCGATTAGCGGCACCGAGGTTGTGCGTTGGACAGGCGAGCCTAAGTTGTACCCGAATTTACCTGTGATTGCCGAAACTGTGCCCGACATTAAAGTCACTCGCCCGAGTGCTTACTATATTCCCGCCCAGTGGACACAAGTGATCGACCGCTTAAATCTACACGGCATTCGGATGACGCGTTTAAGCAAGCCAACAGAGCTTAAATTGCAGCAATATAGCCTGAGCAATCCGGTGTTTAATACCAAGGCGTTCGAGGGTCGACTCACAGTGAAGGCCGACTCGACACTGGCGAAACTGACCACCACCTTGCCTGCGGGCACAGTGAAAATCAGCACAGATCAACCCTTAGGCGATCTGGCGATTTTACTGCTTGAGCCACAATCACCGGACTCGTTACTGCAATGGGGCTTCTTCAACCCTATCTTTACCCGTACCGAATATATTGAGGACTACGCCGTAGAGCCGCTGGCCGCCAAGATGCTGAAGGAAGATCCCAAGTTACAGGCGGAATTTAACAAAGCGCTGGAAAACCCAGAGTTTGCCGCCGATCCCGAGGCACGCTTACGCTGGTTCTATGAGCGCAGCCCTTACTACGATAATCAATATCTTAAATATCCAGTCTACCGTAGCCGTTAATCCTCACAGTTAAAAACAGCAAGGATTAAGCAGGCTTACGCGCGCTTATGCTATATACCAAGGGCACATGCTGCCCTTGGTGTGTGAGCACATAACGGCCATCGGCTTGCGCCTCTAGCCCTGCGAAACAGTTATAGGGGCTAAACGCAAATTCGTGGAAGAACGCTAACTCTAAACCCGCCTGCAACAAGGCATTTATCACTTCAGACAAGCTATGGGACCAGCACATTAAGGTCTGCTGCTCATCACCGGCATTCTCGGTATAGGTCCCTTCCTGCTCTATATCTGGCTCACCGCGATTAAAATAGCTATACCCATCGAATAGCTGCTGCGCCGGATGAAACTCGGCCATATAAAACTGTCCGCCGGGCTTTAAACACGCCGCAATGGTCTGCGCCCAGAGCGTTAAATCCGGCAGCCATACAATGGCGCCAAAGGAGGTAAAGACAATATCTTGCGGCTCAACCTTGCCCGCAACGCTGTAGACATCGCTACAGATAAACTCGGCGGACAATTGCGTCTGCAACGCCAGCTTGTGCGCCTCAGCAATCGCCACCTCGGATAAATCGACCCCAGTCACCTTTGCGCCCATTCGCGCCCACGACAGGGTGTCTAAACCAAAGTGACATTGCAGATGCAGTAGGCTCTTACCCGCCACCGCAAGCTCATTTAATTCGATTTCCGTTAAGGAGGTGTTGCCATTCAAAAAGCCTTCAACATCATAAAAATCAGAGGTTAAGTGCACCCGAGTGCGAGCATCCCAAGCGATTTTATTGGTCGTTAAGTAATCCATGTGAATCCTTTCTGGTTATGCTGTTAGCCACGCGGGCTGAATGGACACACGCTAACCGAATAAGTGAGTAATTTCACCACTCTTTGGGAAAAATCACTCATTCAGCGGACATGTCCGCCTACGACCAAGCGGACACATTTACAGTATTTAACTGATAATTAAGGAATTTAAAAGTTGGCATAGGATGTGCTATCTCTCGACATAGCACTTATCGCCATAGACTCCGCACTCTGCAGCTTATCGAGTGCCGATAACAAGGAAGAAGAAAATGTCACTACGCCCTTTTATATTCACCCTCGGATTTGTCGCCGCTTTTACCGTTGGTGTGTCACTCACTGGCTGCATTATCAATGTGAACGCCGCCGGCATGCCGGATTTAGATCACCAGCAACGTGAACTCAGCCTCGATGCTCAAGACCTACAAGAACTCGTCGCCGAAACCGGTGCAGGCAGTCTTGAAATAATCGGCGTCGAAGGCCTAACCCAAATTAAGTTAGTCGCTGATATCTATAGCAATGACGATAGTAAAGTCATTCTCACCCTTGAGAAAAAGGCCAACAAAGCCCAGCTTAAGGCCGACTTTGAATCCCATAGCAGCTTTAGCAATTACTCACCCTATATCGACCTTAAGTTACAAGTGCCCGCCGGATTAGCGCTGGATATTGACGATGGTTCGGGTGCGATTTTGATCAACAAGATGACCGCGGATATCAAGGTCAAGGATGGCTCGGGCGAACTGGTTATCCATGGCGGCAATAATGTCAGCATCGACGATGGTTCTGGCGCGATTGAAGTCAGCCAAGTCAACGGCAACCTAGCGATTGTCGATGGCTCTGGCGGCATCCAAGTCAATGATATTAAAGGCAGCATTACCATCGATGACGGCTCTGGCGAAATCAACGTCGCCAATGTGCAAAACACAGTCACCATCAACGATGGCTCAGGCGATATCAATGTGGTGAACACTAAGGGCTTAACCATTCTCTCGGCAGGTTCAGGGGATGTGAGCTTCGATAAAATCGATGGCCCAGTAAGCAAACACTGAGCCCGTTAGATTAACAGCGTTACCGCTCCACCAACTTCCCGGCGTAGAGACTGATGTTGCAGTACCCAACCAAATGTCAGTCTTCTACCCACCCCCTTTTGCGTTACTGTTCCATGGACATTCTTATGCACTTTATGCCACTACCCCCTTGTAGTGGCATCTTTTTGCGTCTGAGACTTTCTCAGGCTCAATTCAGGTAAGCCTTTGGTAACGTTTTACCTATTTGTTTTTCGGAGGAAAATGTAGCAATGAGTATATAAATAAGGCGTAATTTTGTTTGTTGATATATTTAAAAAGTCAAAGTCGTGGGGCTTCACCCCACACCCGACCAAGAAGGACTGCTCGTCCTATCATCCTTGGATGCTCCAAGACGCCCCTAGCGAAGTTACATGCATTAGTTACTAGCTTCGTGCTTATTCGAAAAGAGTTTTTCCAGCCCTATCATTCCTGTAAGGAAATTTAACAGTTAGTGACTCGATAAACCAAAGCTTCAATCAGCTAAAATTTGCTTATATTCTCTTAAAAGAATATCTCGAGTTGTTTGGAATGATAGAGGTTTATCCCTATTCCAGCTATTGACGAATCTTTTAAGCTGATTAAGATTATTAGTTTTCCTAGCGAGCTTAATTTGTTTTTGTAAAAAATAAAAAACTTGAAGCCTAGCCTTATTAAGCCTATCGCAATTCAGATTAAAAACACGGATAGTTTCGTTAACAAGTTCCTCTGTAGTTTCAAATTGATTTTCACTAAATTTATGCATAGAACAGTAATCAGGGTCAGGAAAAAGTTTACCGGTTGATTTTTCAAATTTAAAAAGAATATGATGCTCAGGAATTGTTAGCGGGGAAATTACTTTGCCATTCCAATTCTTATCTAAATTTTTTTGAGTAGATTCCAGATGTGCTTTATGGGCATCACAGCTTAAATTAAATGGCAATTCATATACTTTCATATTTTCATAATCACTGCCACCAACACAAACACCTAGTAGATTAAACCAGTCTAAATGGATATTCCTTCCGTCCTCAATGCCATCAGACTTTGATTGAAAATGCTCAACTCTCCTATTGTTTGCTAATGCCGCTGATAAATCAGACTCACAGTAAGCACATAACTCATATTGTTCATGAAAAATTTTTTTCTTTATAACTTTGTATACATTTCCGCTGTCAAAATCACGAAAATCATCCCAAGTGGCAAAAGGATGCATTGATGCATATATTGTTAAATCATTGTCATCACTGGACTTATATATCTTTCTCAAAGCTTTTCTCCCACTCTTGATTTTCGATATACAAATTTAATTCAACAAGTACGTCATAATCTGCACCAAAATGATTAATCAAAATCTCTTTTGCTTTAACAGCTTCATCAGATTCATATTCGTTATTATAAACCATTGTTTTATAAGAGTTTAGCAACTTTGTTATTGAGTCGTCTGGTGGACGAGCGTCAACCTCAAATAAGTTTTCTAATACCCATGATGAAAGGGAACCTCTTACACCTTTAGGAGCTTTGAATTTTTTACCTTCTTTTAATAGCCATATATTCTCGCTATCCACTGTGTGGCACACCTGTGGGCTATGCGTAGTTACTATGAACTGTATATTTTTAAAAGTTGACTCTAGCCTTTTAACTATCATTTGCTGCCAAGATGGATGTAGATGAAGATCTATTTCATCTATTACAACTAAACCAGTTCCATCTAGTTGATTAACTCCATGTGGATTAAGGAGGGTTAATCTCCTTGCAATATCAGCAACTAATGCTAAAAGACTTTTTTCACCTTGAGATAATTGAAGAACACTTAAAATTTGGTCGCCTTTTTTAATCGTCATATCCAAAGGATTTCTACGCAATTTTAGTTCAGAAAATCCAGGCAGAAATCTGTATATTGCATCACGAACACACTCTAGTGATTTATTATTAACATCAGATTGATTATTAAGCTCACGTTTTAACCCCTCAATTTCAGCGATATAACTATCAAATAGAGCTTTAGCTTTAGGTGTTACATTCGAGTCAGACATAAGAGCTTTAAGCAAAGGATTTTCAAGTTCACGCTGCTTACTTTCAATCTTTGCTTTCAAGTAGTTAAGATCTGTGTTGCTAGAGTTCTCTTCTTCTATTTGTTCCTTAAACCATCTAAAAAATAATTTAAAATCGGCTTTCCCTGTTAAGCTTTTACTATATGCCCTTGATTTATCCCACTCTTGAGAATTTAAAATCTCTTCAGAAATTTCAATATCTTTTGTAGTGACATCATTGGCCCTTTCTACCGTATAACTTGCGAGCAATGGCAAAGAAAAATTAGGAATCGCAGAATTACATTGTCGAAGCAGCAGCCCTATCTCATTCAGCTCAGAAAATTTGCTTTTCTTCTTTATCTCAACCAAAGGACGACTTTGAGATAACTCGAATTGAAAGCGATTTTTATTAATTGAAAAAGTTGGAATAATAGTTGAAAAATCTGCGTTATTATTAATTTCCATTTCATCAATTTGATCGCCATTATAAGAGCGTGTTGTAAGTCTCGAGCTGATATGTGTTAGAGTCTTTTGGATAGCATCAAGAATTGTAGACTTCCCACTACCATTATTTCCTACCAGTATCGTTGTGTTACTGGAGGAAAAGCTAATATCTAATTCTTGAAATCCCTTATAGTTTATCAGCTTTAATGATTGCAGCGAAAATTTGTAATCTAGTAATTGATTTGCGCACCTTTCTTTATAGTGAGCAGATTTAGATATATCTATATCAACACCTGCAATACCATCATTATAGATTTTAGCTAATTGATATGATGATATATAATCTCCAGCGTCAGATTTACTAACAAGTTTCTTAACTTCTCTTGGAATTTCAGCCATCATTAGATTCTCCACAAGAAAATTTATTTATCTCTAGAACCACTTCCGCACCATACTTTTCTGACATTTTTAGAATAAAGTCCCTTTCAATGTGCGACGCATGTGATAAAAGCCCTTTTAAGTGATAAATATCATCAATCAATAACTTACCTAGTTTAAATTTATGAATCAAAGCTGATATATATCGTTTTTTTTCCCGACCTAATGACAGCTTATTATTATTAGTTAAAACAATACCGGTGACATGCCGATTATGCGCTTTAGATGAGAAAACTGTCTTTGATTCATTTAGCATTAACTTAGAACTGAATTCTTTGGCAATCATTTTTCTCACAAATTGTAAGTGAGTAAAAAGAATCCCTTTGGATTTAGTTGAAAATGTTAAGTCGTCGGCATATCTTGTATAAACAATCGATTCCTTAGAGCAATATTCCTCCATTTTTTTATCAAAACTATACATAACTAGATTAGATATAAATGGAGAACTGGGAGCTCCAACGCTTAATACTAATTTCCCATTAATTTTTTTACTCATATTCCAAAATAAAAATTGCTCAATAACTTTCTCATCAATTTGGGATAAAACTATTTTTTGTTTTTTTAATGCTTTAAATAGCATTTTTGGAGTGACACTATTAAAAAAGTTCTCTAAGTCTACTTTAAGAATATATTCCGAGCACACATGTTTATTAGCGTTTTCTTTTATGCCTTTTCCTCGAACATACGCAGTCGCACAGTGATGTACTTTAGCGTTTTTTGAAATTATTGATACAATTTGCTTTTGAATACGTTTAACAGCTGGTGTCGGCTGAGCAATAGTTCTAAAGCCAAGGGTTCTCTTAGGAATTTTATATACTTTATAGTGTTTAGATGGCGAACGGAGAAACAGCTCATTAAAGCCAATATTTGTACTATTTAGCTGTTCATAAAGTTTTATGTCCATTCATTAAGTCTTTTCAATTGAGTGCGGTACAGAAGCATTTGCTTCTGTACCGCAAATTGCTCTTTACTTAAAGCCGCGGAACAACATTTTTGATCCGTAAGCGTCTGCGAAGGATGAGCAGCGGTTGCGGCTCAAAAATGTTGTTCCGCAACTGTAAATCTGCCCAATAAATTAGAGTTTGGCGCAACACCAAACTAGATTAAACATCATAGAGTTAATCCTAATAACACTAAAGAGCAAAGCCATTATAGTCATATAAGATCATAAAATCTATGATGATTAAAATATATACTCCTTGTTTTTCTAGTTACTCAACATTGGTAGATTGAACAGTTTATCGCGACTGCAACTGTTAAATGATGGAAAAGAAAACAGAAAGACAGGACATGCGTATTTGTTTAAGCAAATCACAGACAACTCCGAAGCAACAGAATACGCATCCCCTCGGAGTTGCCGCAGGGCATTTGCGGTCGTTGCGTGAGCGAGGCATGGATGCCGAGATAGCGTCAGTCGAATCAGGGACGAGCGTCTGACGCGATAGCATAAGAACGCTTATGCCCAAGGGGCTTTCAACTCCGTTAGGGGCGTATTGGAGCATCCAAGGAGGATAGGACGAGCAGTCCTCCTTGGTCGGGTGTGGGGTGAAGCCCCACGACTTTGATTTAGCTTTTGCTTGAAAACAATAAGATCTAAATGATGTCAGTGTTCAGTGTCATCTGATCACAGATTCAATCAACGCCAACTTCTGATCGCGGCTTAACTTTTTAACCGCGATTTCACGCTTGAGGGCATCGCTACGGGTGCCGACTTGTTCTTGATACATCAGGGTTAATGGCCCTTTGCCGCGCAGGTACTTTGCTGCTTTGGGGCTGCTTGATTGATGCTCATTAAATCGGCGTGCGACATCTGTGGTGATGCCGGTGTATAAGTGGCCATTGGCGCAGCGGATAAGATACAGATACCACGTTGATGCTTGTTCAATCTCTGATGTTGCGCCTTGCTCCGAAGTCACAGCTTGCTCAGTTACTTGCGCTTCAGGCTTGCTCGAAAGCTGAGCTTTGTTAACAGCTTGAGTTTGGCTAGCCCCTTTTGGGGGGCTAGCCGAGGGAGTTGAATTGGCGGCTTCTATCACTAAATCGGTCACCCGTTGGCGCCTACTTAGTCATGCCGAGCAGACTTAAGAAGAAGGCATATTCCTGCGCTGTGTCTTGGTACTGGCGATAACGACCACTCTTGCCACCGTGTCCTGCATCCATATCGACTTGGAATAACAATACCTTATCGTCGAGTTTGTACCATTTATTTTGCACTTCGCGCAGTTTTGCTACCCATTTAGCAGGCTCGAAATACTGCACCTGTGAATCATGCAAACCCGTGGTGACCAACAGGTGTGGGTACTCATGGTCGGCAACATTGTCATAGGGCGAGTAGCTGAGCATATAGTCGAAATAGGTCTTGTCGTTTGGATTACCCCATTCATCGTACTCGTTGGTAGTGAGCGGAATCGACTCATCGAGCATGGTCGTGACCACATCCACAAAGGGCACGTGTGCTGCAATGGCAAAGTACTTTTCAGGCGCCATATTGGCAATCGCGCCCATTAGCAGCCCACCAGCACTGCCGCCCGAGGCCACCACTTTATTTTTATCACCATAACCTTGCTCGGTTAAGGCCGTAGTGACATCAATAAAGTCATTAAAGGTATTCTTTTTATTCAGTAATTTGCCCGCATCGTACCAAGGGCGGCCTAACATTTCGCTGCCGCGCACATGGGCGATGGCATATACAAAGCCACGGTCGAGCAGACTAATAACCGACGACGAAAAGTCGGGCTCAACAGTGTAACCATAGGAACCATAACCATATTGGTACAGAGGGTTGGTGCCGTCTTTCTTGAACTTATCCTTACGATACACCAAGGACACTGGCACCTTAGCGCCATCGCGGGCGGTGACAAATAAACGTTCGGCGCGATATTGGCTGGCATCGAAGCCACCGAGTACTTGTTCCTGCTTAAGCAGATCGCGTCTATCGGGATTGCTTAAGTGGTACTCATAAATCGCCTCGGGCGTGGTCAGGCTCGAGTAGAAAACCCGTAACTTATCGCTATCTTGCTGGGCGTTAACATCTAAACCCAGCACATAAGCGGGTTCATCGAAACTCAGCTCAAAAGGCTTTTGGCCATTGAATGGCATCACTTTAATCCGTGTCAGGCCATTTTCACGGGTTTGAATAATCAGGTAATCCTTCAGCACCAGCTCATCTTCAAGCCGCGCATTGGGATTGTGAGCAACTACTTCCTGCCATTTGGATTTATCGGCGGCATCCTTAATCGCCACTTTCATTAAGCGAAAGTTTATCGCCTGCCAGTTGGTGAGGATGTAATAACTATCACCCAGCTTAGAGACACTGTATTCATGGCCTTCTTCCCGCGCAAGCACAGGTTTGAACAGGCTTAAAGGATCGTTTGCATCCAGCACTGACACTTCGCTAGTGGTGGTGCTCTCATGGAACAGCACGATTTGCGACTCATCTAAACTCTTGCCGAGGGAGATGTAATAAGCATCATCTTGCTCCTCATACACCAACACATCTCTCGATTGTGGTGTGCCGAGTTCGTGGCGATACACGCGGTAACCCAGCAGGGTTTGCAGATCTTTGGCGATATAAAACACATGGCGATTATCATTGCCCCAAACGATGCGTCCCTCTGTGTTTTCAAGCACATCGGTGATCATAGCGCCGGATTCGATATCTTTAAAATAGATGTTATATACGCGGCGGCTTAACACATCTTCACCGAAGGCCAACATGGTTTCATCTGGGCTGACGCTAACGCCGCCCAAACCATAAAACTCATGGCCCTTGGCGCGTTCATTCACGTCCAGCATCATTTGCTCAACCCCGTCACTGCCTTTGCGGGCGATCAGCGGATATTCGCTGCCCTCTTGGTAGCGGCGGTAATAACTATGCTGGTGCCATTGGTACGGCACACTCGACTCATCGGCCACTAAGCGCCCAGTCAGCTCGTTAAACAACCCGTCTTGCAATGACTTAAGCGGCTTAAAGTAAGCTTGGGTATAACGATTCTCAGCCTTAAGGTGCGCCAATACTTTGGGATCTTGGCGTTTATCGTCGCGCATCCAGTAGTAATCGTCGGTGCGTGTGACCCCGTGCAAGGTCATCACATGGGGAATTTTTTCCGCAACGGGCGCAGAGACTTGCCCTTTTGGAGTGGAGCAACCGGGTAATAACATAGCAAGACCTAAAGTAAGCAGCAGAGAGCGCATGTATACGTCCTTGTGACGTTCAAACACCATCGTGGGGCACGACGGCAAGCCAATAAGTAAATGTGCCGGATATGATATACCCAAGCTAGCTCAAGTTGCGAGTTTCCTAAAGATTGCGCTTGCTTAAGGATCCCAAAGCATTGTGCGCTTGCGCAAACATTGCCCAATTTCAGGCGCGATGTTGTTGCCATCACCAATAATTAGGCGCAACATAACCGCGTTTTTAGGCTAAAGCCTAACAACAATTCTCAGGGCGGGGTGAAACTCCCCACCGGCGGTAAATAGTGAGGTGAATAAAATTTCCCCACACTAAAGCCCGCGAGCGCCCGAACGCAATTCGGGGTCAGCAGATCTGGTGCCCTAGCTTGTCTCGCCATGGTTAATGCCTATCGAGCGCTACTATTCCAGAGCCGACGGTAATGGACTGTTTGCCGCAAGCAACAGTACTGAGTCCGGATGGAAGAGAATGTAAGACAACACTTGGATAATTGGCATTAACTTGAGCTAAGTATCCCTGCTGTTAGCCTCATATTTTGCAATCACGTTTTTAAGCCTGCGCTTAAAGCGGGTCGATTGCTACAGCTCAATCCCTTTGGGTAACGGCTGTATTTCTGCACGCCCTGATTCTGGATTATTCCCATGTCGTATTTTTGAAGGATATTAACCATGAATCAGTCTTTACTTGCTCCTTTTGGTACTGCTATCGAACGCGTTGAAGCGGGTCTTAATGCCCTGCGCCAAGGCCAAGGTGTGTTGGTGGTCGATGACGAAGATAGGGAAAACGAAGGCGACTTAATTTTTGCCGCCGAGTCACTAACCAATGCGCAAATGGCCATGCTCATTCGCGAATGCAGCGGTATCGTGTGTTTGTGTTTACCGGACGAAAAGGTCAAAGCCCTTGAACTGCCACCTATGGTCGAAAACAACTCGAGCCAATATGGCACCGCGTTTACCGTGAGTATCGAGGCCAAAGTGGGCGTCACTACAGGGGTTTCGGCCGCTGACCGTGTCACCACCATTAAAACCGCCATCGCCGACAATGCTAAGCCAAGCGATTTGGCTCGCCCAGGCCATGTGTATCCGCTGCGCGCTCAACCCGGCGGCGTGTTAACTCGTCGTGGCCACACCGAAGGCACGATTGATTTAATGCAACTGGCCGGACTCAAGCCCGCAGGCGTGTTATGTGAAGTCACTAACCCCGACGGTACTATGGCGCGTCTGCCTGAGATTATTGCCTTTGGTGCAGCGCATAAAATGCCTGTACTGACGATTGAAGATATCGTGGTTTACCGTAAGTCGTTATTAGCCAATGTAGGCTAAATTTGGCCCCATAAACAGGATGCAATTTAAAGGACGCGTGCGAAGGCCCGCGTCCTTTTTTATTTAACTTCGATAAAACACTTTGGTTAAGTATCAAATCACGCTAAATATCACAGACAGCAAAACAATTTATCTGCTAGGAGAAAATTTCATCAATAAAAATATAATCTTAGGTGTATATAATAAATAGCTGAATTTCGTGAGCTAGATTAGATATCCATAAACCAAGGGTCGCGAGCTACAGGCTTCTATGTTAAATATTCGCACCCAGTGCCTGACCTTCCGCTTTCACCCCATCAAGGAAATTCCTTGATTTTTTATGTCTCAAATCAGGCCAATTGAGGAGTAAGTTTGTATGCCATCCACGCTACAGCATCTCAGCTTGAAACAGAAACTGATTCTGTTTTCGCTGCTACCTTTGCTGATGATGAGTATTTTTGTGCTGTCGCGAATGTATGTACTTGTGAAAGAGTATCGCTTTGCCACTCAAAACCATTTGGCAATACAAACTACTTCAAAAATCAATGAATTACTCTATCAACTTCATAACGAATATGGATTAAGTACCCAATTACTCCCAGCCACTACGCCTCAAGATGAAACTCGTCTATTACAACAGCAACAACTGACCTCTGATGCACTAGAAGCACTGCTTAAAAGTCCGGCTTTGCTTGCGTTGAATACTGCGTTAAGTGGCCAACTGGCATCGACCCAGTTACAGGAAAAACTGACGAGTTTAACGCTGCTAAGTCATAAATTGGCATCGAGCCGCCAAGAAGCTCTCGATCAACACCCATCTGCATTTATCGATTTATATCAACAATTTAATTCTGAATTAATGCAGTTAATCCAACAACTGCAATTACTCACCAATGATATTAATCAATCAAGAGCCTACGCGGATTTACTGAATCTACTGATGGTGCAAGAGTTGGCGGTGAAAGAACGCAGCGCCATCAATCGTATGTTGTTGTCAGAAAGCCTCAGCATTAATGACTACAAAGCCATCAATACCATTATGTATGAATATGGCCAAGCCATCTCCCATGCCAGCAATGCCTCAATATCTGACAGACATTCCCTCATCCGCCAGATACAAGCCTCACCGGAAAGCTTGCGAATACTTAAAATCAGTCAACAAATAGAGCAACAGATCCATATCAGCACGTTAGTACAAAGCATCAACGCCAATCTGGGTTACGATGGGTTAATCGATAGTTTTCAAGATTACTTATTAACGGGTAGCCTGATATCGCTTGAGAAGTTCAATCAATCCTTAGCCACGATTCAGCAAAAACTCGCAGAACTCAACCGCGAAACAATCAACCTGCCTTCACTTGCACCTGCAGTACAGATTATCGAAGAGAGTATCAACCAGTATCAATTCTGCATGTCCAAGATCTTACAATTAAAAGATCAAAAACTATCGCTCGCTGAAATCACCGCCCTTGCTCACATCAACAATACCGATCTCACTAGCGCCATTGATAAATTATTAATGCCTCCCCATCCAGTGAGCAGCAAACACTGGTGGACATTAACCACAGATAGAATCAATAAGCTGAACGCGCTCAGTAATGAAATCACGCGTACCATGGCTCGCCAGAGTAATGAACAACAACAGCATGCGCTAACCTTATTAGGTATTTATCTGCTCTCCGCCTTATTTACCGCCACCATCACCCTGTGGCTAGGGCGGAAAATCATTCGTAGCTTTATGGATAAAATCACCCAAATTGCTAATGATATGCAGCGAATGGCCGCCGACCCTGAGTTGAATATTCATATTGATGTGTCAGGCTCAGATGAACTTGCGCGGATGTCTCGGGCGATGAACCGTATGCTGAGCGAGCGCCAGAAAGCGAATCAAGCGCTTAATCGGGCCGCGGCGGTCTTTAACTATTCGGCCGAAGGCATTATGGTGACGGATGCCGATAACCATATCGAATTAGTTAACCCCGCCTTTAGCCAGATCACAGGCTATAGCTTAGAAGAGGTGAAAGGTCGAAGCCCTTCACTTTTAAGCTCAAAACGCCATACCAGCCATTTCTATACCGCGATGTGGGAAGCATTAGAAAAAAACAGCAAATGGGAAGGCGAAATCTGGAATAAGCGCAAAGATGGCCAAGTGTATCCAGAGTATCTTGCGATTACAGTGGTGCGTAATGAACGGGGTGAAATCATCCAACATATTGGTTTGTTTATGGATATCAGTAAACGTAAGCAATATGAACAGGATCTGTGGTATCAGGCACATTTCGATACGCTCACCGGATTACCGAATCGCAAACTCTTTAATGAGCGGCTGCAGCATGAAATCCAGCTCGCCCAACATGACTCCCGTAAACTGGCGATTCTGCTGATTGATTTAGACCAATTTAAATATATTAATGACGTACAAGGCCACGCCACAGGCGACTTATTATTACAAGATGTGGCCAAGCGACTGGAAAATATTGCTGGTAAAACCGACTTTGTCGCCCGCATCGGCGGGGACGAATTTGTGCTTATCCTTCCCCGTGTCACCAATGAATTTGCGATCGAGCATATGGCAAGCCATATCATCGAAACCCTGTCGACGCCTTTTAGCTTGAATGAACGGGAAATTCAAATTTCCGCCAGCTTTGGGATTGGAGTTTACCCAGAAGATGGGCTAGATGTCAGCTCGCTGACCCGCAACACCGAAATGGCCATGTATCAGGCAAAAGACGCCGGCCGCAATAACTTCAAATACTTCACCTCGGGAATGAACCAAGCCATGTTTGCCCGTATGGAGCTTGAACAGCGGCTACGCCGTGCCGTGGCACAGAATGAGTTTACGTTGCACTATCAACCGATTGTGGAGATGAAAACAGGTAAAGTCTGCAGTGTTGAAGCGCTGATCCGCTGGCAAGACCCCGATTTAGGCTTAATCCCTCCTGACCAGTTTATTCGCATCGCTGAAGAAACAGGACTTATCGAACCTATGGGGGAATGGGTACTCAACCAAGCGATGCACGACCTCAGACAATGGCAGCAACTTGGCTTACACCTCAACGTGGCTATCAATGTTTCAAGCCGCCAATGTGTGAATGCTCGAGGTTTAGGATTTGATCAAGTGCTGCAAGAATGCTTTAACCGCCACCATATCAACCCAAGAAACGTGCATATTGAGATCACCGAAAGCATGCTGATGGGCGATGCTAGCCACTGCTTAACCACCCTAGAATCCATCCGTCATTTAGGCTCGCAGATTTATATCGACGATTTTGGTACTGGCTATTCATCCTTGAGTTATTTGAAGAAATTCCCTATCTCTGTGATAAAAATCGATCGCAGCTTTGTGGAAAATGCCCTGAGCAATAGCTCAAATACTAATTTAGTGAAAGCCATCGTGATGATGGGACAAAGCCTTGAAATGGAACTCGTGGCCGAAGGGATTGAAACCGAAGCCCAATGGAATCTACTGCGCGATTTAGGTTGCCACTACGCCCAAGGCTATTTGATCTCTAAGCCCCTGCCATTTGCAGCCATTACGCCGCTGCTAAGCCAAACACTACCGGCATTATTACAGCAGCAAGAACCGCGCGAAAAGTGCGTAAATGCTTAATAGATTGACCCAAACCCTGATTTTTGCCCATAAAAAAACAGCCTAGGCTGCTTTTTTATGGGCAAAAATGTTGCGCTTAAGCCTGCGGTTGGCTTTGGGCATTCATAATACTTTCGCCGCCCTTTGAGGCTAATTTGGCAAGATCTTTATCAATAAAGAACAGCGCTTTGCCATCTTCACCCACTAAACGGATCTTATCGACAATCGACTTAAACAGCTTTTCTTCTTCATGCTGTTCAGCCACATACCATTGCAGAAAATTGAAGGTTGAATAATCTTGATTCGAAAATGCAGTGTGGGCTAACGCGTTAATCTGACGAGTAATTAACTGTTCATGCTCATAGGTCAGCTCGAATAACGCTAGCAGAGAATCGAACTGTGACTGAGGTGCTGCAATGGCGCCCAATAGAGGTAAACCACCGGTTTCACTCACATAGGTGAACAAACGGCGCATATGGCCCATTTCTTCATCTGCATGTTCGCGCATAAATTTTGCTGCGCCTTCAAAGCCTTGATC
The DNA here is from genome assembly GCF_012843185.1 of Shewanella sp. DNRA4. Lineage (NCBI taxonomy): Bacteria > Pseudomonadati > Pseudomonadota > Gammaproteobacteria > Alteromonadales > Shewanellaceae > Shewanella > Shewanella sp. DNRA4. Next base: position 65,133 of record NZ_JABAIP010000015.1, read on the forward strand.
TTCACACCATGCACTCATTTGCAGGTATAAATTAGAGGAGAAAAACTCCATATTAATTTGTTCATTCAACTTTTCGATCATGGTTGCAGACAGCATAGTTAATCCTCTTGGGCATTCGCACTTAAATCATCGGCTCACATTGTCATGAAGGGCGGCAGCAAAAGCAACAAAATTTACCTTTATTGACTTCGCTAAGTTAATGATTCATTGATAAAAATGATTTTCATTTGTTCATAGAATCGCGTTTAGTACCGCACGAACGGTACTGCAAACTCAAGTATAAAAAGAGTAAACCTTAGGCAACACTTAAGGAAAACTACCTAACAAATCACATAAACTCCTATGCAGATCATAGCCAAGCAAGCGCAGCGTGGCATAATAGCCCCCATATTTGCTCCAACCCTTTGCCCATAAGGAAGACCCGATGTCCGTGAAAGCCGATCCTTGTTCGCAACCTAGCTTAATGCATCCAGATCAAGCCATTCCCCTTCTGCTTGAGCAGGTTAGCCCAGTGTCAGACACCGAAGTCGTTACACTTCCCCACGCGCTTGGCCGTGTGTTAGCAGAGGATTTGGCCTCGTGTATCGATTTACCCCCCTTTGATAACTCATCAATGGATGGCTACGCTTTTCGCTTTGCCGATTTAAATAGTCAAACCGAGCACACCACATTAACCCTGATTGGCAGTTCCTTCGCAGGCCATGGCTTTGAGGGTGAAATTACCCCTAACTCCTGTGTGCGCATTATGACGGGCGCGCCAGTGCCTGCGGGTTATGACACAGTGCAAATGCAAGAAGAGACCCAAGCACAGGGCAATCAAATCCAAATCAATCACCCTAAGGCTAAGGGCGCCAATGTGCGTTGCCGCGGTGAAGAGCTGTTGCAAGGCACCAAAGTGCTGAAAGCGGGCATCGAAATTAAAGCCGCCGAGCTCGGCGTATTAGCCACCATTGGCGTGAGTCAGGTGCGGGTTTACCGCCAACTCAAGGTCGCGTTTTTCTCCACAGGGGATGAGCTGCGCCCCGTGGGCAGCGACTTAGCGCCAGGGCAAATTTACGACTCCAACCGTTATTCAATCCAAGGGTTACTCAGCCGTGCCAATGTGGAATGGCTGGATTTAGGGGTTGTCGCTGACGATCCAGAGGCGATTCGCCATGCATTTCGCCATGCTGCGAGCCAAGCGGATATGGTATTAACCTCGGGCGGCGTATCCGTCGGTGAGGCAGATTTTACTAAGCAGATCCTTGATGAAGAAGGCAAAATCACCTTCTGGAAACTCGCCATCAAACCAGGTAAACCCTTCGCCATGGGACGCATAGGCAAAGCAGTATTCTGTGGTTTACCGGGTAATCCTGTGTCCTCTATGGTGACATTCTATAAGCTGGTGTGGCCAATTCTAAACAAGATGCAGGGCTTAACCCCAAAAGCGCCACTGATGTTATCGGCTACCCTGACGACACCAGTGCGTAAACAGCCCGGCCGCGTTGAGTATCAGCGCGGTATTTTATCCCGCAATGCACAGGGCGAGCTGGAAGTCGCCATTACAGGCAGTCAAGGGTCGGGTATGTTGACCTCTATGAGTCTGGCTAACTGCTTTGTGTTGTTAGAACAGTTCCAAGGTGACTCGCCAGCGGGCACAAAAGTCACGGTTGAACCCTTTAACAGCGTGCTTTGCTAAGGTCTTTTTATGAATCAACAAGTAGACATCCTTAGCGATAGCGAACTCACCCGCTACAGCCGCCAAATCTCGATCAAGGCGATGGATATCGATGGCCAAGAACGCTTAAAACTCGCCAAAGTGTTGATGATTGGCGCCGGCGGTTTAGGCTGCGCGGCGGGGCAATATTTGACCGTTGCGGGTATTGGCGAGATGACCTTAGTCGATTTCGATACGGTTGAGCTCTCTAACCTACAGCGCCAAGTGCTGCATCAGGATGCCACTATTGGCCAACCTAAAGTCGAGTCGGCCAAGCAGCGCCTTAATCAGCTCAATCCTCATGTTAAAATCAATACTATCAATGCGGTATTGGATGACCATGAGATCGATGCCTTAGTCGCCAACCACAGTATCGTGGTCGATTGCACTGATAATGTCAGCGTGCGTGAGCAATTAAATCAGAGCTGTTTTAAGCACAAGATCCCACTGATTTCTGCCGCCGCTATCCGCATGGAAGGCATGGTCACCGTATTTGACTATCAAGCGCAAACGCCTTGTTATCATTGCTTTAGTTCACTTTTTGGCGAGCAGCAACTCAGCTGTGTCGAATCCGGTATTCTTGCGCCCGTCGTCGGTATGGTCGGCTGCTTGCAGGCGGTTGAAGCAATCAAAGTCATCACGGGTATGGGCAAAACACTGGCAGGACGAATGCTGATGATCGATGCTATGACCATGGAATTTCGCGAGATGAAATTACCCAAGCACCCTCACTGCAAGATATGTGGTGAGTAGCACATTAACCTTTAATATTCAGCACGCTTTTTACAATTAAGGAATGACAAATCAAATGGATACTGAAAATAGCGTATTTGACCGCCGCACAACCGATGACCCCATTATAGGCGCGGGTGTCTATAACTTAGTGATTGGCTTAACCCTCGTCTGGGGTTTTGCCGTGAACTATATGATGGTCAGTTATATCGACCCCGAGGCGATTGCCAGCGTGAATCCGTGGGTGTTCTTTATCGGTTACTTTGCCTCCTGCTTCTTGGGGATTTATCTGTTCCAATCTTCAACTAATCCCCTCGTCAGCTTTATTGGCTATAACTTTGTAGTCGTGCCCTTTGGCCTGATTATTAATATGGTTGTCAGTCAGTACGATCCCGCATTAGTTACCGAAGCGATTAGAATAACTGGCCTAGTCACGATTGCCATGATGTGTTTGGGCACGCTGTTTCCAGCGTTTTTCCAAAAAATATCTGGGGTACTCACCATCGCATTACTATTGGTGATAGTGGTCGAACTAATTGAAATATTTATCTTTAATACCCATCATGGCATTTTAGATTGGATAGTTGTGCTGATCTTTTGTGGCTATATTGGCTACGATTGGGGCCGCGCGAACCAAATCCCGAAAACCGTCGATAACGCCGTCGACAGCGCCGCCGCTTTGTATATGGATATCATCAATCTATTTCTGCGTATTTTGCGGATTTTAGGACGAAAATAAGTCACTCAATGACAAGGAAAACAGCATGAAACTAACCTCACCACTGTTAATCGGCCTCATCATCGGCACCAGCTTAATCGGCTGCGGCGAGAAAACCGAGCCAGCAACAAACGTTCAGGCTGAAACAAAAACGGAAGCGAAAGCACAAATCGCCAACCCGGCATCAGAGTATTGCGCCTCCCTCGGTGGCATATCGGAAATCCAAAGAACCGCAGAGGGGGAACACGGTATGTGTACCTTGCCAAACGGTGAACAGATTGAAGAGTGGGCGCTATTTCGCCGCGACCATCCACAGGAAAAGCCCAGTAATTGAGGCTGAGTAAAAAAGCAGGCGCACTCGGCGCCTGTTGTTTTATGTCCCGCTGACGATCTGATTTCGCCACTGCAAACGTTTAGCCTGCGAATGGAAACTCCAGGCTAACACGCGGGTGATCTTATTGCCCTGCTGCATTTCAATGGTTTTAACGGTATCCACACCCAACTTTGCCAATGCTTGATAGCAAGGTTTAAGATTTTCCTGCTTTGACACTAAACTGGTAAACCACAGACACTGCTCGGCAAACGCTTGGCTCTCGCGGATCATTGTGGCTAAAAATTGCCTCTCTCCGCCTTGGCACCATAACTCCGCCGCTTGACCACCAAAGTTTAAGGTCGCGCTGGCCGCTTTAGGCTGTTCACCGCGATTAAGTTGCAGATTACGCACCTTGCGCAGCGAGCCTTCGCTAGCTTCTTTTAACGAGCCATGAAAGGGAGGATTGCACAGAGTTAACTCGAAGCGGTCAGATGCCTGAATGATCCCCTTAAAGACCGCCTTTTCATCCTGCTGTTGCCTTAAAGATAAGTGACCCTGCAAACTCGGGTTATTGTCGATAATCCGCTGCACATTAGTGAGCGACTGAGGATTGATATCCGAGGCGACAAACTGCCAGCCATACACTTGATGCCCTAGGATGGCATAAACGCCATTCGCCCCAGTGCCGATATCTAAAGCGCTAACTTGTCCAGCACGCTGGACGGGGGCGCCTTCGAACAACAGATCAGCCAAGTAGTGCAGATAATCAACTCGTCCGGGGATCGGTGGGCACAGCGCACCCTTAGGAATATCCCAAAAAGCCAGCCCATAATGATGTTTCAAGAGGGCCGCATTGAGGGTTTTCACCGCCAAGGGATCGGCAAAATCGATAGATAAGGCGCCGTATGGCGTTGGCCGAACAAAGGTTTTTAGCTTAGGGTAACTCGTCATCAACGCCGAAAAGTCATAGCCGTGAGCATGCAAATTACGCGGGTGTAAGGTCTTTCTCTCAACGCCCTGTTTTGGCTTGCTCGTCGCTTTAGCGGGGGCAATATTTGGTTTGGCTGGTTTTGCAGGTTTTGCTGATTTTGCCACAAGTGGCTTAGGCGAGCTTGGTTTGCTGCGTTTTCCTGTGGGTGACATCGCAGGCTTAGCGGCAATTTTAACGACGGGTTTAGACATAATGATGGTTCAACAAGAGCGGGCCAATCCAAAGATCGGCCCTTAGCCTATTGGCTGGATTAATCGTAAAGATAAGAGGTAAACAGTAGATTGACTACTATAGGTTTACCCGCTTCCTTGGTCAGCAGATTATTGACCATATCAAAGCATTCACGGCGGATTTCTTCACGGCCAGTAAGAGACTTAATTTTTTCTTCGGCTTGGTTACCCAGCACCTCAATAATGGCGGCACGCAACAGTGGATCATGGCGCTCAACGATCACTAAATCATCGGGACTCTTTACCATCAGCTCAACACTGATCTTTACAAACCCGAGCTTTTTGCGGTTTGAAATATAGTTAGTCACAATTTCGGGCTCAAACCCGTAATAGGCGAAATCCCCAGTAGGGGGTGGAGCTTTCTCGTCGGCTGCATATGCGCTAAACACAGCACTGAGCAAGATCAGGCAGGCTGATAATAATTTTTTCATCGCGGTTTACAGCTCCCTAAAAACAATAATGGTCAATGGAAGAAACTTCCCAATCTATCTGGTAGACTGCCGACGTTTGCTTATATTGTAACGAGTATTTAATGAATGTGACCAGCTTAAGCTTTCCCTATGGCGAATCTATTCAATGGTTTTGTGCCGATAATGCCAAAAATCTTCCCGCTTCTCCCCTTAAGGAATGGTTACTGGCGCCAGGAAGCCTGACGCAAAAACTCAAAACCTGCTGCGATAAGTTTGAAGTAAAAATCCTCGGTGAAGGCCAATGTGCCCCGCTCGAAGGGGAATATCCTAAGCAAAACACCGTTTGGGTGCGCGAAGTGTTACTCTGCCTCGATTCTGTACCTTGGGTATTTGCCAGAACCTTGATCCCTCAGTCTTTGTTATCGACACGCCAAGCCGATTTTTTAGGCCTAGGTACACGCCCGCTCGGCGAATTATTATTTAGCCAAGATAGCTTCATTCCTGGTCGCATTGAAATCGCCCGCTTTGACACCGATAGCCGCCTTGCCCAACTGGCACAGAGTTTAGCGCAAAACGTCGAGCATGAACTTTGGGGCCGACGCCGATATTTTCACCATGACGAAGAGGAAATGTTTGTCAGTGAAATGTTCCTTCCGGCCGCTGTACAAGCGATGGCGAGGCTACAACCCTAGCTCTCTTAAGCTAAAACAAAAATGCCTCTATATCAGAGGCATTTTTCGTTAGAACAATCCCTTCTTATTGGCGCTGGCGGCGCCATGCAAAACCACCGAGCAACATCAGGCTTAGCCAACCTAGACTGCCACCACCGCCACTACTTGGGGTTTCGCCTGGCGTCGTTGGCTCAGATACGGTAACACTTGAACTGCTGCTGGCAGTGGCATTTTGTGTATCTTTCACCGTCAGTGTCACTGTGTAAGTACCCGTCTGAGCATAAGTGTGGGAAGGCGATGCCGAAGTGCTTGAGGTGCCATCGCCAAAGTTCCATGTATAACTTAGGCTACCAACGCCCCCTGCCGAGGTATTGCTAAACTTCACCGTTAGCTGGTTGGCAATGACGCTAAAGCCAGCAGTTAAGGGCAAGCTCATCACCACCGTTTTCGTCGCGGTGGCAATTGCGCCTTTTGCATCGGTTACCGTTAAGGTCAGCGTATAAGTTCCAGCGCTCGCGTAGGTATAACTCGCCGACGATGAATTACTCGTCGCTCCGGCAACGCCAAAATCCCAAGCATAGGTGTAAGCACCCTCGCCACCATCAACCACTGCGGCCACGGTGGCGGTTAAGGCATTTTGGCTCAGATTTATTGCCGCAGTTAACGGAGCTAACGCTGGATCGGCATTCGCATTGGCTAAACGAATTACCGCGGTGCGGTTATCGCTGGCCTGAGAGACCACTTGCATCGTCAACCCAAGTTGTTGCAGTTGCATGCCAGACTGAGGTTGTAGTGGTGCGCTGTAATCCAAACTATCATCAAAAAGACTGACCGCATCGAGGTTATTGTCCCCAGAGTAAGCTGTTTGTTTTACCATGCTAAAAGCCGCATCACGGATTTGTTCATCGGTAGAAAGAGTGCCAATCATATTCTGGTCAGCATCAATCACACCTATCAAGCTACGGCCGGGATGATCCGATACATTGTTATCGCTGTAACTGGCATTCTCTAGCCATAGCAGTACACCAGGATCAAACCCTTTACTCTTTAAGCCCGCATCGACACCATTATGGCTACGTAATTGAATAAGGTAACGGGATGCGGCGCCAGGGCGAGTACTGGTAATGCGGCTGTAACCCACAAGAGCCGCTTTACCAGCCACCTCAGCATTATCGGCATACCGCTCAGTTACGCCCTGTTTAATGCTGATATTGTCGATAGTAATCCCCGACTCAATTGCCGCCTCATCGGTCACATAGGTAAATTCAATGGTGACACTCTTACCTGCATAGGCTGACAAATCATATTCCAAGGCAACCCAAGCATCGCTGCCCACTGCGGTAGAGATGTCTGATGACTTACCAGTGATAATATGTCGGGCATTGTTAATTGCGTTGATCGACTTAGTGTAATTACCCGCAATCGCCGTACCATTAACCTTAACTTGCATATAGTCATAGTCAGTCTCAATTGCCCAACTCGCCTGCAAAGAGAGTGTGAGTTTTTCGCTGGTGCTAGGCAAGGTTGTGGTAAAGCTCATACTGTTTGTCAGCATGTTACCTTGACCAGAGTAGTACTGGTAACTCCCTTGATAAGGTGCTTTAAAGGCAATTTGTGCCGCTGGAAGCGGTATCGATATTTGATTCACGGCATCTTGGTTTATCGCCTGATTAAGCGTGATTTCCATACCCGATTTAGGAATACTGTCTAAACTAATCTCGCGCTCGTTAAGCCACTTTCCTTTATATTTTGTCTGTAAATACGAACGTGCGTAGGGGCTAAAACCACTCGGCTGCGCACCAGGAATAGCCCCTGTCCAACTGCCTCCCGACATTAAAGACCAATAACCAACAGGTGAACCATCTTTGTTAGCGTTGTCTGTAGTGTCGTACTCATCGGGCAGCCCAAGATCATGACCAAATTCATGGGTACAGACCCCAGTCGCGGCATCGATCGGTTGGATAGTGTAACCAAAGAGTTTTTTGCTCGAGCCCGGTAAAGTGTAACCTTGAGTACCTTGATCCACGTAATAACGGTGCGACCAAATAGCATTTGCTCCTAACTTACCACCACCAGTTTCTTCCCCAATGCTGGAGTGGAAAATCATCACATGATCAATAATGCCATCGGCTTCATTTAAGTTACCGTTATCATTTAAATCATATGGGTCTTCAATATCATAGGTTGCAAGCTCTGCAGCTGACATATTCGCTACGGCTAGCGATACCGCTTCTTTAACCAGTTCAGTCACATTAACATCGTTGCCAGTGTCAGCATCATTAGCGCCATAGTAATCAGCATTTTGGCTAGCGGTATACCAACCTTTAACGTCACCACTAAAGAAGAAGGTTTTGCCCGAAACAGCTTGGTAATACTGATAGGCCGAATCTAAAGTTTGCCCCTGCGGGCCACTAAAACCAGCCGTAGAGAAGAGTAAATTCTTGTAATGGGAAGCAGGATAACTCGAGTAATACATGTCGGTATCACTCGCTGTTAAGCCGTTGTTATTATATTTTAAATCTGGAAAATCAATCAGTACGGTTAATACCTTAACCGTTTTAGTCACATCTGCATCCGCTAAAACACGCTGTGCGGGTGCACGCATCACCGCTGATGTTTTGGCTTTTTGCAGTCGTTCATGCTCAGCCTCTATCACCATTCTAGGCTCTTTAGGCTGTGCGAAACTTGCGCGAGCAATAAAGGCTTCAACGGCCGCTTGCTTAACGCTATCGCTGGCATCCTCTGAAACTTCACCCCGCTTAATCAACCAATAGAGGATCCGCTCTTTATTAATGACTCCTGCATCCGCTGGCGTGTGATTGGGCGCAGCAATACTCGCGCCACTCAGCAAGGCCAACATCAATCCAAACGCTGTGATACTCTTTGTACTTCGCATTACCGTCTTCCTTCCGTCACAATCTGCGCTGTTATAGCCAAGCTATTTTTTAAGGCTAGTGCCTATTTGCTCTATGGCAAGTTTGTTTATTGGTTGTCTTCCCTCATCGGAAAGCCAACTTCAATGGGATGTGAAAACATATCAGGACACCAAGAGTGTAACAACTTGATACAGATTGGAAGGTGATGGTTTTTATACTTTTGTCAGCGTTGGTTCAGCAAGCATCCTCAACAGCGATTTTTTGCCATAAAAAAACCGCATTAACGATGTAATGCGGTTTTTGATAACTTGGTGCAATACGCTTACCCAGCAGTTTTCATATAGTTTGATACTCCATCGAGGAACATTTGTACCGATATCATTACCAGCACCATCCCCATCAAACGTTCAACAGCCGTTAACCCCTTTTCACCCAACATACGGGTAAAGAGCTTATAAAACATTAAAATAACCGCACTCGCGCCCCAAGCTGATACGAGAGCAATAGTCCAATCCCCCATACGTGAGCTATCGGTATGCGCTAGTAAAATGAGCGCGGCAAGAATAGATGGTCCCGCCATTAATGGTATCGCCATCGGCACGATAAATGGCTCCTCCCCTGCTGCAAGGCCAACCACACCACCCGGCTGGGGGAAAATCATCCGAATCGCGATCAGAAACAAAATAATCCCACCGGCAATACTGACCGATTCAGATCGCAGATTTAAGAAACTTAAGATAGCTTCGCCGGCATACAAGAAGGCCAACATGATCACTAATGCAAAAATGAGTTCACGAATCAAAACCCTACGACGTTTTTTAGGATCAATATGCCGTAAAATCGACGCGAATATCGGTAAATTACCGAGGGGGTCCATGATGAGAAACAACATTACCGCAGCAGAAAATATATCCATTTAACTTTATCAACGTCTAAGCCAACATGAGCACATATTGTATAACTTTTTCGCGTTACAGATGTGAAAAATTATCTAGAAAATTCCTTAAGATGGATTATGAGTGCCGTTTCATGATCCTCTAGCGGTTTTTTACCTATCATCCATAAGCCATTGAGTCGTTGATTCATTTTTACTACAAGCCGCAGCACAACATCTCGCTTGAGTAAATTGCCTGTAAGTCGCTGCTCATTTAAATTACAACTGGTATACTACAGCGTTTTTTCAGCCAATTTTCGTGGAATCCATGCTCTATCTTCTTGCTAGTTGTCTCGCACTCTTAATCGGGCCACTGTTTTACCGCTACTTTGCATCAGGCAGCGGATTGCAGAAGGGACTTGATGGCTTTATTTTCGTCTCCTTAGGCGGATTAGTGCTGATCCATATTCTACCTGAACTTCTCGAGCATGGCGGCCTGCTGGCCATCGTCTTTGTAGTACTCGGCCTGTGGGGGCCCACAGCCAGTGAACGCTTGTTCCACCGCTACTCTGAAATTACGCATAATTTTGCCCTTTTTCTTGGCATTAGTGGCTTATTGCTGCACACCATCACAGATGGGAGCGCTATGGTATTAGCCCAAAATGAGGGCAACTCCATTTTGTTAGCCTTGGGCGTTATACTCCATCGTCTCCCTGTTGGTTTTGCTATTTGGTGGATACTAAAACCTCATCTTGGTGCCCGTTGGACGCTGGTTATTTTTGGCGCCATTATGCTATTCACGAGTATTGGCTATTTTGCTAGCGAACAGCTTTTATCACACATGAGCATAGATAAAACCGTTTATTTACAAGCTTTTGTGACAGGTTCGATTCTGCATGTAGTGTTACATCAGCCACATGGTCAACAGGAAACAGATAAACAAGGCCAATATGAATATCAGGCGGGTATCGGCAGTTTGCTCGGTATTGGTTTATTAATGATGCTGTTATTGATGGATTCTGGCGGCCACGAACATGCCCATCACGACCACAGTACAGAGCAGCTAACAACATGGCTAATAACCATAGCGCCAGTGCTATTACTCAGTTACGCCGTAGCAGCACTAAGGTTCCAGCTTGGTTTAACACCACAGGACAATAGCCTCGCCCGTCGTTGGTTCCAACGTTTAGCAGGCCCAGAAGCCCTCGTACTGACGGCACTATTGCTTGGCCCTTGGTTAGCGCTGTTTCAACTCGTAGTCGTCTTGATCATGAGTGCCTATTTAGCCTATGCGCGGGTCGATATTACCGATCCCCATACTAAATTACCAAGCCAAGCCCTGCGTTTTGGTTTCGCCCATTTGGTTGATCGCAGCGCACCTTGGGTGCTCCTCAGCTTAGTATTAGTTAACTTGATTGGTCACCCTTCGGTACCGTTAAGTAACCCTATATTACAGATTACCGTGCTATTGCTGGTATTTTTACCGATGCGCTTCTGCAATTTAGGTGCGGCCGTATTGTCAATCGCCTTAGCCTATAGCGGCTGGAGTCCGTTGGCCATCGTATTGCCTTTGATTGCCGCTCCGGTGTTGAATATCGCTCAACTTAAGCTTATGGGTTGGTCACAACGGGGGATTTTGCTGGCAATTATTGCCATAGCCCTCGTTGCTGCCCTTAAGTTGCCCATGTGGTTCTCGTTGTTCACTCTACCAGAGGCCATTAACCTCACGGCACTGCTGATCTTATCAGCCTTATTTGCAGCCAGCTTACTGCGCCTCGGGCCTCGTAAATTCTTGCGCCGCTTAATGATGTTAAAACCTGTGGCCCTCGGCCATAAACACCGCCATGATCATGCGCACGCGCATGCTAAAACAGCCGAAACATCACATGTGCACGGGCATGGCCACTCTCATTCACACGGTCAGAGTAGCGGCCACGGCCATCCCCATAGCGATAAGCACCAGCACTAACACTGTTCATTTGCCGACAGACAGGCTAAGTTAACCCCATCTTTGGATAAACTTAGCCTGTTATGTGCATACTTTTCGTCGCCCTTAATACTCATCCCCAGTATCCACTGATTATTTGTGCGAATCGGGATGAGTTTCACCACAGGCCTACTGCACCTGCACAGTTTTGGCCGCCTGAGCAGAATATGCTCGCGGGCAAAGATTTACAGGCGGGCGGCACTTGGTTTGGGGTGAATAAGCAGGGACAAATTGCCGGAGTCACTAACCTCAGGGTGGCTCAAAAATCCCAAGAGCCGATGCGTAGCCGTGGCGAACTTGTCATTCAGGCATTAAGTTCGGGCTCGCTGATCTGCCCTAACTGGCTTGTGGAACACGCTGAAAATTATCAACCCTTCAATCTCGTGTTTGGCCAAGGGACTCATCTCTACTGCTTTAACAGTCTTAAACGGGAAACAGTAAAATTAACCACAGGATTCCACGCGATTAGCAACGGCGCGCTCGATGATATTTGGCCGAAAATGGCTAAAGGCCAGCGCTCGCTCGAGGCTCTGATTCAACAATCGGGACCGCTTGAGCTAGAGTCACTTATACGGTTGATGCAGGATGATTCTCGGCCACAGGATAACGAGCTACCCGACACTGGCGTCGGGCTAGAGTGGGAACGCCGACTCGCGGCGATTTATATTTGCCACCCCGACTATGGCACTCGTTCCACCAGCATTTTGCTACAAAATGCCCAAGGGGAAGTTCAGTTCACTGAGGTGAGATACGATGGCAAGGGACGACGTTTGGGACAACAGGATTTTCACTTCACCCTACCGTCCCAATTACCGCAACAGCCCGACTGCTTAGCCGATTTTTAGTATTTCAGTCAGAGCTGTGATCCATAGTGATCACCCAACGGTCATCAATTTTTTCCACCAGCAAGGTAAATACGCCTGTCGGGCTATCCTTTTGCCGCTTTAAATCCCAGCGACCCACCACCATTGCGGCGTAGTTACTGAGCATTTTGATTTCTTTGATGGTGAACTTCAGCTCTCCTAGTGCCTCTTTATCGGGATAATTTTTCTTATAGGCTGCAAGCGTTTCTTCCCAGCCGTAACGAAACTTACCGTTTGAGACAAATCTAAGCTGCTCACTCTGCCAATAACCCTGCATGTAAACATCAAGATCACCGCGATTCCAAGCATCTTCCTGACCTTTTAACATTTGGGTAATCTCATCAGTTGGCACCGCACTTACCTGCCCAACAAATAGCAGCAAAAGCGCCGCGAGAGACTGCAAAATGGGTTTTCTTATCAATCCTTGTCGCAACATAGTACCGCTCCCTCACAATCAGGTTAGACTGTATTATCAGTATTTCGGCCCAGACTATCTTGTCTAAGTCGATTTATAATTAAAAAAAGCTAATGATATTATTCATTTTTCGACTCTGGGCACCACACTATGTTTACACATTTATGCCGCTGGCTACTCAAGATTGCAGGCTGGCAAATCCAAGGGGAACTCCCCAATCAAGCCAAATACATTGTCATTGTCGCACCACACACCAGTAACTGGGACTTTATTATTGGGGTACTCGCCCGCGGTGCATTGGCTACGCGCATCCACTTCCTTGGTAAACATCAATTATTTATTCCACCTTGGGGTTGGTTCTTCCGAGCGATTGGTGGTAGCCCAGTTGATAGGCGTAAAAACAATAACTTAGTCGATTCTGCGGTGCAACTGTTTGCCACCCAGTCCGAATACAAACTGGCACTCGCCCCCGAAGGAACGCGTAGCCCTGTTACCCGTTGGAAATGCGGCTTCTACCATATCGCGACCAAAGCGCAGGTCGCTATTGTCCCTGTAGGCTTAGATTTTGCGCGTAAAGCCGTGGTGATCCGTGCACCACTGCAACCCACGGTTATAGAGCAAGATATGGCTGAGATTTTATGCTTTTACCGCAGCATTAAGGGACGTCATCCCAAGGTCATCCCTGATTATTCACCCGATAACAAACGCTAATTCTCTCATCTAACACGGAGCAAAACATGCAGACCGAAACTTGGTTACTCTACCTTTTTGCGATTGTTTTGATTGGTATTTCTCCTGGGTCTATTGCAATGTTGTCTATGTCCCACGGTATTCATTTCGGTAAAAAACGCAGCATAGCCACAGGGCTTGGCAGTGTCAGCGCCGCACTGGTATTAATGGTGGCCTCGGCGGCAGGTTTAGGGGCACTGATCAGCGCCTCGGAATACGGCTTTACCATACTCAAGTGGTGTGGTGGCGCCTATCTGGTGTTTTTGGGTATCAAATTATTGCTCACAAAACAGCACGTTCAGCCATTGGAAGTGGCAAAAAAAGAAGGAAATGGTCAGCCTAAACAACTCTTTAAACAGGCATTTTTAGTAGGGATCAGCAATCCTAAAGACCTACTGTTTTTTGCGGCGTTATTTCCACAATTTATCGATTTAACCGCACCACAATTACCGCAATTGGCGATTCTTGCCCTCACTTGGGCGCTGGTCGACTTTAGCTTTGTAATGATCTACGCCTCGATGGCCAATGTGCTGGCACCTAGCCTTAAGGCCAGCAACAAATTGCATTGGTTTGACCGAACCAGCGGCGGCGTATTTCTTACCCTCGCCGCGATTCTCGTCAGTCGAGACTAACCCTCGACCTTCACCGATTTCAGACTGCGGATATCGTTACCCGTCGGCGCTTGGAAGGCCTGCAAACCAAACTCAGGCAACACGGCAAAGATATGGTCGAAGATATCCGCTTGTATCGCTTCATAAAAAGCCCAGCGGGTATCATTGGTAAAAATATAAACCTCAATCGGTAAGCCTTCGGTGGTCGGTGCCAATTGGCGCACCATAAGGGTCATATCCTTATGCACTTTATCGTGGCGTTGCAGGTATTCCTGCAAATAAGCGCGGAAAGTACCCACGTTGGTCAAATGGCGACCATTGACCATCATATCCAGATCCGACACTTTAGCATTCGACGCTTGGATCTCGCTGATCTTGGCGGGGAAATACTCTTTCAAACAATTGATTTTACTCAGGCGATTTCGATCTTCCTCAGTTAAAAACTTAATACTGTTGATATCGATATTAACCGCACGTTTGATACGTCGCCCGCCCGATTCGGACATACCACGCCAGTTACGGAACGCATCCGAGACTAACGCATAGGCGGGGATCATGGTGATGGTCTTATCCCAGTTACGTACTTTAACTGTGGTTAAGGACACTTCCTCCACCGCGCCATCAGCGCCGTACTTATCCATTTGGATCCAGTCGCCCTTGCTTACCATGCGGTTGGCTGCGAGCTGAATCCCAGCGACAAAGCCTAAAATCGTGTCGCGGAACACTAACATTACAAAACCCGTCGCTACACCTAAGCCGCTGAGGAAGTACACAGGAGACTGATCGGCGAGTACAGAAAGGGACACGATAAGGCCGACAAAGAATAGGAACAACTTAAACAACTGCACAAAGCTTTTAACCGGTAGACGGCGGCTGACCAGATTGATGTCAGAGATTTCATTAACCGCATCCAGCCCCGCGTAGATAGCGCGGATCATCAATACCACCAGCCAGATACTCAGTAGGCGATCAACTAAGCCGCTAAGTACCGGATGCTCTGTTAAGGTTATAGGCACCAGCAGATTGAGCACGATAGCGGGCACTAACATCGCCAGCTTTTCGAGCACTTTATAGCGCATAAACACATCGTCCCACGTCACTCTAGATCGCAGGATCACCATGTTGACCGCGCGGATCACCCCACGGCGCATAATAAAATAGGCAATGGCCGCGACTAACACGCAAGCAAGCAGCATAATGCTGGTTGATATTCCGTCGGATGGTTGACTGTCAATTCCCAAACCCGTTAACCATGCCGAAATTTCGAGCCTTATTTCCTGATCCACAATTCACTCCAATTTAGGCGCTAGCGCAACAAAGTCATACAAAGGAAACAACTTGGTTACCCTCAGTTAAATATCCCTTTAAAAACACTCACTATAAGATACAAAAATTTTACAACCAATTATTTTAAAAGAGATTTTAGCATTTTGAATTGACCACACACAAAAGGAAATGAACAATAATCCACCTGCTACCAAGGAAGCCATCCCATGTATCGTCATTTAGCTAAATTCGCCTATCTTAGCATTGGGCTACTGAGCCTATGCCAACCGCTACAGGCAACGGAATATAACACTTCAAATCATCTGATGATGCCAGATAAATCAGTTGAGAGAACCACCACTCCCTATGTAGCGCTCATGCTCGATTACGTTCCCGCAGAAGATAATCTCTATGGAATCACCCTTGCGCCCTATCATTTCGATGATGATTATCAGCGATGGGGTTATTACCTTGGTTATGCCCGCAGTCGTGAAACCGATATTGAGGTGCCAGAACCCGCACTATCACATCGACAAGAAAGCCTCTGGCGCTTAGGTTTAAGCTACAGTTTAACCAATGACTTTAGCATTTATGCGGGCGGCAGCCTCTATATCAGCACCACAGCTTATACCAACAATATTTCACCCCGCATTGTCGATGGCAAACCCTCGTGGGAAGAAGATAAATCCAAACATTGGGGTGCCGAAGCAGGACTAAGATATCGCCTAACAGAGCATGTCATGCTGAGTGCAGGTTATAACTCCAGCACTGAATCGACCATTTTGAGCATAGGGTATGCGGGTTAAACCGAAAGAGTCCGAAGTTATTGTGCGAGCTCTGCTCTCGCCTTAGCAAGCTCAGATTCAACTTCTGCAATCTTTTGGCGTTTTTTATTGATTTTATCCATAGGCTTACCATCGGCAATCGCTTCGGTAAGCTCATGCTGGCGCTCGGCTAATTTAGCCTCTAAGACCTCAATTTTAGCTAAACGCTCGGCAGTTAAGCTGTCATCGTCACAATGGTTTGCGACCTCACTATAGGCCTTTTCTAGCCCTGCCACTTTGTGCTGATGACCAGCAGCCTTAGCCTCAGTGAGTTCAGCACTTATAGCCGCTAATTTTGCAGCACAGCCCGTTTTAGGAGGCTCATCTGCCCAGGTTACAGCACTGAAAATCAAGCCGATAACGAGTCCATAAGTACAATGTTTACCTTGCATTTTACTCTCCTCTACAGACATTTATAGACAATCCGACTCTATGACAACGCCCTGATACTTTTTATCCCTAAGCGCATACCTTAAACTCAGCCTGCCCTCTCTTACGGCTAAATCCGCTTTATTCATCAAAACGCGACTTAGACAGTGACGAATATGCTGCAAATTGTTTATGTTAGGGCAGAATGTTGACTCAGATGGATACCGGAGCCAGAAAATCAATGCAAACCTTATTTCGCCTTAGCGCACTTAGTTCACTCTTATTGCTCTCATCCTCAGTGATGGCAGCCGATGTGGCCACCATTACCCTTGAGAATGGCGCTCAGGTCAGACTAAAAGACGACTTTACCTGGGAATATATCATCACAGAGACCAAAGCCGCTAAAGCGCCAGCTGTTGCTACAGTTGCGGCCCCAAGTTCTACTGTAACAACAGCCGCAGCGGCAGTAGCCAGCAGCACATCCGCCGTTGAAGCAACCAAACCTGTCACAACCCTGACCGCCAATGCCATCGCCAGACCCGAGATCTTAGGCTCTACTGCCAAAGACGGCATTAAAGTCACCTTCAGCGAGAGCCAATGGAAGCAGGATAAACTCGGCTTGAACTTTGAGCTTGCCAGCACCAGCGGCGAACACGTGACTTTAGTTGAGGTCGAAGCCAGCTTCTTTGCCGACGATGGCACCTTGCTCAAAACCGAAAAACTGGAAGTCTGGGAAGCGATTTTCCGCATGCCAGAAACCTACCTACGTAAGGGCGAGCAACGTAAGAGCCCTGTGATTTGGGTTGAAGGCGTTGACAAAAACCGTTGGCAGAAACAATTGCTCAATCTCAAAATCACCGAAATCAATTCTCGTTGATCCTTAAGCAAGATAGGGAATTGGGTGCTAACATCCAATTCCTGAAATCTTCGCCTATTGTTATTGCCTTACTCTGCGCCATATAGGCTAGAATGCCCAAATCTTCGACACTGTTTATTTTTTAGAGCCAGCCACTAATGCCAAATCACTTTTCTAGGTTATCTGTAGCCATATTACTGGCAGGCTTAAGTGGGCAAAGTCTGGCAGATACTGTGTTACTGAGAAATGGCGATAAAATCACTGGCGAAATTAAAAGCTTTGACGAAGCACACTTAGTTATCAAACCCAGTTATTCCCCCAAAATATCCATAGAGCGTAGCGCGATTAAAAGCTTTGAAACCACCCAAAATCAGCATTGGAGCATCAACCGTACGCTACAAGATGTGAGCATAAAATCCTCCGAACTCGATGGGTTTGTTCAGGTTAACAATAAACAAATTCCCATTAGTGAGCTGGTGTATTCAGACCGAAAAAGTGACTCAGAATGGCGCTATAGTGGCAGTGTTGAGGCCGCACTAGATGTCACCAGCCACAGCAAAAATACCCAAAAACTCCATGCAAAAAGCGATATCACAGCCGAAACCTTGCAATGGCGCCATAACCTGAAAAGTGAAGTGCGCTATGAAACCGAAGGTAACGCCACCAAACGTAATACGATTGAAGGCCACTACAGCCTTGACTACCTCATCAGTGAACATTGGTTATTGCGGCAAGAAGATTATTTTCAAGAAGATAGACTAGACTTCCCAATCAGCAACTATTACGCCGCGATTGGTCCGGGTTATCGGTTTTGGGGAATAGGACGAGATAAACTGGACTTTGTTGTTACATACAACCATTTTTGGTTGGATACCCAAATATTTACCTATCAACTCAACGCTTGGGCATCCACGCTCAACTATAAACAATATTGGTTTGATGGCGTATTGGAGACCTATGCCGATCTCCAAATCGCCTTTCCTGACACACCAACCATTGATTATATTTCGGACTCAACATTTGGGCTTAAGTATCTACTTACTCAGCAAATTTACCTCTCATTCAAATATGATATCAATGAGACTAAAACCTCGATACGCCATGTTCGTGATGTCAGTTATAACCTAGGGCTTGGTGTTAATTTTTAATCATTTAGCTGTTTTGACCGTACAGGTCATTTCTGGCGCTTCATATCCCCAGACAATTTTGGCTTCGCCATGGTGTTCCCACAAGCTCTCGTTTCTCCCCTGATACTTAGCGCCGCTGCCACTAGGCTGAATAAACATCAAGGAAGTTTGATCGCCATACTCTGCAATTAAGGTGGCGGGTTCAGTATTAAAGTAACTGACCACGACTTCATTGGCGGGGTTGCCATCGCAGGCATAAAATACTGGGCCAGTTATCTCAACGAGGCGATATTGCGCCTGTAACTCTGCAATCCGTGTTTGGTAACTCGATTCAATACACGCATGTTTATCATCGCTTTTCCAACATTCGTTGCGACCTTTTACCCAACCCCGTTGCAGCGCTTTTAACGTCGGAGGCTGTTCATTTTTAGCTTTTGCGGTGGCCTTAGCATAGACCTCGGCCAATTGTTTATCTAACTTAGTTAAGCCCGCATCCTTACACACCATATCTTCGATACTGTCCGGCTGTACTTTACTACAGTCAAAGGACGGCTTTTCAGCCGCAATAGCAGGCATACTCAAGGCGATGGCTAAAAACCCCGCTATTCCTGCGATTTGCATATTGATTATCTTACTCATACTCTTGAGCCCCTTATATCAACGACCAATACTATTAATTGCCATAGCTAACGCCATCTCAGCTTAACCTAAGCTGACTTAAGCAAAATACGCTTATCAAACTGGCAAAAATCAGCACTACTCCACAAATAACCACTCAATGCCAGTTCCGCAATCAAGCAGCGTTTAACAAACTCGACTAAGTGTAGTGCAGCCTGATGGGTTATCCCAAAAGTGTCCACTGAACGGACACATTGAGACTGAACGCGCGGACACATTTAGGCTCGCCAGGCGGACACTTTATACATGTAAATGATAAATAAAGAATATTTTATTGGCATGGACTCTGCTTATACAGATGAGTTAATCACAAACACTTATTCATACAAGGAAGCATTATGAACACACGCACTAAAGTATTTGGCGGCTTATTGATCCTCGCACTTATCCCCTGTGGAATTTGGGCTACACAGCAGACAAGCACTCAGTCATCGACCGAAACCAATATTTCAATCAATAGCAGTAATTATCCTGACTTTTCGTGGATTTATGTACGCCAAGGTGGTGAGCTCACGATAGGCGCGGGTGAAAGCCAAGATTGGAACACACTCAAACAACAAGGCAATGCTTACCAAACGGATTACCTGTGGGTTAAGACTGGCGGAAACCGCTATGTGATTACCGATCCAGCCCTTGTAAATCAAGTGAAAGAGGCCGTGCGCCCAATGCAGATCCAAGGCGAAAAAATGCAGCGTCTAGGCGAGCAAATGCAAGTAAAGGGTGATGCTATCAGTGCCGAAACCAACAACCTCTTAGTCAATCTCGACTCAGGTGAAAAAGATGCTGAGAGTAACGCGCAAATTGAAAGCCTAGGCGCATCGATGGAGGTGATGGGCAAAGAGATGGAGCAACTCGGCGATGAACACCAAAAGCTAGTTAATATAGCCGAAAAGCAGGTTTACGAACTGGCGCAAAACGCGATAAAAAATGGCACCGCCGTATTGGCACCTTAAGCCATTTTTAGCACTTAAAGGTAAATTATCGGTTATTCCAGTTATAGAGATTGAATTTCCTAGTGAAATTGACTATTTTCACGCCGCTTTGTTATTTCACTAGGAAAAGGATCAACATGGAACAAGTGGTTAGTGCAGGGAACGACAACCCTATTCAAATGACCGATACCGTCTATTCGAAGGAAAAGTCACTCTTTACAATTTTAGCGATTATTTCAGGACTTATTTGGCTTGTACTTATTTTAGCAACCAAAGGTATCGCCCTGATTTGTGTGCTGATGTTTTTTATTATCTACCTCTTCACCCACTCGGCGTTTATCAGCTACCTCAAAGGTACCGCGGTTGAGATAAGCCCTGAGCAGTTCCCAGACTTACATCAGCAATACCTTGCTTGCTGTGAGCGTTTAGAGATTAAAGAACCACCGCGCGCCTACCTGTTAGCCGCCGATGGTATGTTAAATGCCCTCGCGACCCGCTTTTTGCGCCGCAACTACATAGTGCTGTTTTCATCAATTGTGGATGCACTTGAGTCGGATAAAGACGCGATTAACTTTTATATCGGTCATGAGCTTGGCCATATTCGCCGTAACCATATTGGCAAAGAACCGCTGTTAGTGTTTGCCACTTGGCTGCCATTGATCGGCGCCGCCTATGCCCGTGCCTGTGAATATACCTGTGATTTACACGGCTTGCGCTGCTGCAATAGCTTACGTTCAGCCACCAATGCGGTCGCCGTACTCGCCGCCGGAGTTGAGCAGTGGAAACGGATGAATGTCGATCAATATATTCGTCAAACCCAAGAATCGAGCGGCTTTTGGATGTCTTTCCATGAGATCAATAGCAGCTATCCTTGGCTGACTAAACGCATGGCAAGAGTACAAGCAACCGCACAAGGCAAAGTGTATACGGCGCCTTCACGCAGTGTATTTGCCTATCTCTTTAGTTTGTTTATGCCACGTATGGGCACAGCAGGCGGCGGGATTATCATCCTTGCGGCGATTATCGGTGTGGCAGCAGCGGTCGCGATTCCCGCCTATAAGGAATACCAAGAAAAAATGGGCGCAGAGATAAGTTATGAGGCGCCAACTGATCAAACTCCGGCTTTAACTTTGACAGTTCCCGATACCGATGCTGCGGTTAAACATATAGATCAATTACATCAGTCATTAACGCCCATTACAGATACTTTAACGGCCTACTACCAAGCCCACAAAGCTTGGCCGACAGAATTGGAAGTCCTTGGACTCACGGATGCACAACTGGCCACCTTTAATCTCTACACCGATGGCATAGTCGGGTTTGTGGGCGGCGAACCCCTAGGGGATTATCAAGACTATGAGGTGTACCTATCGCCACAAGTCGACGAGCAGGATAATGTGACTTGGGTATGTAGCAGTAATGGTATTCCCGACGAGTATTTACCCGTTGATTGCCAAGGCTAAAAACCAAAAGCGCTGCTAATGCAGCGCTTTTCATTTGCCGTGATGGCCTTATTCTAATGGCTCAATTAACGCTGGATCAGATAACGAATCGTTGGTCCGTTCTGCTCAATTTCCAGCACTTTATAGCCATGATTCTTGGCATCGAGTGGAATATTATTGATTGACTGCGGGCAGTCACTAATCACTTCTAATATCTCCCCCGGTTTCAGTGTCGGCATGGCCTCAAGGGTGGCCACAGCAGGATAAGGGCAAGGCTCGCCCACCATATCGAGTTGATAATCTGGAATATATTGACTCATTACGCCGCCTCCGCGATCAATTGTTCATCCCGCTTCGCTTTGCGGGCAAAGAAACGTTTTTCCCACAGCAACATGGCCGCAAACGACAATGCCAGCAGCAGATAGGTCACTAATAAGCCCCCTTTATCGCCAAAGCTGGTGAGCAAGTTAACCTTGTCCCAATTAGTCGCTAATGGCTGGGCTAAGTCATCCCAGTAATAGGCCAGCAGTGTTGAGCCAAGTACGTTACCTAAACCTACCCACCAGAAATGTACTTGGCCTTCAACGGCGCGGTACATCCAACCCGTCTCACAACCACCCGCCAGCACAATGCCAAATCCAAACAACAGGCCGCCGATCACCGCATTCGGGCCAGCCCACATAATTTTGGGCGGCACGCCTAATTGCACATAGCTATAAATCCCGATGGCACTTACCGCCATACCGAGAATAATCGCCTTAGCCATATGGGTGCGTCCGGTGATCCACATATCGCGAAATGCCGAGGTGAAGCAGATTTGCGCCCGTTCAATCAACAAGCCAAAACCCACACCGCAGAGCATGGCGATACCCAGCTTAGGCGCATTGAACATAGTCAATAATCCCCAGCCGATAATGGCTGCGAACACTAACATACCGATGCGAAAACGCCGTCTGGCTTGGTTTTCATCCTGTTTGACCGAAGACGCCTTATCGACTTTCTTCAATTTCACTGGAATACGGAACATGGGTAGCAGCGTAAAGCGCGCACCAAAGTAAGAGCCCGCCGCCGTCGCGAGGGCAAAAAACCACGCGTGTAAGGAAAACTGCGGAATACCAGTAAAGAAAGCCGCTAAGTTACAGCCCATCGCCAAGCGCGCACCAAAGCCCGCAATAATACCGCCAATTAATGCCTGAGCGATGCGGATACGGCTCTGTGGCATACGCAGTTTAACGTTATTGGCCCACAGTGCCGCCGCAATGCAGCCACCAAACATACCGATGATCATCATGCCGTCGATGCGGTCTAAGGGAGACCCCTGTAAACCTATCACCTTGAAATAACCCCAGGTTTCAGGATTGGCACCCACCAATTGCAGCAAATGCCCACCCCAGCGAGTAAATTCCCCCGTCACCGCCCAGAAGGTGCCCGTTAAACCAAAATAGTAAGTAGAAAGGATACCGGCGGCAATTACCGCAGGCATTGGCGCCCAAAATCGGATCAGATATTGTTGTTTAAATTGTTGCCATGTCATGTCATTACCCTAATGAACGAGACTATAAAAAATAAGCGCAATACGCTTATAACCTGTGTGCCAGAGTGATTGAAGTCGTTCGACAACTTCAATCTCAAGTGGCCTCACGCTTAAATGGCTTTAGCTAAGCTGACACACTGCTGCCCCAACAGGCGATAACCGTGGGTGTAAAGCGTTGCCCTGCCATTACGGCAAAAACCGATAAGCGTGATATTGCTTTTCTCTGCTAATTCCAACGCCAGTGAAGTCACGGCGGACATAGCAAACAGAATTTGGATATTGGCACTAGCGGCCTTTTGCACCATTTCGAAACTGGCACGGCTGGTGAGCAATACGGCGACGGGACGCTGTGCCTTACGCATTGAGAATCCGCCGATTAATTTATCCAGTGCAATGTGCCGACCAATGTCCTCAAAGGCGGCGATGATTTGTCCGTCTTGATCTAAGCCCATGGCAGCATGGGTCGCCCCAGTGAGCTTAAAGTGATGCTGATTTTCCTTCAGTTGCCCAAGAGCGATTTGAAGATGATCGATATTAAATCTGGCATCCGAGTCCACACGGATAACGGGTTTAACCGCCTCTTCTAACTGAGCCACACCGCAAAGACCACAGCCAGTACGCCCCGCCATATTGCGCCGCTGCTGCTTGAGTTCCATAAAGCATCTTTGGGTGATCTCCACTTGAATAAGCACGCCTTCGGGGGTGAATTCCAGGTCCACCCCTTTGATTTCGTTCACATGGGAAACAATCCGCTCCGACAAGGTAAAGCCAATGGCAAACTCTTCGAGGTTTTCGGGGCTGGCTAACATCACAGTGTGGGAAATGCCGTTGTAGACCAGCGCCACACGCACCTCGTTGGCGACATAATCAGTTAACTCCGATGCCTGTCCCTGTTCTAAAAGGGTCACTTTTATTTCAGTAACCACAGCGTGTGAATGATATTCCATAGCGACCCTCAAAACCCATAAATTCAAATAAAAACAATTAGTTTGCTTGTAAAATACGATTCAAGTCACAAACCACTTAATGAAATGCAAATACGCTTGATTCAGGTTTACGCATTTTCTACTATCGAGTTGTCTTCTATTGGAAGAACGTCGTCTCCGGTGAGGCGTCCGGATTTCAAATCCGGGTAGGGCTGCCAGCAGTCCTGGGTAGGTTCGACTCCTATGTTCTTCCGCCAATTCTCATGGGAATAAAACAGTTCCCCATCCCGAATTTCCCGGCTGTTACTGCGAAACTTCCTGCGGGTAAAACCGCTGCGGTCAAAAAACTCCAGCAATTGAATGCTGACCTTGCGGCCAAGACCAATCAGATCCTTAAACTCTGCGGTTTCAAGCTTGCCGTGGGTGTCCACGTGCTCACGCACCAGATTGGCGTAGTGGCACAACTGCTCACTCAGCAAATATCTGTCCTTCACCACCGCGGTAATAAAGCCCTGTTGCACCAGTTGAAAACATAGCAATCTAAGTTTGGCGGGCTCGAGTTCCAGATATTCCCCCATCTCAGTCACCCACACGGGGGATGTTTGCAGCGCCAACCAAGGGGCCAAGCGTTGCCAACACTGCTGCGCCTCGCTATCGAGGACAATTCTGTGATCCGCCAGCTGTAACAAGGCGCCGCGCAGCACCATCAGCCCTTCTTGGCAGAGGCTATCGAGCACCTTATTGGCAAGCTCGTTGGGTAATATGCTGTGGCTCATACGTTGCAGACGATTACGCCCCAGCCCCAATTGGTCGGGGTGCTGTTGGTGATATTCACGTAACAGCTCGATAAACTGCTGTTTTTCCTGCTCAAGTAACTGGGCCGATAGCCCATAGGCACCGAGGCGAGTCAGCCCCGCCTGTGCCAGCATGGCTGCCAGCCCTTCATCGGTTAGCTGCCAGCGCCAACGGATTTCATCGATGCTGAGCGCCTCACTCTGGCCGAGTAGCGCCAGCACATTCACTGGGTTGGAGCGCTGAGCCAGCTGTTGTAACTTACTGACACGCTCCGGCGTACGCTTCTTACGATTGGGGACTTTTAATGCCAGCACCCGCCCTGCGCCCAGCGTTTGCTTGCCGCCAATATGCCTGAGCACTATCGGGTCGTCCTGACATAGCAACAGCGGCTTATCGAGTACAATTTCGGCCAGATAACGCCCCTGCTCATTGGCCTCATCGAGTAGTGACACTCGACCAAGGGTATGGTCGGCGCCGTGGTGACAATGAACATTTTGCCAATGGGTTAAGGGTTCAAAACTGCGAATATCTACTACGGGTCTGGCGCACAACTCGGCTTGTGGCAGGCTGCTTAACCAGTCGCCGCGGGCGGGTGCCCTGTGGTTATCGACACCGGTAAGATTTAAGGCGACCCGAGTGCCACTGAGTGCTCTATGAACTTCCATTCCTTGGCAGTGAATGCCGCGCACCCTTAGTTTGGCCTTTTGGCCTGAACTGTAGAGACTATCGCCGATACACACACTGCCGCTAATCACAGTGCCAGTGACCACACAGCCCGCACCTTTAACGCTAAAGGCGCGATCGAGCGTCATCCTAAAGCTGCTGGCATCTTCCGCTTGGGTCGATTGCTGTTCGGCAATATCCAAAATATGTTGTTTAAGAGTGTCTACTCCCGCATCACCTGCATCATTAGCGCAAACCTCAAACACGCCACTGGCCTCGATACCGTATTCGGCAAGCAGCGCCATCCCCTCTAGGGTCAACTTGGCGGCGGTTTGGTCATCGACCAAATCCCGTTTAGTCAGCACTAAGGTCAAACTATTTAGCGGTAAAAGCGCCAGGATTTGCAGATGCTCGCGGGTTTGAGGCATCACGCCATCGTCACAAGCCAACACCAGCAGCGCGTGGCGTACATGGCTCACACCCACCAGCATGTTATTGATGAATTTTTCATGGCCGGGAACATCGATAAAAGCCAGTCGAGTGCCATCTCGCAGTGGCATAAAGGCGTAGCCGAGATCGATAGTCATGCCACGGCGTTTTTCTTCGGGGAGCCTGTCGGTGTTCATACCCGTCAAGGCACGGATCAGCGTGCTCTTGCCGTGGTCGACATGGCCCGCGGTGACCATAATCATAGCTGCACACCTAAGGTGCTGAGTTCGGCCAATAATTCGGCCTCATCATCGATACCACGCAGGTCGAGGCGAAGTTGATCTTGGGTCATACGGCCAATCACAGGGCGCTGCGCCTGCTTAAAATGCTGCTCGAGCAACGTTAAACTGCCGCCCTCTTGCGCGTTAAAGCACAGGGCGATTGAGGGTAAAAAGGTATCGGGCTGCGAGCCGCTACCGACTTGGGTTTGGCATGCCACTAACTCGATGCCATAGCTCGGGGCAAACAGCGGCACTAAGGCACGTTGCAGGCGCTCACCGATTTGGCGCAACTCAGCTTGGCTGCGGGCAAACTTAGCCATAATCGGCAGTTCTTTGTCTAAGGTTTCGGGGTTGAGATAGTGGATCAGCGTTGCCTCGAGCGCCGCTAGAATCAGCTTGTCGCAGCGTAATGCACGCTTTAACGGATGACTTTGAAGCTTATTAATTAGCGCCTGTTTGCCAACAATCAAACCCGATTGCGGGCCGCCGAGGAGTTTATCGCCGGAGAAGCTAACCAGGTCGACCCCATCCGCCAACATGGCTTGGGGAGTCGGCTCTTGTTTTAAGCCAAAACGGCGTAAGTCGGTGAGTGAACCGCTGCCAAGATCCGAAATGAGTGATATGCCACGCTCACGGCATAACTGACCCAGCCTTGCCTCCTCCACTGCGGCGGTAAAACCACTGATATGATAGTTGCTGGTGTGCACCTTCATAATGGCGGCGGTATTCTCGGTTATCGCCTGCTCATAATCCTTAAGGTGAGTACGATTAGTGCTGCCGACCTCCACTAAGGTGCAGCCCGCTTGGCGCATAATGTCTGGAATGCGAAAGGCGCCACCGATTTCCACCAGCTCACCGCGGGAGACAATCACTTCTTTGCCCGCCGCGACCGCCGATAACATCAGCAGCACAGCGGCGGCGTTGTTATTCACCACACAGCAGGCTTCAGCGCCTGTTAGGCGCTGGATTAACCCACTAATGGCATTATCTCGATGGCCGCGCTCACCGGCGGCTAATTCAAACTCTAGTGGCGTGGGATAACGCATCACAGAGGTCACCGCCCGAATAGCCGCCTCAGACTGTTGGGCGCGACCAAGATTGGTATGCAGGATAGTTCCCGTGAGGTTCCACACGGGCTTAAGACTATGGCTATAGTCCTTAGACAATTGATCAACCAAATATCCGTTCAATAATGACGGGTTAGCACACCAAGCGGGTAAACGTCGCTCCTGGGCAATCAGCTCACGCGCCGTGCGTAACTGGCTATCCAGCGCCGCCTTTACCGCCGCTTTACCATAGCGTTGCAGCAGAGGCGCCAATATCGCATCGGCGAGCAGACTGTCCATCGACGGCAGCGCACGGTACAGGGCTTGGGGTGTATCGGGTACTTGGGTCATCATTTGTATCATCTTGATAAATATAAGGGGAAGAGCTCAGTGAGCCCTTCCCGACTTTGGTTATTGCTCAGTTTCGTGGGCCAGTAGCAATGGATTGACCGTGGTCGCTCCAAAGCCCTTGGCATTTAGCTCACTGTCGAGCATCAGGGTCGCTAAGTCGTCGGCCGCCACATCCATCAGCGGTGACTTTTCAACGAACAGCATCTTGGTGTAACCATGACATTCGTCGCAGCTCTCGATGCGCACCTGCGCCTTGGCATCATCAAATGACCAGAGCGTCGTCCCTTTATCCTGACCACAGCTAGTGCAATGGGCGCGAATGTAGTGCCATTCGCTCTCGCACAAACTGCAATGCAGATAACGCAGACCCGCTCTCGGCTGGTCGACGATTACGCTCGCCACAGGATGACACCCACAAATCGGGCATAGGTTCTGCTGCACGACTTTGCGTTGATCGATCCGTTTAATCACCATAGGTGCCCAATGGGACCAGTAGACCCCCATCGCCGCCCAGATAAACAAACTAAAGCGTGCAGGCACTGCGCTCATATGTCCCTGACGCAATGCACTGCCCCAGGAGGTGAGTTGTTCTGGAGATTGCTGCATCAACAAACGCAGCACTCGCGCCATATCCTCATCCACCTGCGGCAGCAGATCGCTTAACAGTTGTTGTAGCAGTCCTTGCCAATAGCTATCTGCCTCTGAACCCAAGTGGGAAAGCGGAATCGCTTCATCTTTCCCCCAAGCGAGAAGCTGACCGAAGTCAGCCTCCGCCGCCAATCTGGCCTGAATCGCAACCACACGGCGGCATAGCTCAAAGTAGTCGGCCAGCGGCGAGTCCTTGGCCAACGACAACAAACGCTGCGCCCGTCTGTGATACACAGTTTTAGGGTCCACCGCCTTTAAGGGTTTAAGCTCCAGCGGCGATTCGCTGCCGGGGACCATAGGTATCTCGGCTGTATGACTCATTAATGTTTCTCCACGTCCGAATGTTCATCCAACATCAGCGGATGATGTTTACGGCACCACGCCTTAGAGACCTTGCCGTAAAGCATGCCGGTGATAGAACCTTCCACCCAGCTCGCCATCCAAAAGTGCACCATCACAAATATCAACATAATCAAGGCACTAATGGCATGCAACACAATCGCCCAGCCCACCACAGTGGCGGAAAAGTACGGTGCAAAGTAGGGTTGCCACATGATGAATCCCGTCACGGTTAAGGTGATAGACGTCAGCACAAAGGCGCGGAACAGCACTTTTTGACCAGGGTTGTAATGACCGATAGGCGGGATTTTTTCCTCGTTTTCGAACATCACATCCTTGATGGCGAGCATCCAAGCCAGATCGTGTTTTTCCCATTTGTTGTGGTGGTAATAACGCACCAGCATCAACATCAAAGGTAAACACATCATCAAGCCGGCAATTGGGTGAATAAACTTCGCCAATTGCGGCGTACCCGCTATCGCGCCCAACCATTGGAAGGAGGGATAGAAGAAGGAAAAGCCCGTCAGAAAGGTGACTAGACCCACAGCCACAATGAACCAATGACAGATGCGGTCGAACAGCTTGTGACGCACTACCATTTCTTGCTTGTTATGCTTGCTCATTTCTTGGCCTCCTCTTCCTGCTTAACCTCTTCCTCTGGCGGTTGATAGCCGGGTTGGTCCTCTTCCACTATGTTGCGACCGACGGTGATCTTATGCAGGCAGGCCACAGCCGCAGTTGCAAGCAGTCCGACAGTACCTAGTGGTTTCACCCAGTCCTGCCACAGGGTGACAGACAATGGGATTTGCGGATCCTTTGGCATTTCGTAGGTTTCAGGCTGAGTGACATTGTGCAATATCATCAGCATGCCTGTGCCACCTACGCCCTCAGGGTTGTAGAGTCCCGCCTTAGCAAAACCACGTTCTTTCAGCTCGTTAACACGCTTTTCGGCGGAGAACAGCATGTCTTCGCGCGTGCCAAAACGCAGTGCACCCGTGGTACAGGACTTAACGCAGGAAGGCTCCAGCCCAACAGCCAAGCGGTCAGAGCACATAGTGCACTTGTAGGCTTTGTTGTCGACGGCGCTGATCTTCGGGATATCGAATGGACAGGCACTGGCACAATAACCACAGCCAATACATTTGTCCGAATCGAAATCCACAGTGCCATTGGCATGCTGAACAATCGCGCCAGAGGTAGAACAGGCCTTCAAGCAGGCGGGATCCGCACAGTGCATACAGGCACTGTGGGTAAACTGCCAACGTAATTTGCCTTGGTCTTCGATCTCGTTGAACTTCATCAGGGTCCAGCACTCTGGCGACAGAGATGCTGGGTTTTGATAAGTCCCTTGGAACGAACCCACCTCTTCACGCAGGTCATTCCATTCTGAGCAAGCGACCTGACAGGCTTTACAACCATTACACTTAGTCGCGTCAAACAGCTTCGCAATTTGCTTCACGCCACCGACTCTCGCCTGTGCAGGTGGAGTCGCTTGCGAAGTGCCGGAACGTTGAATGATATCTTGAGTCGCCATTATCAGACCTCCGCCTTTTCAACATTCACGAGGAACGCTTTGTACTCAGGCACACCCGTGTTGGCATCACCCATCTCAGTGGTAAGGACGTTACAGCTATAGGCCTTACGTGTAAGCGCGTTATGGCTACCGTGACGTGGAATACCTAGCGTGTGTACCGTTTGACCATTAACCTGCAATGGGCGCATACGCTTGGTCACTAAGGCTTTGGTGAGAATGTGGCCACGTTTCGAGCTCACTTTCACCCAATCGCCATTCTTGATGCCTTTTTCTGCCGCCAATTGCTCATTCATTTCCACAAAGGTCTCTGGCATGGCAATCGCCGCTAAACGGCAGTGTGTCGTCCAGAAGTTAAAGTGTTCTGTGAGTGAGTAAGTGGTACAGGCGTAGGGATATTCCTCTTTAGTACCTATGGTCTCTTTCACCCCTTCGAACCAACGCAGCACAGGGCTGTGCACCACATTAGGATGCAGTGGGTTGGTGCCGATAGGCGATTCGACAGGCTCGTAATGCTCTGGGAACGGTCCTTCTTTAAGCAGTTTGAGCGCGAAGAAACGACCCACGCCGTCAGCCTGCATAATGAAAGGATGCGCACTTTCCTGTGGATTCAACTTGGCATTGAAGTCGGGCACGTCTATCCCTTCCCACTTGCCGTCTTTCCACTCAACAATCTTACGGTGCTCATCCCAAGGTTTACCGTTCACATCGCAAGAGGCACGGTTGTAGAGGACGCGGCGGTTAAGCGGCCATGCGAAGGCCCAGCCCGGCGTAATACCTTTACCCGATGGGTCATGGTTATCGCGGCGAGCCATTTGGTTACCGGCTTCGGTCCAAGAACCCGCGTAAATCCAACAGGCACTCGCGGTACTGCCATCGGCCTTCAGTTCAGCAAAGCTGCTGATCTGACGCTTGGTCGCGACGTCGTAACCATTCAACTCTTTCGTCAGCTCGATAGCGCTAGGGTTGTGCGGATCGGTATAGTTCCAGTTAATCGCTTGAATCGGCTCAGGCAGTTTGCCACCCTCTTCTCGATATAACTTTCTCAACTCCAGCAGCAGACCAGACACAATCTCTGAGTCCGACATCGCTTCACCTGGAGGATTAGCGCCTTTATAGTGCCATTGCATCCAACGACCAGAGTTAACGATCGAACCTTCTTCCTCCGCAAACACTGTCGCAGGTAGGCGGAATACTTCGGTTTGAATACTGGCAGTATCGACCTCGTTATAACCGGGTTCGTTTTGCCAGAAGGTGGCGGTTTCCGATGACAAGTTATCAAGCACCACTAAGTACTTAAGGTTACTCAGCGCTTTGATATTCTTGTTACGGTTAGGCATGGAGTTAATGGCGTTAACCCCTTGCACGATACAACCGTTCACTTTGCCACGGTACATCATGTCCAGATGCTTACCGAAGTCATACATCTGATCCCACTTAGGCAACCACTGATAACCGAACTCGTTTTCAGGTGTCGCGTTCTCGCCCCAGAAGGCTTTGAGCAGGGACACATAAAACTTCGGATAGTTTTGCCAGTAGTTGGTTTGACCTGGGCGCAATGGCTTAGGTGTGTTCGCCGCCAAGTGAGCAGCTAAGGTAGGTTCTTTATCGTTTGGCAGTTTAAGGTAACCGGGTAAACTTTGAGCCAGTAGACCCATATCGGTTGAACCTTGAACGTTGGCGTGACCGCGCAATGCGTTAACACCACCGCCTAACTGACCAATGTTGCCCAGTAATAACTGGATCATCGCCATAGAACGGATGTTCTGCGCACCTTTACTATGATGGGTCCAGCCCAGCGCATACATAAATGTCGCCACACGATCTTTAGTATGAGTGCTCGCAATGGCGTCACATACCACTTGGTAATCTTCGGTTGGTGTACCAGTGATATTACTTACCGTTGCAAAATCATAACGTTCTACGTGTTGTTTGAGTAAGTTCCACACACAACGCGGGTGCTCAAGTGTTTCATCCACTTTGGCATAGCCGTCTTCGTCGAGTTGGTAGAACCAGGATTCTTTGTTGTACTCGCCTTTTGCTTCATCAAAGCCTGAGAATAGGCCGTCATGGAAGTCAAAATCATCCCGCACCAGATAACTGGCGTTGGTATAGGCTTTCACATAATCGAAGTTAACTTGATTGGTCGAAATCAAATAACGGATCACACCCAGAAGGAATGCAATGTCAGTTCCTGAGCGGATTGGGGCATAGTGATCTGCCAATGACGCACTGCGGTTGAAACGTGGATCAACCACAATCAACTTAGCATTGTTATGCTGCATAGCTTCAGTAACCCAGCCGAATCCGACAGGGTGAGCTTCTGCGGCATTACCGCCCATAATAATCACTACGTTTGAATTTTTAATATCGATCCAGTGGTTGGTCATGGCACCACGTCCAAATGTCGGAGCAAGACTTGCTACCGTTGGAGAGTGTCAGTTACGTGCAATAGTATCGATAGCTACAAGGCCTAAAGCGCGAGCAAATTTTTGTGTCGCTAAGCCACTTTCATTGGCCATGCCGGATGAAGTCATCATCCCTGTGGTTAACCAACGGTTAACCGTTACACCATCGGCGTTCTTTTCAATCAGGTTCGCATCACGGTCATCTTTCATTAAACGAGCAATACGTTTAAAGGCATCATGCCAGCTGATCCGTTCCCACTTGTTGCTGCCGGGGGCGCGATATTCTGGATACTGTAAACGGTGTGGACTGTTAACATAATCCACAAGGCCTGCACCCTTTGAGCACAATGCACCTCGGTTTACTGGATGATCGGCATCACCCTCGATATGGAAAATAGCATGTTCAGAGTTTTTACCCCCGCTGCCTTGGCTGTACATCAGCAGGCCACAACCTACCGAGCAATACGGACAGTTGTTACGGGTTTCTTTGGCTCCGATCAGCTTAAACTCTCGCACTGCTGCATAGGCCTTTTCGGACATAAATCCCAGCGCTGAAATCGCTGAGGTTGCCGCTCCGGCCGCACACAGTTTAAAAAACTGGCGTCTGTTCATAGCGTTATCTCACACTTTTGTCGTTATGAGTTTGGTAATTGCAGTGGTAACGCTGCAATCGTTTGAGTGAGTCAATAAAGACCTCACTTAATTTAAGATTATCCTTAAAGTGAAAATAGATAACAAATAATGACATGAGATCAAGATCTCAATTTGCCAGCTACAGAGCAAATAACCATTAAATAGATTTTAAATATGATTTTTTAGAATTTAATTTCACAATAGAGAAATAAATTAATATATAAACCCAAAAAGCACCAAAAGACATTTTGTCCACATATCAAGACCCATTTTGTCTCACAATGGCATATTAAGGTTATATAAGGTGTAGATTTAAAGCCGAAACGAAATAAGAGATGGTTAAAAACACCTCATATTTACCGGTTTTGGATGGATAGACAGCTCTCAAAGCTGACAATGTAAAGATTGGATAAAAAAGCACTCATCCTGCGGTGTTAAACACACCTAAAGTACAAAGTGCAAAAACAGCGAAATCGCCGCATAAGATAGACAAAAGGCATAGCAAATCGCTATGCCTTTCACTTTATTGGTCGCTTGCTTCAGCACTTTTCACCCGCAGGTGGGTTATCGGCGCCAAAAACTGTGCATTACAGACTCGGCAATACGCCTTGGGGCAAGTAAGCATTGAAGCTGGCGGTGTACAACAGATCCGTTGCCGCTTCGATATCCGGCGCGAAATATCTGTCTTTATCGTAGTAGGCAACCACTTCGCGTAGCTCGGCTTTGGCTTTGGCAACCGCCGCGCTTGGCGTTAATGGCGCGCGGAAATCCAACCCTTGGGCGGCAGCTAACAATTCAATCGCTAATACGCCGCGGGTGTTTTCACTCATATCCCGCAAACGGCGCGCCGCAAAGGTCGCCATAGAAACGTGATCTTCTTGGTTTGCCGAGGTTGGTAAACTGTCTACTGAGGCTGGATGGGCGTAAGTTTTGTTTTCAGAGGCTAATGCCGCCGCGGTTACTTGGGCGATCATAAAGCCCGAGTTCACCCCGCCATTTTTCACTAGGAAAGGTGGCAATTTAGACAGGCTAGAGTCGATGAGCAGCGCGATACGACGCTCTGCAATCGCGCCTAATTCGGCAATCGCAATCGCCAAATTATCCGCAGCCATAGCGACTGGTTCGGCGTGGAAGTTACCGCCAGAGATAATATCGCCAGTATCTTGGAATACCAGCGGGTTATCGGTCACGCCATTGGCCTCAGTGCCTAACACCTCGGCCGCTTGACGGATTTGAGTTAAGCAAGCACCTAATACCTGTGGTTGGCAGCGGAGTGAGTAAGGGTCTTGCACCTTCTCGCAGTTGAGGTGGCTTAAGCTGATTTCAGACTCTTCGCCCAGCAGATGGCGGAACACCATGGCCGCATCGATTTGTCCTTTCTGACCACGGGCCGCATGAATGCGTGGGTCGAACGGGCTGCGACTACCCATGGCCGCCTCGACGCTCATGGCACCAATCACGGAGCTGGCAGCAAATAAGTCTTCAGCGTGGAACAGACCTTCCAGCGCCAGTGCCGTAGAAGCCTGAGTACCGTTGAGCAGGGCTAAGCCTTCCTTCGCGGCTAAATCGATTGGCTTGAGGCCCGCGATTTCTAAGCCTTCGGCGGCCGAAATAATCTGACCTTGATAGCTCATCTCGCCTTCACCCAACAGCGGCAGACACATATGGGCTAACGGCGCTAAGTCACCGGAGGCACCCACAGAGCCTTTTTCAGGCACGCAGGGGTAAACCTCGGCGTTCACTAAGCTGATAAGGAAGTTGATGACTTCTAAACGGATACCCGAGAAGCCACGGCTTAGGGAGTTGATCTTTAACACCATCATCAAGCGTACTGTGGCATCTTGCATATATTGACCCGTGCCCGCCGCGTGGGATAACACGATAGAGCGTTGCAGCAATTGCAGATCTTCAGGCGCTATCTTGGTATTGGCCAACAAGCCAAAACCCGTGTTGATGCCGTAAACGGTACGGCCTTCATCCAGCACTTTTTGCACGATTTGCGCACTAGTGTTGATGTCGGTAATGGCCTCTGGCGCCAATTCGAGTGTCAGTTTATGGCGACTGATTTCACGCAGTTGCGCCAGACTTAAGCTGCCGGGCGTTAATACTAAATGGTTGACTGATTTCATTTTTATATCCGTATTCTTGTCGTTGTTTTTCACGGTTTGTGTTGCGTTGTTAGTCTTTAAGCATGGGCAGATCTAAGCCCTGCTCTTTTGCACAGTTTTTGGCGATCTCATAACCCGCATCGGCATGGCGCATCACGCCTGTCGCTGGGTCGTTCCACAGCACGCGGCCAACACGTTTAGCGGCGGCCTCAGTACCGTCACAGACGATTACTACGCCCGAGTGTTGGCTAAAGCCCATACCGACACCACCACCGTGGTGCAAAGACACCCAAGTCGCACCGCTGGCAGTGTTTAGCAGTGCGTTTAGCAATGGCCAATCGGATACCGCATCTGAACCGTCCAGCATAGATTCGGTTTCACGGTTAGGGCTGGCGACTGAGCCTGAGTCTAAGTGGTCGCGGCCAATCACTATGGGCGCCGACAGCTCGCCGTTTTTCACCATCTCATTAAAGGCTTGAGCTAAACGCGCACGGTCCTTTAAACCCACCCAGCAGATACGCGCTGGCAGACCTTGGAAGGCGATACGCTCACGAGCCATATCTAACCAGTTGTGCAGATGAGGATTATCTGGGATCAGTTCTTTGACTTTAGCGTCGGTCTTGTAGATATCCTCAGGATCGCCAGACAGGGCAACCCAACGGAACGGGCCGATACCTTCACAGAAGAGTGGGCGAATATAGGCAGGCACAAAACCGGGGAAATCGAACGCGTTTTTAACGCCAGTTTCGAAGGCCATTTGGCGAATGTTGTTGCCATAGTCTAAGGTCGCAGCGCCCGCCATTTGCAGATCCAGCATGGCTTGTACCTGCACCGCCATCGAGGCTTTAGCCGCTTTGACGACGGCCGCTTCATCGGTTTTACGCATGTCGGCCGCTTGCGCCATAGTCCAGCCCTGAGGCAAATAGCCGTTCAGCGGATCGTGGGCAGAGGTTTGGTCGGTGACAACATCAGGAGTAATGCCACGCTTCACTAATTCGGCAAATACATCGGCGGCGTTAGCTAACAGGCCGACGGAAATGGGTTTGCCCGAGGCATTGGCATCGTTGATCATAGCCAAGGCTTCGTCTAATGAAGTGGCTTTTTTATCCACATAACGGGTACGTAGACGAAAATCGATACGGGTTTCATCGACTTCACAGGCAAGCACAGAGAAACCGGCCATAGTCCCGGCGAGCGTTTGCGCGCCGCCCATACCACCTAAGCCGCCAGTGAGGATCCACTTACCGGCAGCAACGCCGCTAAAGTGTTGTTTTGCGACCGACACAAAAGTTTCGTAGGTACCTTGGACAATACCCTGTGTCCCGATATAAATCCACGAACCTGCGGTCATCTGGCCATACATGGCCAAACCTTGCTTATCTAGCTCGTTGAAGTGTTCCCAGTTTGCCCAATGTGGCACTAGGTTAGAGTTAGCAATCAGCACGCGCGGTGCATCTGCGTGGGTGCGGAATACACCTACAGGTTTCCCCGATTGCACCAATAAGGTTTCATCATCTTCGAGACGTTGTAGCACTTCGATAATCTTGTCGTAGCAGTCCCAGTCGCGGGCCGCGCGGCCGATACCACCGTAAACCACTAAATCCTCTGGACGCTCGGCGACATCGGGATGTAAGTTGTTCATTAACATGCGCATTGGCGCTTCGGTTAACCAACTTTTACAGCTTAATTGGCTACCATGGGGCGCAATAATGCGGCGGCTTGGGTCGTGTCGCTTGTCCATTGAGATGTCCTCTTTCAACCTGTTGAACTCACTCGCCATTTGGCTAAGTGCTATTGTTTTTATTGTGTTTTTGTCGCTAAACATCGGATGAATGCCATAAGCATCATCTCTGTTTGCGTACGTTATTTATTAAATGTCAGGTGTCCGCCGAGCTTAAAGCGGCTACCCGGGTGTACTAATTTGGCAAAACTCACCACCCCTTGGCGGGACCAAGTGCGGCGTGAAATCTGTAAACAGGGCTCAGTCGCCGGAATGGCTAACCTCTGCTGCAATTCGACACTGGCAATAATGGCTTCGATGGTATGGTGCGCCTCGGTCAGCGGAGCCACCTGCGACAGGTACTCATGGGGCGTCTGCTCGCTAAAGTCCTGTTCTAAGTAATCAGGCGCAAAGGCGGGATTCACATAACGCTCCTCGACTTGGAGCGGCACGCCCTGCTCGCAATGCACTAACACCGAATGAAACACCGGACTCCCGAGCTCCAGCGCCAGTGCGATGGCGATAGGCGCGGTGGCATTCACTTGTCTAAGCGCTAATTGCTGCACACTGTAACCATGACCACGGTCTTTGATTTCGTCAGCAATGTTGCGGATCGCCAACATGGAGGATTGCGACTTTCGCCCGGCCACAAAGGTGCCAAGTCCCTGTGAACGCTCAAGCACGCCGTTATCTGTCAGCTCAGTCAAGGCGCGACGCGCCGTCATACGGCTACAGACAAACAGTTCGGCCAGCTGATTTTCCGAGGGCACGCGGGCATTTTCTTCCCACTCACCAGACTCGATACAGCCAATGATATATTGCTTAATTTCTGCAAACTTAGGCGTAGCCAAAACACTTCCTCGGTATAAAAATCTAGAATCTAGGTGCTAGATGCGGGCACACTTTCAAACGTTCAAAATTGCGGCTACAATCCTAGCTTGTATATACAAGTAAATACAAGCTAGCTCACATAACTTTCGATAATAAAGAGTTTGCAGGGCCCAAAAGCCAACGCAGCGAGGGATAACAATGTCTTGGGATCAGGTTTGGATAGACGTTAACGTAGCAACAATGGACCCTTCCATATCAGCACCTTACGGCGCAATTACCAATGCGGCTATCGCAGTAAAAGACGGTAAAATTGCCTGGTTAGGCCCACGCAGCGAGCTGCCCGCCTTCGATGTGTTGTCCATTCCTGTTTACAGGGGCAAAGGCGGTTGGATCACTCCAGGGCTGATTGATGCCCACACCCACCTAGTATTTGCTGGTAATCGTGCCAACGAATTCGAGCTACGCCTAAAGGGCGCTACCTACGAGGAAATCGCCCGTGCTGGCGGCGGAATTATTTCTACGGTTAACGCCTGCCGTGAGGCCGACGAAGCCGAGCTATTTGACCTCGGTCGCCAGCGTTTAAATGCCTTGGCAAAGGAAGGCGTTACTACGGTTGAGATTAAATCTGGCTATGGTCTAGATACCGAAACTGAACTCAAAATCCTGCGCGTGGCCCGCGAACTCGGCCAACATCACCATGTGGATGTCAAAACCACCTTCCTCGGTGCCCATGCGGTGCCACCCGAGTTTAAAGACAATAGCGACGGCTATGTCGACTTAATAATCAATAAGATGCTGCCTGCGGTGATTGCCGAGAATCTTGCCGATGCGGTGGATGTGTTCTGTGAGAATATCGCCTTTAACCTAGAGCAAACCGAGCGCGTGCTGAGCGCCGCCAAGGCGGCTGGCCTGCAAGTTAAACTGCACGCCGAGCAGTTATCCAATATGGGCGGCTCTGAATTAGCCGCACGTTTAGGGGCTAAGTCGGTTGATCATATTGAATATTTAGATGAGGCTGGTGTTAAAGCCCTAAGTGAAAGTGGCACCTGCGCCGTGCTGTTACCGGGCGCGTTTTACTTTTTGC
This sequence comes from Shewanella sp. DNRA4, assembly GCF_012843185.1. NCBI lineage: Bacteria > Pseudomonadati > Pseudomonadota > Gammaproteobacteria > Alteromonadales > Shewanellaceae > Shewanella > Shewanella sp. DNRA4. The sequence goes on from NZ_JABAIP010000015.1 coordinate 104,070, forward strand.
GGGAAACTCAAAAACCACCTATCGACTTATTGCGTCAATACGGTGTGCCTATGGTGCTCGCCAGCGACTTTAATCCCGGCTCATCGCCCATCTGTTCGACCCTGCTGATGCTGAACATGGGTTGCACCCTATTTCGCCTAACCCCAGAGGAAGCGCTTGCGGGTTTAACATTGAATGCCGCCAAGGCACTAGGGATTGAAGAAAATGTCGGCAGCTTAGTGGTCGGCAAACAGGCGGATTTCTGTCTGTGGGATATCGCCACCCCAGCACAGTTGGCCTACAGCTACGGCGTCAATCCCTGCAAGGATGTAGTAAAAAACGGTAAGCTAATCCATCAATAATTTCAAAGCTTTGGTCTATTTAACTGCACTCACTCAGTTAAATAGACCTTCTGACAATAGTGACAAGATCTCCTGCACTAGATACATCGCCTAAATACCTAAATTCCAACAGCATAATCTTGATTTAGATGCATTAGGTTACACTGCCAGCACATATCATCTAACACATTGAAATAAATTAAAAATTAAACATTTCATGTGATTTTCTGCAAATAACCACATTTTTATCCTCAAATAGGAAAAATGTCCGTTTTTTTAACGAAAAAATCTTGAATGATTCATCTCTATAAAATGATCTATTACCAGATGATGATGGATGAACCTATGTCAACAATCATGAGTTGTATCGGTATTGCTGTTCTAGTCTTTATTGGGTATCTATTCTCCGAAAATAAACGCCAAATAAAATTTAAAACCATTGCAGGAGCATTAACACTTCAAATTTTACTCGGTGCATTTGTTATGTTTGTACCAGCAGGCGTCACCATCATTGAAGCCATGAGCAGTGGCGTCAACAGTGTAATTGCCTTTTCAAATTCTGGTTTAACCTTTGTTTTTGGCGATCTAGCTAACTATAAATTAGGCTTTGTTTTCGTTATCAACGTACTTTGCGTAGTGATATTTATCTCTGCCTTAATCTCAGTACTCTACTACCTAAAAGTCATGCAATTTATTATTAATATTATTGGTGGCGGACTCTCTAAGATATTAGGTACCAGTAAAGCTGAATCTCTTTCTGCCACAGCAAATATTTTTGTCGGACCAATTGAAGCCCCATCGATGGTTCGACCCTTAGTCAAAAATATGACTCGCTCCGAATTATTTGCTGTTATGACAGGCGGATTAGCCAGTGTCGCTGGTGGCACTATGGTGGGATATATCAACCTAGGCATTGATCCTAAATACATTCTTACAGCTTGTTTTATGACCGCACCAGCAGGTCTATTATTTGCAAAGCTACTCTGTCCACAAACTGAACAGAATATAGTTAATAATGACAATAAAATCGAAGATGCTGATCAGCCCAAAGGATTATTAGCAGCCATTACTGATGGCTCTTTAATGGGCATGAACCAAGTTATTACTGTAACGGCATTATTAGTATCATTTGTAGCCATTATTGCATTATTAAATGGCATCATTGGTAGTATCGGTAATTTATTTAGTATCGATAAGCTTACATTAGAAATGATTATTGGCTATTTGCTATCTCCATTAGCATTCCTCATGGGAGTCCCTTGGTCTGAAGCAATACCAGCAGCTTCAATTATTGGCCAAAAAATTGCCATTAATGAATTTGTTGCTTATATCAGTTTCTTAGAAGTATCTAATACTCTTTCAGATAAAACACAGGCCATTGTTGTCTTTAGCCTATGTGGATTTGCCAATATTGGCTCACTTGCTATGGTCGTTGGTGGTATCGCCGCCATGTGCCCAGATAAACGAGAACTCATCACTCAAATTGGCCCAAGAGTACTTTTAGCCGCAATCTTAGCCAATTTAATGTCCGGTACTATTGCTGGCGCCTTAGTGTCATTAATGTAATTTAGAGGTGAAACATGTCAACTCCACATATCAATGCGAATCCTGGTGACTTTGCAAAAACAATTATTATGTCTGGTGACCCACTCAGAGCAAAACTTATTGCAGAAACCTATTTAGAGGATGTAAAGGAAGTCACTAATGTCCGTGGGATATTAGGTTTTACTGGGAAATATAAATCTAAAGATATTTCAATTATGGGTCATGGCATGGGTGCACCTTCAGCCTCGATTTATTTTCATGAACTGATGACAACCTACGGTGTTAAAAACTTTATTAGAGTAGGTAGTTGTGGAGCTATATCGGATAATATTCAGCTGAAAGATTTAATTGTTGCCATGGGAGCCTCTACAGACTCCAAAATAAATCGTATTCGCTTTTTAGACCACGATCTGGCAGCCATCGCAAACTTTGACCTGTTACAGGCGTGTGTTGAAGTGTTAAAAACGACAACTGTTAACTATAAGGTAGGCAACGTATTTTCATCTGATCTATTTTATAGACCAAATGAAAATGACTATACCCTGATGGCAAAATATGGCGTATTAGGTGTCGAAATGGAAGTAAACGCTCTTTATGCACTTGCGGCTGAACACCAATGCCGCGCACTCGCTCTTTGTACCGTTACAGACCATATTACCCAGCATGAACATTTAACGGCTGACGAACGTAGAACTGATCTCCATGAAATGGTCAAAGTCGCATTAGAAACAGCCATTAAAATTTAATCCATTTAATGTGGTTAAAACGTATTGAATAAATCTTAACTTAATGTGTTTTAACCACTTTCACACTAAATTCATACTCCAGAGTAGGGATTGCTATTCAATACTGCGATAGTATACTTGTATACAAATCACATGTTTTGAATATGTAACAAATACTTATGGATGATATCGCGACTATTGTTAAAGCTATTGGTATTGCAGAGATTAAATACCATAAGAACTCCTACTTGCTGAGACAATCTAAGCACGTTTCTGAGCTCATATTCTGTGAAAATGCTAACCTAACCGTTTCTTATATAAACTCGAGTGGTAATGAATTCATTCTTAAAGTTGAAGATAATTACTGCGGATTTCTAGGTGAAATGGAGTTTTTCCAAGAAAACAACAGTGCTTTATTTAGCATAAAAGCAAATAAATCCGGCGTAATGTATCGAATATCTAAAGCTAATTTTATAAAAATTGTAGAAAAAGATTCAAATATGTTCATGTATATTACGTCATTAATTACAAAAAGATATAATCGAAATATGCACGAACTTATCAGCAATCTGACACAATCAACAAAAGTGAGCATTATCAACCAAATATTAGAAGCTAAAAATTTAGCAAGCGAAGAACAATTTAAGCTTTCGTCAACTCTTGGCGCCAAACGACTCGGAATAACAACACGCTCATACCGTAGAATAATTAACGAACTCATCCAAGAAGGGAAAATCGTAAAATTAAAGCCATTTTATAAAATAATTAACTTGTAGCGCTTACTTTTACTCTACAAAAACGTATATTGTAAAAAAACAATGCCTTTAAACACTTGGTATATAAGTGGTAATAATGGCGATTTAACGCAAAATACCATCCGCGCATCAAGCGTATAACTAAGCAATCGCGCGGGCGGATTCATACTCACGTAAAACATTAGAAACCGTATTTTTGACTAACATCCACTAACAATGCCTGCCATTTAGGATAGTTTAATAACTCTCCATTCCATGGCGCCATAGTCTTTTCTATTTCTGGTTTTTGGCCTTGCTTTAACTGATACAAATAGGCAAACGCTGAGGCACGATAATTAGCAAGGCAATGAACTAACACATTTTTCCCCTTATGCTGATCCATTACTGTAAAGAAGGCTTCAACATCTTCTACTTTAGGGTTTTGCCAATCCACGGGAATATACACATAGTCCATTCCGGCCTGAGTCACGAGTTTTCTTTCATCTGGATGGGCATCTTTGCTATTGTCCGGCATAAGGTTGATCACTACATCCACACCCGCCTGTTTTAGCTGCGCAAACTGTTGCTCACTCGGCAAGCCTGAACTTAATAACTGTGGCGCTTGCTGCTGTAATGCCCTCACATCTTTAATATTTTCAACCGATTTAAATTCAGCCGTGATATTAGTGGCATTCGCCAGTGGAGACCCTAAAAGCAGTGCAAAAACAAGGCTCGAAAGTGCGGTTTTTCTCATCAACAACTCCTTAGTCAATATAAACATCAACGACTTACTTAATCCTCTGATAATCCCTTATCCGCTAAGTTCAGTAAAATCACTCTGGATGTAAAAACCTTTGAGCAAGCGCTCATTTTTAATATTACCTAGGACAACTTTTCCCAAATACAACGTAAAGACAGCAGTTACTCGCTCAATCACAAAAATTAACCACTGAATGGCAGCAATCTCAGCGAGATATGCCCTAATGGTATTGCCTATCAGCCCCAGATTCGTTGATGAATAATGCTTTCTCAGTTAGACATGAATTAGGTGCTTTGCTGTTTTATGTGGATGGGAATCCACTTGAACGCCACCTATTTGAGAATGGCTGCGCATTATAAAGTTCGATAAGGATTTCCTTAGTCCCCCACTTCCCTTTTCACTCCAGATTATCAATAAAACTAGTAACAAAATTTATGCAGTTTGAGTGCAATAAACTGTTAGGATAACCGTTCAAATTTGAGCTTGATCACACTAATCACGGTTTAACGCTTGCGGCACAAGTCCAACAACGGATTTGCCACAATGTTTTTGTATGAGTAACCTGATGAAAAGAATAGTAAATGCTTTAATTCTGGCCATGTTAGCAACGGGTTGTAGCGATCCAAACCCAACACAGACCAATCAAACCACTGAGCAGGCCAAGGCCGAAAAGGCCGTCCAAGTATTGAGCCTTAAGCAGCAACTTGCGCCAATCACCCAGCGTTATTTTGCCCTTAGACCCGAAATCGCCACCTATTATGGCGTGGCCGAGGATGAGGCGGGCAAGGATGTACTCTCTAAGCTGACCGATTACAGCCCGTCGGGGGAAAATCATCGCCGTAAAGCGCTTAAGACCATATTAACCGAACTCAATGCTATCGATGCCAGCCAGCTTAGCGTCTCGGAGCAAGTGAGTTTAGGCTCGATAAAATCTGAAATCGCCGGCGCCCTGTTGCCTGCCGAAACCGTGGCCTATGGCACTATGCTCGGTGAATACGGTGTTTGGTTTTTACCTTATGTCGTCAACCACTTATCTGGATTGCATGTTGAATTTCCGAGCTATATGGAAGATAAGTTTGCAGTCACCACCTCCGAGCAAGCAAAGGCTTATCTTAACCGCTTAACCATGTACCCTGCCGCCATGGGTACGGTTATCGATAAGCTGGATCAAGATGTACAAATGGGGGTAATCCCACCCGATTTTATTATCGATAAGACCATCGCAGGATTACAGCAACAGTTAGTCCACCATGCCAACAAGCATCCCTTGGTCAGCAGTTTTAAAGCCAAATTAACCGCCGCCCAAGTACCAGAAAGTGAGGTGTTAGCGAACTCTGCCGCCGAACTGGTGGAGACTAAATATTACCCCGCTACGCGCCAGTTGATTTCCGCACTACAAGCTGTGCGTCTCAAGGCCACCCATGTGGCTGGACTTGGGCACCAACCTCAGGGCGCGAAACTCTATAAGGCGATGATTAAACACCTCGCCAATTCAGATAAGACCCCAGATGAGATCCACCAAATGGGATTAGATGAAGTCGCCCGCATTACCGCCGAGATGGATGTATTACTCAAACAAGTGGGTTACCGCAAAGGCACAGTTGGCGAGCGCATGCAGCGATTACTCAAGGAGCCTAAATATATCTACCCCAATACCGCCGAAGGCAAACAACAATTAATGACGGACATTCACGGCTATCTGGCGAAAGTGAATGCCAAATTACCGCTGTGGTTTGGGCAGTTACCAAATCAAGAGGTTGCGGTTGAAGCCGTGCCCGATAGTCGCGCCGCCGCAACCAGCGGTGCATTTTACGATGCGCCGTCACAGGATGGTTCGCGTAAGGGTACTTTTTGGATAAGCCTGTACGATATGGCGGCGCTGCCCTCCTATTCGCTGCAAACCTTAACCTATCACGAGACCAATCCCGGCCATCATCTACAGACCCTTATCGGTCTGTCGGATACCTTGCCGCTGCTGAGTACTATTTTTTACTCCAATGCCGCAGGTGAAGGTTGGGCGCTCTATGCCGAGCGGTTAGCCGCCGAGATGGGCATGTATCAGGATAATCCGATTAACGATCTTGGCCGCTTGCAGTCCGAGTTACACCGCGCGGTGCGCTTAGTGGTCGACACAGGTATGCATGCCAAGGGATGGAGTCGTGAGCAAGCCATTGATTATGCAGTTGCGACTGAGGGAATACACCGCTCAGAGGCCACGTCCGAAATCGAGCGCTATGTGGTTTGGCCGGGACAAGCCTTAGGTTACAAGTTGGGCGAGCTGAAAATTATCGAACTGCGAGCTAAGGCCAAACAAGCCTTGGGCAATAAGATGGGGATCAAAGTCTTCCACGACAAACTGCTCGAAAATGGCGCCTTGCCCTTAGATTTATTAGAGCAAAAGATGGATCAGTGGCTCGAGTCTGCTAAGACGGCCAATGCTACCGAGACCAAGGTTTAACTCTGGTAAAACCGCTCACATCATCTCAAATCGGGGCAGCTTAGGCGGCCCCTGTTCTTTTTACGGCTCCCTATGCTTTTACGTTTCAGGTTAATCCGCAAAACGACGCTGATACTTGCCGCTTAAATAGCGGATCACCACAAAACCCACAACACCTGGCAGTGTCCACAACAACAGACGCAAATTGCCATGGTCGATAAACAAACGGCTGCCACCAAAGGCGAAAAAGGCGGTGTAGCAGGCGATACCCGAGCCAATCATCGCGCCTAAATGCTCTATCCACCATTCTAATTTGGTCAGAGTCGCCTTAAAACTATAACGCAGGAATCCCGCCCCAACCGTAGTGCCTAATAGGCCGAAAATCACCGCGAGGATCAGCTTTTCTTGGTATCCCCATAGCGCCATCACGGGGCCAAGTAGCGTTAAGCTCAGCATTAACGACAAATGCAGCGGCGATTTTAATTGCTGACGCTGCGCCTTATAACGCAGAACCAACACGCCATGCCTAACGGTTATGAGAGTTAACAAGCTGATATAGATAAGAAATATCCAAGCATTTTTACGTTCCGCTATCTGCGCTGCTAAAGCATCGGCGTTAGCCGCAGGCTGTTTAATCACCGCGAGCGGATCAATGAGGCCCGTCGCTGCCATCGCCACGCCCGTCGCCGCCACTGTGTACATGGCATAGACATAATAACGGCCAAAACGACTATGGTTCGCGCTGCCCTTTTTCAGCATGGCAGGCATCCAAAATAACACTAATGCCAGTGCGCCCGCGGTGATATGTAAAAATTGCGACAGGGTGAAAATCGTGTTCATCATCTTGCTCCATCAAAGTTGAAGCTTGATAGTAACGAGCACGAGGAGTCATCCATAAGTGCCAAAAGTCATGTTTTATGGGACTGCATATTGCCTAGCATGACATCCTATAACAGGTATTTGACTCTTTTATGGATTTTGATTAATCCGAAGCTTTGTTTTAATGACCAGAAATAACGTCGGGATCTGTAACACTACAAATGCACCCGCTAAGCCTTTTACTGAAAAAGTAGCAGACCCTGATAAAATAAGTACCGCTGATAAAACAAGCCAAATCATAAAGAAAAATGAACCATAGCCAATCAGCGATTTAAACACTATTTGATTATCTGGCGACATAAATTCCTCTAAATTTACGAGCCTGACTACAGCCCGGTATGTTTATCAAGTTTCAAAGTATCGATGATCGAGAAGGTATAACCTAGCTCGGTAAACATCCGCTCAATATTGAGCTTAAAATCGATGGGGCGATCTAAATCGAGTTGATTGATAAAGAAATGGTGTTTGGTCGGGATCTTTATCAGTAATTGTTTTTGATAGAAACAGGCTTCAACTTCGGCATTTAATTCGCGACCTAAGGCCAAGAGATTTTCCATCATCAAAGGATTGAGCAAGTAGCGCGCCTCGACTTGGTCGCTGCTATACACCTCAAAACAACGCTCAAAACGCACATCCTCAAGCTTGACCCGCGACAGCTTTGTCTTAAACCCCTCAATTCGATTTTTTAAACTGCCCTTATCCGTGACTAACAAAGTAGTACCGTTGAATCGCTTAGGAATATTGCACACCAGCAGTACACCATTGAAGATGGTTTCCCGCTCAACCGAGCCATTATTGTTCGATTTAGTGTTGTAAGCATCGACTTCGTAAAACTGGAACGGCACCTTGTTATAGGTTCCCTTAAGGCAATTTTGCGAATACTGCTTATCGGTTTTAGGCAGCAGCCCCAGCTCAAGGAAGAGAAAGAAATCGACCTTAGGCGCCCTCGTTAGCGCAAAGTCATCGCCAAAATACTTAAGGCTAATGGGATAGAGCTTTTCAAAGGCAGCATTATAGAGTTCATCGCTTTCCTTACCCGAGGCAATGACCACTAACGCTATCACGGGAACGGGCAAAAACGCGACAATCATCAAAGGCACAAAATAATCCATAGGCACCAGCATAAACTGGACCCCGAGCAGCCCAGCGAAGGCCCCTAAAATCACCGTGATGCATATGTAGTAGATTGGTGTGGTGAACTTGGCATTTTCACGCCGCCGTTGGTTTACGCCTTCACGTTTTGCTTCAAACGGTGCACATTTAGGGGCAATTTTTTGTTTGTAATACTTCAGAAAGGGAATGCGGTGCTCTTCGGGAATATCAAATTCAATCGAACTCATTGGCTCCTACTCTTTACGACTCAAATCCATTTAGGCCAATGATTTTACGGATTTTATTCCTGCAAGGCCAGTTTATGACCCATTAAGCCTGAGCAAGCCTGCGGCCACGGCGTTGCAGTAAGCCAAAAATAATCAGCACACCAAAGGCGGCGCTAAAGAGAGTTAAAGCTCTAGCTACACCGTAAAAATCCGTGAGATTAAAGGAAACCCCATCCGCCCACAGCACCAATAAACCCAGTGGCATTTGCATCGCCACCGCAGTGTACCAATCGAATGGTAATCGAGGGAAAAGCCGCTGATAGCTAAATAGCATCAGCCCAGAGAGCAGCAATAATAAGCCCGCATCATGGGCAGCTAACCCCAGATAAACCGGACTAGTGGGGCTAAGATTATCGACGCTCCCGAGCAAGGCATGCATATAGCCAGCACTGGCAACCAGTGCAAAACTCGTAAAGCTCAATACCGCCAACAGAATACCTAAGCCTAATGCGGGTAAATATTTCATAAACAGCCTCATCATTGCTACGCGCTCAATCCAATCTTTAAATCGTAAAGGCGCACAAATTCAGTCGAAAGAGAGTCAAGCAACAATAACAGCCAAAATTTCCCTTAGCTATTAAGACCATAGTCTTATGTCGACAACAAACTGCTGGATTATAAACAGCATAATTCCCCACACTAGATCCAGTATTTCACCTATATCCACTAGATAAGCCTCTAAAATTACTCATTTAATTGATTTTCAGCCAAATGAGTTAGTGATATGGCGCACATTCTCCCTTGGCTTAAAGGTGAAATCCACTAGCCAATTACCCCAATAACGCTTAGGATCAGGGTTGCATTTTTTAGCCAACATATTGTGGAGTATCAAAACATTATGGGTATCAGAGCCATAGTCGTAGACACAGCAGGCACCACGACAGACCTAACCTTTATCCAAGATGTGCTATTCCCCTATTCTGTCAAAGCCTTGCCAGACTTTTTAGCGCAGAACCAACACAATGTTTTGGTGGAAAACTGTATCTGCGACACCCGAGATATCGCCCTAGAGCCAGAGGCTGACTTAGCGCGCGTGACTGAAATTTTACAGCAGTGGGTTCGTGAAGACCGCAAAGCTACCCCGCTCAAAACCCTACAGGGGTTAATTTGGAAGCAAGGTTATGCCCATGATGAGTTTAAGGGCCATATCTTCCCTGACTTTATTGAAGCTGTTAAACGTTTTAGCGCACAAAATCTGCGTATTTACAGTTTCTCATCGGGCTCTGTCGATGCCCAAAAACTGTTATTCAGCCACAGCGATGGCGGTGATTTAACCGAGATGTTTAACGGTCATTTTGATACCCGTACAGGTAACAAATTAGATAAACAAGCTTACTGCAATATTCTCAACACCATCAGCTTAAGCCCTAAGCAAGTGCTGTTTGTGTCTGATGTGATTGAAGAATTAAAAGCAGCTGACGCAGCCGGCATGATGACCTGCCAAATGGTTCGCGACAGCAAGCAGCGCACGGGCGATTTTCGCACTATCAGCAGTTTCGATGAGCTAGTGATCGAGTAACATCGGCACTGCACATCAAAAGCGACCCTAGAGTCGCTTTTTGTTTTTCTGGCAATCACATCTACCTATCCGCAGGGTGATTAACTCCATCGCAAACCGGCACATCACCTAATTCGTAGGGATTTATGCCCTCGAGGCAACCAAGGTTATAGCCATATTCATTGGGATTAGAGCGCCTTTGATGATGGGTATAAATGCCGCACACAGAGCAGAAGTAATGTTTGGCCGTTTTGGTATTAAATTCGTAGCACTTTAATACGGCCTCGCCTTTGATAATCTTCAATCCCGTCAGCGGCACTGAACCGACGATAGCGCCCTTGCGCCGACAGATTGAGCAATCACAACGCCTTGGCTTTTCAATGCCATTGGGCAGCGATAACTCCAACACCACGGCGCCACAATGGCAAGACGCAAGATGTGTTGCCTGAATAACCGTATCCCCAATCTGTTCTATCATCGCCAACTCCTTGCTTCACTTAATGTTGTCACTATTGTCTAAGGCTTGTCGCTCGCACTTTATACTGCTAGTCTGGCAGCCTTAAACGAGCGTTTTAACTAGAGCTTTTGACTATGAGTAATGCAATGGAAAGTCCAACCCTAAGTCCAATGGAAAAGTTTCTCGCACAGCACCCTATCGTGACCGAAATCCCCGTGGCTTGGGGCGAAATGGATGCGCTACAACACGTCAACAACGTGGTCTATTTCCGCTATTTTGAAACTGCGCGTATCGATTTTTTCAACCGCCTCTTTCCGCTCAATGCCCTGTATAAATCCGGGGTAGGCCCAGTGATTAGCGAAAATCAGGCCCGCTATAAACGCCCAGTGACCTTCCCCGATACCTTATTGGTCAGTGTTAGTATCAGCGATATTCAAAGTGATAGATTCACCATGCATTATCAGGCGTTTAGTAAACAGCAGCAGGCGGTAACGACCCTAGGCACTTCGGTGGCTGTGATGTTTAACTTTAAAACCGGCCAAAAAGCCGAGCTTCCCACGGAATTACTCGCCATTCTAAAACAACACGAGCAAGCTTAAGCTACCGAGTCGATGGCTACATTGCCATAACACTTTAGGCCATATCAGAGGGAGGCTGTATGTCAGAAAAAGCACCAATTGAAATCACCGTTGAACACCAACAGGATAAACAACGCTTTGTGATCCCCGTTGACGGTCATGAAGCCGTGCTGGAATACCGACTCAATGGCCAGCACATCGATTTTAGTTGCACCTTTGTACCCAACGAGCTGCGTGGCAAAGGTCTTGCCGAACGTTTAGTCCGCCACGGTTTGAAGTGGGCAAAAGCCCAAGATTACGAGATAGAAGCCAGTTGCTGGTATGTGCAGAAGTTTTTGAAAAACTAATTTCACAACGACTTAGTGATATCGCCGCAAAGGAATGCCGCCACGTGAAACTATCTCAATTCTGCCATGGTTTACTACTTGTTAGCCTAACGCTCTTGTCCGGCTGCCAACAACGCCAAGCCATTTTGATCGTTCAAGGTGTTGAGCCCATAAAAGTAAAGGCTATTGAAACCGCCTTAATACAATCCGGCTGGCGGGTGAGCCAAAGCCCTATTGCTATTCCGGCAGAATTCCCTGATGCGGTACTTGCCACCAATCCCGCTTATCGTGATACCCAAGCTATCTCTGATATTAAAAATATCCTCAAAGGCCAAGGTTTTACCGAACCGACAGAGTATAAATTTGCCGAAGGTAAGCACTTTTTCAGTATGAATAATATCGGTATTGACTTACGTAACAGTGAACAGGCTTTGCAACCTTTGCAACCAGACTTTATCAGAACAGATCATTGTGCTGCGGGCGATGCAACCCTGAATCTTTCGCCTCAAGGCCAAGCCGTGCTCGAATATGAGAGGCCCATTAATGATAATTTTGAATTAGAACAACACACAGGAACTTGGCAATTCGATGGTGCGCAACTCAGTGTCACATTAAATCGAGCCCAGCAGGTGTTTAAGTTAACCCACGAGCAAAGGCCTATTTGGTGTGGTCTCAGCCCTGCGGATATCTACACGCCAATCCAAGATTCTAATTTCAAAGTGCTTAACTGCACCCTTTTGCTTATCTATCTTGAGTAGAGCCTTAAGCCGTATCCGAGCTTAAGCCTTTATTTTTACATTTAAAAACACTTGTACTGCACAGAGCTAAATCCAATACACAGGGTAATGGCGCTTGGGATCGGTGGAGAGATTATTCACGACCAGCGCCACCAGCAATAACAGTAGTGAGCCGAGGAATACTGGCATCAACGCATAGAGAAACCCGAGTTGATGTACGTTCTCACCGCCTATCACAGCAATTAATGCCGTTGCACCGCCCGGTGGGTGCAGCGTGCGAGTTAAATACATCAATGCGATGGCTAGTGATACGGCTAGAGCACTCGCGAGCACCATATAATCGGCAAACACTTGATAAACAGCCACACCAATCAGTGCCGATAACACACTGCCGCCAATCAAGTTACGTGGCTGAGAAAACTCTGCCAGTGGCGCGCCATACACTAATACCGCCGACGCCCCAAATGAGCCAATCACAAACATAGTACCGAGTAGATTATCGCCCATATAAGTGGCTAGGCTGGCGACTAAATAAATGCCACAAAAGGCCCCGACCCATGACCAAACGATCTTTTTCAGGGGTTGTCGTGGCGGACAGATGTCCTTAGAACGCATTCGGGTGAAGTAAAATCTCATGCTAAATCCGGCCAAGAGGAATAAAGGCGCGGATAAGTGATCCGCATCACATTTGCGGCCGACAAGGTAGCGTTTTCACCACGTAATTGCAATTACGTGGTGAAAGTGAACGCGAATTTAAGCCGCTTCACCATTGAGGCTGGCTAAGATTTCACGAATATCTTCGGGAATAGGGCGACTCTTCTCGCAGCTGTAGTCGTAGTGGACTAAGGTGGTTTTCACTTCCGCAGTTTTACTGCCAGCTTGCCAACAGGTTTGAGTCAGTTCGAAACTGCTATTGCCGATACGACTGACATAGGTTTTCACCGTCACGCTCTTGCCGTAATAAGTCGGCGCGATAAAGGCCACGGTAAAGCCTGCCACTATGAGGTTCCACTGATGCAAATCCAACTCGGGATTAAAAATCTCAAAGATTGGCGTGCGTGCTGCCTCGCACCACACGGGGATCACTGTGTTGTTGATATGACCAAGGCCGTCGGTTTCGGTAAATCTTGGCTGGATGTCTAGGCTGTATTCGGTGACTGACATGCACACTTCCCTTTTGTTGTTCTTATACTTTTATGCTGTGAATGGGATAAACAAGGTGATTGCCCCGTTTATCCCTACCAAGCCTAACAGAAATAAGAAGCGCGATGCTAGAACTGGCAGCTCGCGGTATCTGGGGTTTGCTTGCCGTTAGCATCGTACTTTTTCATACAGCCAGCTTTACCCATATCATAGATTTTTTCGTATTTGAGCTTGCCACTGCTGTCGTAGGACTTAAACACACCATGACTTTTTGGGTTTTCTAGGTGATAGATTTTGCGCCCCTTGGTCACATGGGAAAAATCCGAGAACCCAGGTTCCTCTTGATAGATCACTCCGTTGATATAGCGCTTATGCACCACATGTTGCTCATCAATCCGCACCATTTCATTCGCTAACTTGCCATTTTGGTCATAGCAGACTTTATCCACGGCATAATTACTGTCGAGATCCTCGATACAACTCACGGCACCATTATCAAAATACTCCCGCTGGATACCGCAGCGTGCAATGGCGTTATCCCAGAAATAAGGTTCACCGTTCCAGGTTTCGCCTTCTTGCTGGCAATAGTTCCACAAGCTCTTTAACTGGCCGTTCGGGTAGAAAGTGTAATGGGGGCCAGAGAGGCGGTTATTGATAAGATGACCATATTGGACGAGCGAATAGCCGCCGTCGGTAGAATAGCGGATGCTTGGGCCATATTCCTTACCCGCTTTATAGGTCTGCAAGGACATTAAGCGGCCGTTAGAATCGAATCGATATTCTTTATCGACCGACCCATTGGTGTAATAGGTTAATTCGGATAGCAGGCCGCCACGATATACCCGCTGCTCACCGTCTTTAATCGAGCTAGTCTCGGTATTTTTTGCGTTTAACACGCCCTCACAATCGCCTGCGTAGGGCTCTTTTCGCATCATGCATTCATCCTGCGACGGTTTAAGTTTTACGGCGTCATTAAACTTATACTGACTCAACTCATTCAGATCGCCGTTAGGCTCGAGCCACATTTGTGGGCCATCCAACTCGCCTTGACGATAGTTAGCTACATTGCTGACGATATTTGGCGCTGAGTACCATAAACTTTCACCGTGGAGTCTGCCCTTATCATAATGTTTTAGGGCAAACATAAAATTATCTTTATTGAATAACTTTGCTTCACCTTGGCGTAGGCCATTCTCATAGTTGACTTCGGTCTTATAGAGGTAAGTCACTGATTGTTTGGTGGTAAATGCATCATTCGCATCTGGCGTTCGGATATAGACCCAAGAGCCTGAACGTTTACCATCGAGGTAGCTGCCTTCACCGCTTTGAAAGCGATAATCCCCTTGGGTGACCTTTTCCACCCAAGCGCCTTGCTTCACACCCTTTTGGTATTGGCCTTTGCTGCCATCGGACTCAAGCCACTCACCGTCTTTTACGCCATTCAGATAAATGCCCTTTTCGGACAATTTCTTCGCGCCTTCGGTGCCAGAATCGTAATCAGGGGTATAAATCTCGCTCGGGCCATCGGGCACGCCCTTGTTGTAATGGATAAAGCCGTAGTTATCGGCGTCATCCATAATGGACTGCAATACCCATTTACCCTGTTTCTTACCGTCGAGGTACTCACCCTCCCAATAGGTTTCACGGCTGTCGGCTTCCATCCACTTACCGACTTGTTTACCCAGCTTATAGTCACCGGCATACATCACACTGCCATTGCGGGCATCGTAGGCGGCAAAGTGACCATCAAGTTCGCCTTGAACATAATTGGCTTCACTGGCAACACCAGCCCAAGTACTGCCCATGCTCATGAATTCGTAAAAAGGCCCTGTTCGCGGGATTTTTTCGCTGCCATTTTTAAGCCAATCGACATCGTCGGCCTCATAACCAATGGCGACTAACATAAAACTGCCATCTTCTTCGACGTAGGCACTGCGATCAAACGTGGCGACTAGACTGTATTTTCGTTCACGCCCCTCGGCATCCTTATCGGTGCGAGTCACGGGATAGCGCAGCTTGTATTCCACTGCGGTTTTTACATCCGCCGCTGTGCCTTCAGAATTGCGATAACCAATTAGTGTTGGTTTGAGCTTAGAGGTACCATCCAAAATCGCTTTAATATCAGGATCTTTTACCCCTTCCGCCTCATAGGTCATACGATACTGCTGTGGTGGCAGCTGGCTTAACACCTTGCGAACCCCACCCACGGTAAAGGTGCTAATGGTTGGTACAACTTCATCGAGCACGGCTTGCAAGCGTGGCAATTTAGTTAGCTCTTCACCCTCAAAGCCATAACCCCGTAAATGCTGACCATCGGCATCCTTGAGCATGACGATAACTTCCTTAGTACCGCCCTTGTCAAAGTCATGGTAAAACACCGCCACGATTTCAGCGCGGCCGTAATCGTCAATACGCACACCGGGCGCATCGCCATAGAGCATTTCGCCCCATACCTGTTGATCTTTTTGATAAAAATTAAGCCATTGGCCATTGGGAAGATCCACAGGACCGTGAACCATTTTGTCATATTCCGCCGCAACCGCAGCAGGAATGACCACAAAAGAAGATAACCACACCGCACCGACAGCGGCGCATAAACGACGAATCGAAAGTTCCATTTAACTATCCTTTACACCGACACCTTGCGCCTCGTGCGCACCAGTAAACGGGGCGAATTTTAAGCTAAGAACTATGCGTCAGGAAGTAGTTGAGACAAAAAAGGCCGCTAAGCGGCCTTTTAAGATCAAATATTTAACAATCAATTATTATACATAGCATTAATTTCATGGGCGTACTTGTGATAAATCATTTTGCGACGCAACTTAAGCGTCGGCGTGATTAATCCTGCCTCCATCGAAAAAGCTTCCGGCAGCAGGGTAAACTTTTTGATTTGCTCAAAACTAGCCAACTCCTGCTGGAGCTGTTTGAGACGCTGCTCGAAATGCTCAACCACATGGCTATGGCGCAGCAGCTCAATAGGCGACTCATACTTTAAGCCTTTTTCCTTTGCCCATGCTTCGAGGGATTCAAAGGCTGGCACAATTAGCGCCGTCACATAGTTACGCGCATCGGCAATCACCGCCACTTGTTCGATAAAAGGACAACACCCAACAGCACCCTCAACCCTTTGCGGTGCAATATATTTACCGTTAGAGGTCTTCATCAATTCTTTAATACGATCGGTAATAAACAAATTGCCGTGGGCATCGAGTCGTCCCGCATCACCGGTTTTTAACCAGCCGTCTTCAAAGGCGGCGGCAGTATCTTCAGGGCGATTGTAATAACCGCGCATCACAGTGTCGCCACGGACTAAGATTTCATCGTCTTTACCCAGTTTAATTTCGATTTCGGGCAAGACTTTACCATTTGACCCCGCGACACGGTTATCCAAAGTGTTACAGGTTACAGTAGCGTTTGTTTCGGTCATGCCATAGCCACAAAGCACAGGAATACCAATAGCATGGAAAAAAGACGCCACATTTAAATCAAGTGCAGCACCGCCACAGGGCATAAACTTTAAGCGTCCACCGAGCACTGCCTGCAACTTGCTGTAAACCAATTTGTTCGCCAAACGCCATTGCAAGGATAACCACAAACCGCCCTTAGCGCGGCCTTGGCTCACTTCAAACTGACGCTCACCAACCCCCATCGCCCAAGCAAATAATTTTTTACGACCCTCTGCGGATTTCGCGACCTTATCCTGTACTGCGCTGTAAACCTTCTCGAGGAAACGCGGCACCACACACAAGGTATGCGGACGCACAGCACTTATCGCTTCTTTTACTCTTTGGGTATTTTGCAGATACACATTATGGCCACCACGGCATAAAACGTAGAAACTCCAGCTACGTTCAAACACATGGCTTAGCGGTAGGAAAGCTAAAGACACATCGCCAGCATTAAAAGGCAAAATCTGATCGTGCTGACGCACAGTCGAAGCCATATTGCGGTAATCCAGCATGACGCCTTTAGGATCACCCGTGGTGCCAGAGGTATAAATCAGGGTTAACAGATCATCAAGATTCGCGTCTTTTAAACGTTGCTCCAGCTCGGCACTTTGGTCATATGCCTGCGCTAGCACGTTATCTAAATGCCTATGTTGAGGTTTATCCTGAGCCAACTGAACTGCGGCATCGAACACAATCACATGCTCTAGGGTTGGACACTGTTTTTGTAGCTCGCAGGCCAGCGCATATTGCTTAGCGTCGTCGACAAAAATCACCTTAGCCGCCGCATCATTAATGATAAAGCTGGCTTGCTCTAAGGTACTGGTTGGGTAAATAGGCACGACAATGGCACGGCTTTTCAGAATGCCGATATCGGCACAGGTCCATTGTGGGCAGTTTTGTGACAGGATCACACAGCGGTCTTGCACTTGTACGCCGAGTTGAATCAACACTTGTGCAATTTTATGGCTGATCTCATCAAATGCCTGCCAACTGACTTGATGCCAAGGGGCTGCCATTTCAAAACCTTCCAGCGCAATAGCCTCCTTTAACGACTGGCTTTGCTGCTGTAATAGTCGAATTACGTGATATTGTTCGAGCGACATGAGTGACTCACCTTTTAGCTTACAAGTGTTCCGCTTTTGCAGCATTCTACCTGAAGGCAAGCTAAAAACTAAGAGTTTTTGCTCTAATCTTGTGCAAATGTCGCCCAAATCACGTCATTTAAGGCCGATTACAGCCCAACGATATCGCCCCGCCATAACTTTTTACGGCCGCCAAACAGGGCAATTTGCCCCAACACAACCAGTAAAAGATCGCCTATTAACCAATAATATAGATGACCATCATGCTGCAATGCCGCTAAACTGATAGACACCCATAGTGAATGCCCCAGCACCACCAGCATAGTCAAGCTAACCTGTAACACTCGGCGGCACAGGCAACCTAGCCCTAACACCAAGGCACAAGCCCAATAGGTGCTCATCACTAAATGCGCCAGCAATGGCGCACTTATCCCGCCATTGAGCCAAGTAATAAACACACTACAGAGCAACATGCCGACACTGATGAGATACAGCAATCGTTGCTGCCCTCGGGCAAAAGCATTAACCAAACCAGTTCTGCCATCAAAACCCGGCATCAACAACAGTAACTCTGTTGCACGCGCTCGTTGCACCCGACTCCAATGCACCAGCGAACAGCTGATCACACAAAACTGCGCCAGTAGCAGTAACACCGGAAAATCCCAATTAAACTGATGGGATAACACCCCCAGCGCCAATGTCAGCACGGGCAGCAACAATAGCAATACGGTTAACATCGGCCCGATAAAAAAGTTAACCGGATGCAAATAACGCTCGAAACGGCTCAAAAACCGCATGGATTGCAGATTAGGCAACCAAAACCAGCCCATTTCTAACCCGTTGAGATACACACTGCGTGCTTCCACCCGCCAAGGTAACACTAGGCAGCGGCGCCAAATCAGCACTACCAACACAAACAACACTATGATGCTCAGCCACAATGGTACTTGCTCAGCCAAAGCGCTAGAAAACGGCACTAAAATAAACAGTAAAAATGAGGAGTAAAACCATTGGGTTTGCCGCAGACACAGCAAGATAAAACCTAAGCTTATCCCTTGGGCAAACACCAGTAACGACAGGCTAGAGGTAAAGTCAAACAATACGCATAAAAGCACCGCAAGGCTAAACACGCCAATGAGCATCACCTCGCACTGGATAAAAATATTCTGCCGATAACGGGGGATTAAGATTGAGCACTCACTCGCCATCAAGCGAATCAACTGCCATGCGACCGCAGCTGAGGTAGAGACAATCCCCATGCCGACAAAAATATCAAAACTCTCCTTCTGCCCAGCCCATCCCGCCAAAACGCTCAGGGCTAAGCCAAATAATCCGGTACCCAAAAAACTCACACTGCCCACGTCAAATAACCACAGGCGCAGCATGCCGTTAAAGGGATTGATTGAATGCTGTGTTGCAGGCTTATCAGTAGGTTGCACAAGCGGTTTAGCTGAACTCATTTGTGTAACTCCACAAAGAGTTGCTCCAAATTAAGCGCTTCGCTTCGCTGCACGCCGGGAAAATTGAGATCGACAGCACCACTATCCACCAGCACAGAATCACCATCACGGCTCAAAATACGCACCTGCTCAGGCAACTCCGTACCCGCCGCGAGTTTGAGTAGACGCACCTCTTCCCGCAGGGCATCGATTTCCTTAAACAGCACTAATTCGCCCTGTTTAATCAGTGCCACATGACTCGCGACCCGCTCTAAATCTGAGGTGATATGGGATGAAAACAGCACCGCCGAGCCGGATTCGAGGGCCAAGTCGAACAAATCGACCATAAATTTGCGTCTGACGATAGGATCGAGGCTGGCCACAGGTTCATCGAGGATCAACAGTTCGGGGCGATAGGCCATTGCCATGATCAGCGCCAAGGATTGGCGCTGGCCGACGGACAGACGTTGTACCTGTTGGCTGACATCTAACTCAAAGCGGGCAAGCCAATCTTGCTCTAACTGCATGTCCCAATGGGGATAAAAGCTGCGGTGTAAATCAAGGGCGCGCTCAACGGTAAAACCTTCATAACCAAAGGGCTGTTGTGGCACATAACCAAGGCGCTCCTTTGCGGCTGACGAAAGTTGCTCCGGCGTCTCACCTAAGGTGCGGATTTCGCCAGAATCCGGCGAGAGGATCCCCAAAGCGCAGCGCATTAAGGTTGATTTGCCCGCACCGTTTTGTCCCAATAAGCCAACCACCATCCCGGCAGACAAGCACAAGGACAGATCCTTTAACGCCTGTTTTTCAACGCCATTTTTTCCACGAAAAACTTTGTTTACCTTAGAAAACTCAAGTATTGGGGGAAACTCTTGATCCATCGAATTGCGTCCTTTTTATTCTCGTTTTCGCTTGGGCCGACTAGGCTTGCCAGCGATCGTTAATCAATTGCAGCAACTCGGGCAGGCTCACGCCCAGCTGCTTGGCTTGTGCCAATAAGCCATCTAATTGCGGCTCAAGCAGACTCACGCCCGACTCCATCGCCTCGGTACGGGCAGCAACCCGAGTCGCCTGCCCACGGCGGCGTTCTAACCAGCCCTGATCCACCAATTGCTGAATTGCGCGAGATACTGTCATCGGGTTCACCGCAAGGTATTCCGCAATCTGGCGCACTGAGGGTAATACGTCTTCCTCTTGCAGTTGGCCGCCCACAATCAAGCGCACGATTTGCTCGTGTAATTGCTTGTAAATTGGCTCACCACTGCTGGGGTTGACATTTAAAAGTTCTAACATTAGGCTTTACACACTGTATTAATACATTGATACACCGATACACTGTATTTAAAGTATCACACTCATCCTGAAATGCAAAAAGGAAAGCGCTCATGATAGATAGCATGATCCACAGGAAGTCCCATAATACCAGCGCTTGCGTTGCGATTAAGCGTTCAAATACAGGCTGGCATAAACATATTTCAACTCGCAAAATCATAGGCTTGAGCACACTTATGCTCGCTATGGCAAGCGCAACGGTTTGGGCAAGTGAAAAATCAGCGCCTTCAACAACCCCCACAAATACCTGTTATGTGGACGGTGTTTCGGACCGTTTAAACTGCGGCTTTGTGACTGTGCCAGAGAATCCCAACAAGCCCGATGGCAAACAGATCCAAGTGCATTATGTGGTCCTGCCTGCGGTGAAAAATGTCAATCATGAAGAAGCACTGCTGGCGATAGCAGGCGGCCCAGGTCAATCGGCCATCGATAATGCGGCAAGCTTTGATAGCATGCTGAATAAAGTGCGTCAGCAGCGGGATATTTTGCTGATTGATCAACGCGGTACAGGTCGTTCGAATCCACTCAATTGCGACCCTGGTGCACAAACCCCACTCGCTATCAACGATGACAATGTTGACAGCGTAGTCGAAGCGCAAAAATGTCGCGATCAATACCCCGACACAGACGTCACCCAATACGGCAGTCTCAATGCCGTGGCAGACTTCGAAGCCGTGCGCGCTCATTTAGGCTACAAAAAGCTGCACTTATACGGCATTTCTTACGGCACACGCATGGCGCAGCTCTATATGCGTTTGTATCCCGAGCACTTAGCCACAGTTACCTTAGACGGCGTAGTGCCGATGCAGCAAAGCGTATTAGAAATCGGCTCGGCAATTGAGCGCGGCTTTGACTTATTGTTTAAAGATTGTCAAGACACCGCGGCCTGCCATGCCGAGTATCCAGAGCTCAGGGCCGAGTTTGACCAAGTGGTCGCAAGACTGACCGAAGGGCCAGTGATGGAGCAAGTACACGACCCGGTCACGGGTGAAAAGACCTTACTCACGCTCACCCGCGCGAAGTTTTATGGCGCGATCAGAATGGCACTGTATCAAACCAATGTGCGCGCCTTAGTGCCCCATGCGATTCATCAAGCCGCCAAAGGTAACTATCAACCGCTACTCGGATTGTATGCCTTAACTACCGATGGTGCAGGCATGGCAATGGGCATGCACGCCTCCGTAGTTTGCGGTGAAGACATCCATCGCATCACCCCAGCGATGCGTGAACAGGCAAAAACCTCCTATGTTGGCAAATCTATGCTCGAAGGCCTAGAGGCATCATGCTCTGTGTGGAAAGTGCCGCCCGTCGATGCCAGCTTTAGCGAGCCTATTAAGAGTGCTATCCCCACACTGTTGCTGTCGGGCGAAATAGACCCTGCCACACCACCAAGTTGGGCGGAACTTGCGATGGGAAAACTCACCAACGCTAAACACTTGGTCGCGCCATACGCCACCCATGGCGTGGCCTATCAGTCCTGTGCCAATAACTTAATCGCCGAGTTAGTGCGTACTGGTTCGGTTAAAGATCTCGATGGTGAATGTTTGAAAAAGGATGTGCGCCGTAGTTTCTATTTAAATGCCAGCTCGGTTGAGCCACTCGCGACCGAAGATGCAACCCAATCTGCCAAAGATAAGCCCAGCACTGGAGCCAAGGAGTAAGTCATGATCAAAGTATCCCATCTTTCTAAGCGCATCGGCGAAGTGCAGGCCTTAAACGATTTGAGTTTTGTTGCCGAAAATGGCCAGATCACCGGCCTACTCGGCCCTAATGGCGCGGGTAAAACCACCTGTTTACGCACCATTTTTGGCCTGTTAAAGCCCGATACTGGCACGGCTGAAATTGAAGGTATCGATGTCGCCATCGACCCGATTGGTGCTAAGCAGCAACTCGGCTTATTCCCCGATCCATTTGGCCTGTATGAGCGCCTCACGCCGCGGGAATATATCCGTTACTTCGCCGAACTCAGCGGGTTATCTGCGAGCGACGCCAAAGAAGCCACCAGCAAGGTTATCGCCAAACTGCGCCTCGAAGATATTAGCGATCGCCGCTGTAAAGGCTTTTCCCAAGGGCAACGAATGAAAACCGCCCTCGCCCAAGCCATAGTCCACAGCCCGAGCAATATTATCCTCGACGAACCGACCCGTGGGCTGGATGTAATGAGTACCCGTTTGCTGCGCGATATTCTTATCGACCTTAAAAACCAAGGGCATTGCGTGCTGTTTTCCAGCCATGTGATGCAGGAAGTCGCGGCGCTGTGCGACCAAGTGATTGTGATGGCACAGGGCCGAGTGGTGGCCATCGGCAGCCCAGAACAGCTTTGCGCCCAAACGGGTAAAGCCTCACTCGAAGATGCTTTTATCCAGCTGATCGGCACCGATGAGGGCATTGCCGCATGATGACTCACAGCATCAACGCTCACACAAATTGCGATAACACCTGCTTCGACTTAAATAGCGAACAGATAAACTTGGGATAAGGAATAATCATGAACAAAATCATCGCAATGGTTCGCAAGGAACTGATAGACGCCGCCCGCGATAAACGCTCTGTGATGGCGGGGCTCTACTACGCCATCGGTACGCCGCTGATCATGTGCGGCCTGTTTATGGTGCTTATTGGCCAGCTGACCAGCCCGGACGATCTTAAAATCAGCATCACTAATCCCGACAAAGCGCCGGATTTAGTGCGTTTTTTATCTAACAAGGGCATTACCCAAGGCGAAGCTGGCGCGAAGGATTTGAAAGCCATCGAGCTGATTATCAGCCCCGACTATGCTAAGCAGATGAACCAAGGCAAAGGCGCAGAGATCACTATCGTGGCCGATAACTCAGAGGAAAAACTGCAAAACTCGATTCGCCGCTTAGAGAAACAGTTGCAGGCCTACAGCGCCGAAATGGGCAGCCTGCGCTTAATCGCCCGCGGTATCGACCCTCGCGTGGTGCAGCCCCTGAAAGTGAATGTGCACGACCAAGCCACCACCGACTCTAAGGGCGGGATGATCTTAGGCATCGCCATTTTCACTATGATTTACTCAGTGTTTATCTCGGGGATGAACTTGGCCATCGACACCAGCGCCGGTGAGCGTGAACGTAACTCTTTGGCATTGTTACTCAGCCATCCGCTAACCACGCGCCAATTAGTGCTCTCTAAAATCATTGCTGTCGGTCTGTTTGCCCTACTCGGCTTAGTGTTGATTTTATTAGTATCTAAGGTCGCCTATACCTTCGTGCCTTGGCAGGAGCTCGGCTTTAGCGTCAGCATTACCAGTGAATTTATGGCGTTGATGCTGCTGGTCGGTATCCCAGTTGCCCTGATGGCTGCCTGTTTGCAATTGTTTGTGTCCTTTATGGCCAAAACCTTTAAGGAAGCCCAGTCCTATCTAACCATGGTGCTGTTTGTGCCCTTGGCACTGTCGATGGCCGCCAGCTACAACATCGCGCCCGACGTCCTGCAATGGTTGCCCGTCTCGGGTCAGCAACAGGCACTGATGGACTTTATTAAAGGTAAAGATATGAACATGCTGCAATTGCTGGTATCGACGCTGGGCACACTCGCCATTGCGGTAATACTGGCATTCGGCATGGAAAAATCGTTAAAGAGCGAAAAAGTGATCTTCGGTTTATAACACTATCAACCCACAGAGGGCGCGCCGCGCCCTAACATTGAGTTAAGGAGCCAATCATGGAAAAAGAATTTATTATCATGGTCATTATGGTGACCTTTATTATCGGTGTAAGCGCTACAGAGATGTTTAAGCATTACCTAAAAATGCGCCAACTGGGTGGCGGAAACGATCGACAGCTTGAGGATAAACTCACCCAGCTGAGTCTACAAAATCAGGTACTGATTGAACGAGTACAAGTGCTGGAGCGCATAGTGACAGATGCAGAGGACAACGCCGCTAAAACCACACTGGCACAGCAAATTGAGGCATTAAAATAGTCGTTAATGCACCGCAGTTAAACTCGTATTACAGAGTATTAAAGCTGTGTCTATAGGCGCTAAGTCAAGCTGCGTAGTTGCGACTTAGCGCGACCACAACAGCCCACAACGAATGCCAATAAAAAACCCAAGCTAGACTTGGGTTTATGCAATCTTACAGCGCGGATTATTTTGCCTTAGGTCTAAAAGGCTTAATCACGGCCTCGTTACACTCGAGGTACGGCCCTTCCATCAGGTCGATACAGTAAGGAATCGCTGGGAATACCGCATCTAAACATTCGCGGATTGATTTAGGCTTGCCCGGCAGGTTCACAATTAATGAATCCCCCCGTAAGCCCGCGGTTTGGCGCGAGAGAATCGCCGTCGGCACAAACTTTAATGACTCAGCGCGCATCAACTCGCCAAAGCCCGGCATCATGCGATCGCACACGGCCTCAGTTGCCTCGGGCGTCACATCGCGTTTTGCTGGGCCAGTACCGCCCGTGGTCACAATTAAGCAGCAATCCAGCTCATCGGCCATCTTGATCAGGGTCGCTTCAATCACATCCTGCTCGTCGGGGATCACTTGATAAATCGGCTCCCACTCGCTGGTGAGATAATCATTGAGGGTGTCGATAATCGCCTTGCCCGAGATATCCTCATAAATCCCCGCGCTGGCACGATCGCTCACCGTTACAATCCCGATTTTTGCTTTGCTCATAGGAAATCCCCAATCATGTTGAAATAAAACCATATCGACCGAAAGCAGAGGAGAAACCTATGCTCCTTCGACTATAAGCCGCAGCTAAAATAGCATAAATGCTCGGCCAATGGGGCAAGTAAAACGTGATGAAGTTCGCGCAATATGCTCGAAAAAAGCTAAGACAAGCCATAGCTCACCTTAGCTTAATAGTTTGGAGTGAAGGGTTAACTCACCTGCGACAATGTGGGTAAAGCAGGGAAAGCGCCCTTCTGACAACAGGTTACGGCGCCGCAACGCACCGCAAACTCAACCGCCTTGCGCAACTGTGCCTGACATGCAAGTCGATGTTTTAAGGTTAAATGCTCGAGATCAAACTCCAACTCAGAACCCAGTGCAAACAAAAATCCCGCCATAAAGCTGTCGCCCGCCGCCGTGGTATCTACGGCTTTAATTTGGGGGACTGGCACGCTAAATCGCTCATCTACTGTGATGCACTGCACTGGATTGCCGCCGTCAGTAATTAGAATCACTTCAACACCTTGCGCCAAAAAAAACTGCAAATAATCTTCGAAACTCTTGTTCCGCGTTAAGGCTAAATAGTCGGCCTCTTCACGGCTCATTTTCAGCACTTGTGTGTAACGAAAACACTGCTCTACTCGCTCTGCAAGCAATGCGGTATCGGGCCAGAGTGATAAGCGCAAGTTAACATCAAAACTCACTATCTTATTGAATGAATTAGCGCAACGGGCACCATAGATGCTCGCGTTAAAAATGCTCGCTTCGGTAAAGGTGTTGGAACAGAGATGAAAAACATCCATCTGTGGCCATGGAATGACATCGAAATGGCGCTGACTATAGCAAAGATCGGCAGTCCCTTGGCGGTTAAACTCGAAGGTTCGTTCACCATTCTCATCCAAATTTACCACCACTGTCGCTGTAGGCACACCTGGCACTTCGGCCAAATAATCTGTAGCAACGCCTTCGTTTTCGAGGGATTGTTTTAACATTACGCCATAATCATCGCTGCTAATGCCGCCAGCAAAATAACTCTTACCGCCCAGTTTGGCATAACCTACAGCCACGTTTGCAGGCGCGCCGCCCGCAATGGCTTGATGAGATTTGTCGTTAGCCTCTGTGGGTAATAAATCCACTAACACCTCTCCAAAACTGAGTAATACCGTCATATGGATCCCTTTATATTTCTATTAGTTAAGCAAAAAGCCCATGCTGGATGGGCCTTTTAAATTGTCGGTTTTAAACCTCAAACCCGCCGGAGTTAAAACTCGTATTTCAAGGTTGCACTCGTGGTTCTGCCATTTATGGTGCGAGCGCGGATAATATTGTTATCAGGAATCGAACCTTCCTCAGCCTCTGTGATACCCGTGGCGTCAAACAGGTTGTTGACGTTTAAGGAGACACTTAAGGCCTGAGTTAAGTTGTAGGTTGCAAAGGCATTGACCTGATTATAACCATCAAACTTGAGGTCATTATTATCTTGTGCATAGGAGTCAGTAGTGCCAATCAGGTTGATGCCCACTGAACCTTGGTCAAAGTTATAACGGCCCATCAGTGAATAGATAAAGTCGGCCTGTCTTCTTGGAGTATTACCCACAACATCTGGTGTTAAAGCGTCCTTAGCAATCTCAGCATCGGTCCAAGTGACATTGCCCCTAAAATCGAAGTCACCGATAAAATAGGCCGATTCAATTTCAATTCCTTTGGCTTTGTACTTACGGTCGAAGAAACGCTGACTCGTCGCCTCAAAGTTTTGCTCTTCGGTCTCGGAGTAGAAAGCGGTCGCGAACACCGATAAGTCATCGTAACGGTACTTAACGCCTAACTCATATTGATCCACATTATCGACCGCATCTTCTTTTGCCACTGAACCATCGGCACGAACCTTACCAAATAACAGGCGATCCGCGTTGGCACGGCCGCCATGACTCAAGCGACCAAAAGCAGCTAAATCGCTGTCAAACTGATAGTTTGCGCCGAGTGAATAGGAGGTGTAGCTCCAGTCATAATTCACGGGTTGCGGATTGGCATTATCAATAGAAGAGACACTTTGCTCAGGAATAGAGATTACGCCATCCAAGTTCATATCGACTTGCGATTGCACATTGCCAGCGTAGAAACCACTGGCATCGCCGCTGTCGTAACGCACACTGGCATCCAGCGATAAATCCCCAAAGCTTGACGCGACCGCAAGATAAGGCGCCTTAATGTTGTATTCTGTATCGTAATTACGTTGGCAACAATTACCCCAATAAGGCACACCATAGCCGTAGAGCCCAGCATCGGAATAGGCGGTACCATCGGCAGCCACAACATCAAGCAATGCGGCGTTATCCCCTTTGACTTCCATCAAATAGGAGTTCCACATCCAAGTCATATTGATATTTTGGGTAGCATTGTAATAACCCAAAGTAACGTTGGTATCGTCAAAGGTTTTCGTTAATTTTAAGTCGTTTACGATTGAGCCAAAGTCATTCATCTTAACGTCGAAGGTATGGATCCGCATGGCGAGTCCATCCATAGGATTGCCCGCATCAGGGCCATTGGCATAAATCAACTTGGCGCCAGTGCCCGCAATACTGGCCGCAATGTCGGCACCATTAGCCACTTCGGCTGGGAATGGCGCCATAAAATTGCCGCTCACATCCGAGAAACGGAAGCGGTTTTCGACCTGCCAGTCATTGCCTAAATCAAAAGACGCTTCTAATCCCACTGAGTTAACCTCAGGATTCATCCCATCGCGCATATCACCGCGACGACGCTCACCATCGGCGCCTAAACTCAGGGTTGAGAGAAAATAAGCTGACTGGATGGCATCGGATTTCGCATTAAAACCTGGAACAGAGCTACCGTCCAAATACATTGGCATGGGTAAGTAGCCAATACTTTTATCATCTAAATGTTTGAAATAAAGACGAACATAGCCACTATCGAACTCTTTGGTTATGTTAGCTTTTACCTGACCACCTTTGTTGGCGTCATAACCTGCTTGGCGAGGGCCTTCACCAGTACGCACAAAACCACCCACATGGAAACGCAGGCTGTCATTGATGCTGGTGCCATATTCAAAGTCGGTACGGAAGGTATCGTAGTCCAAGCCAAAGGTGGTCGACACGCTGCCAGCATCTGAACTTCCGGTTTTACTGATCACGTTAATAATGCCACCGGGAGCATTACTCGCCGCAGTGGATGCCGAACCACCACGAATAGATTCAATGGTTTGTACTGTAGAGTCTAAACGTAAAAAGATATCCGCATTACCAAAGGCAATATCGCCAAACTGTAGAATTGGTAAACCATCTTCTTGAATTTGAAGAAACTTAGCACCACCCGATGCCACAGGTAAGCCACGTACAGCAATGTTAGCATTACCTTCGCCGCCCGTTGATTCCACCTTCATCCCTGGAATGATCCGAAATGCTTCGGCGGATGAACGTGGAGTACTAACCTCCAACTCGGCGAGTGATACGCTGCTGACTGACACGCTCGAGTCCATGACGCGGGTGCCACGGGCCACGCCCGTAACAGTAATGCGCTCAAGGCCTAACGCATCTTTCTTGGTTTCTTCCTGTGCAGGTGCATCGGCAGCCCAAAGCTGAGAACTCACCAAGACGGCGATTGTGCTTAACAAGAATTGTTGTGATGTGCGATTTATCATTTTTATGTCCCCACCCATATTTGAGAAGCCGCCCCTCTCCCCACGGCGACTTCTACTGAAATTGTTGTTAATCGATTAGCCTGTTATTTCACTTTACTAAAAAACATCTTAATCGATTAAGTTAACAAGTTAGCAACTAAATAACAAAAAGCAAGTGTGTTTTTTGTACAGACCCACAAACTTAAAGTGAGAACAATAGATAGTTAATTGATTAATCGGAGAAATGTGACAGAAAAAATTTTTCTTTCACATTCCAATTTAAGCGGTTTCACGGCCCAACAATGATTGGGTAGGATCTTTAATCAGATTAACGCCCGCTAACAGGCACAGTAAAACGGCAAACCCAGTTGCGAGGTAAAAGCCATACTTCACATGGCCGAAAATATCCCCAACTAACCCCATACAAAGGGGAGCCAGCGCCGCAGAAACCGCGGTAAAAAACAGGATTACCCCTGCCACAGAACCGTGCTGCGCCACGGGGAAACAACTGATCCCCTTGGAGTTTAAGGTGGGATATATCATTGACATAAACAGCCCAGAGAGGGGCAAGAGAATAACGGCTGCCTCAACCCCATAGAGCATAGAACCGAGATAGCAAAGGCTAATCGCTAAGCTAAACCAAAACATAACCTGTTGCCACGAAAAGTGATTTAGTATCCATCCGCCCAAAAACCGCCCACCTGCTCGCAGGGTAAAAAAGAGGGTCAAGGCATAAGCCGCCAGTGCAGTGTAATCCCCCTGATACTCTTGCAGCAGGCTAGGCATCCATACATAAATCGCCACTTCGGTGGCCACATACAAACCAATCGCAAGGGAAAACCCTAATGCATAAGGGTTTTTCATCATACTGAAGGTGTTCGCCAGATTAATTGTTTCCGTCGAGGATTGCTTAACCTGCGGATAATCGGCCCTAAACGCCAACCAACAAAGCAGCAGACAAAATACACCCGCCCCAAAATACAAATACTTCCATGACACACCACTGATAAGCAGATAGCTGACGATGGCTGGCCCCACCATCGCGCCAACCCCAAAGAATCCTTCGACCGTGTTCATGGTGCTGGAATGTTGTTTTGGTGACCGAGAGATATCACCGATCAGGGCTAAAGCCCCAGTTTTAAATACCCCAATTGCCAAGCCCACCAAGGCCAATAGCATCAGGAAATAATAAAACGACTCCCCAAGCGCAAATAAAAAACAGGCAATAGCGAACAACAACAACCCTAATAAAATGGTTAGTTTACGCCCTATTTTATCCGCCAAAAAACCCAGAAACAGGCCACTTATTGCGATAAAAATCATCGGCATATAATGGAAGGCGCTCGCCTGAGACAAAGAGAGGCCAAATTCAGCAATCAGCTGCGGGATGATCACGCCCACGGCATCGGAGGTCATAGCAAACATAAAAAACATTAAATACGTCAGCACTCGAATACGAGTGTGATGGCGATTTTCTACAGAATTTGAATCACTTACCATACTGTTTCACCTTATCGTTATCGCGCCTAACTCCCTTTGAAGCTGGCTAAGCCCCAAACAGCTTTAGGCATTATTTATGTACAGCAGTGAGCTAATCCCCCCAAAACCTAAGACTAACTCAAAAATAAAACAAACCACTTGAATAATGTTTCACATTGGTTAAATATACAACTTAATCGATTAAGTTTGTTTGCGCAATTTATAAATAAACGCGGGCAAACTTTACTCTGGGAAGGCTACTCAAACGTGGGCAAAGTATGAAAAATCAAGTGCAATTGATCACCTATGTCGATCGGATAACCGGTGCCGGACTCAAAGAACTCAAATCCTTGCTCAATAACGAGTTACAGGGGTTATTTGGGGGCGTTCACCTACTGCCCTTTTACTATCCTATCGATGGCAGCGATGCGGGTTTTGATCCCATAGACCATGTGCAAGTGGATTCACGCTTAGGTGATTGGGACGATGTCAAAAGCATAGGCGAAGAGTTCGACATTATGGCCGACTTGATCGTTAACCATATGTCTGCGGAGTCTCCCGAGTTTAAAGATGTGCTCAAGCATGGCAAACAATCGGCTTACTGGGATTTATTCCTAACCAAGGACAAGGTATTCCCCGAGGGATTAAGCGAGCAGGATCAAGAAGCTATCTACCGCCCCCGCCCAGGGAGCTGCTTTAGCACTTACACCTTAGCGGATGGTTCAACGGAAGAGTTTTGGACCACCTTTACCCGTAACCAAATCGATATCGACGTACACTCCGCAGCAGGTAAAGATTACTTAAACCGCGTATTGGCGCGATTTAACCACAGCAAAGTCAATTTAATCCGCTTAGATGCCGCAGGTTACGCGATCAAAAAACCCGGCACTAGCTGCTTTATGATTGAGGAATCCTTCGAGTTTGTGGATAAATTAGCAAAGCAAGCCAATCAGTTAGGCATGACAACCCTAGCCGAAATTCACTCCCATCATATGACGCAAATCGATATCGCCAAACGGGTCGATATGGTTTACGACTTTGCATTACCGCCGCTGATTTTACACACGCTCTTCAGCCAAGATTGTCGTGCCCTGAGCCACTGGCTTGAAATGGCGCCTCGCAACTGCATTACCGTTCTCGATACCCACGATGGTATCGGCATTATCGATGTGGGCCCAATGGATGGCTTACAAGGATTATTGGACGAAAAACAAATCGATAATCTGGTTGAAACCATACACAGCAACAGTCAAGGCGAGAGTTTACAAGCCACAGGGGCAGCCGCCAGCAATGTCGACTTGTATCAAATCAACTGCACCTATTACGATGCCCTCGGGCAAAATGACCTAGATTACTTGATGGCTCGAGCGATTCAGTTTTTCGCACCGGGTATTCCGCAGGTGTACTACGCAGGCCTGCTTACCATACCCAACGACATGGTATTGCTAAATCAAACCCATGTTGGCCGAGATATTAATCGCCCCTATTTAAACCGAGAAAAAGTGCAACAAGCCCTGCAAAAACCAGTGGTTAACGCTCTTATTCAATTGATTAAACTGCGTAATAGCAGCGCCGCATTTAATGGCCGTTTTACGATGGCAGCCAGTGGAAAATCACTAACACTCACATGGTCTGCGGTAAATGCGCAGGCGAGTCTTAATCTCGACTTTGCCAATAAACAAGGGCTGATCACCCTGCTTGATGAGCAAAGCATCGAAACCCAAATCAGCTTAGCCGACCTGCTCACCCCAGCGCAGGGATAAATACCAAACATAAAACAAAAGGCGCTTTAACAGCGCCTTTTGCATTTAAAAATCAATATATTAACAGCTTTTACCTAAACGTAATTCATACCCTAATACCTGAGCATGTACGGCATCGTCGATAAACATCTGCGCCGCCATTTGGCCTTTTTGTTCAGAGTATTGATAAACCGTAGTCAGCGGAGGATTCGAGCGAGTCGCCTCATCAATACCATCAAACCCCACTACACGAATATCCTCAGGGATCGCTAATCCCATCGCCTGCGCCTCACCCAGCACACTAAGAGCAATTAAGTCACTCATGCATAAAAATACGTTGGGTCTTGGGGTCGAATTCAGCGCCTCCTTGGCCGCTATCCGTGCATATTCCGCATTACTTTCAGGAATATTCCAAATCCGATCATTGCCAAGGGTAATACCGGTTTCCTCAATTGCCTGTAAATATCCCTGCAACCTCTGGTGTGCAATCGACATATCGATTTCGAGCAAATTCAAATCGTAAACTCGGCAGGTTAAATGGGTATCGAGCAGTCTTAGGCCTAATATTGCAACCTGATCGGTAGGTGATTTTAATGCCAATTTTGCCACTTCATAGGCGGCTAACTTATTGTCAATGCTGACAGCGGCGTTGCGGTGGATATCAAAATCCACTGTAACCACCTTTTTCTTAACCTGTTTCAATTGCTCAGCAAGCAAGGCATTGCGGGGGCGACCATAACAAATAAACCCATCCACAAAATCTGCCACCGCATTTACACTGTCAGAGCTGCCCGAAAACAGCAATAAGTTGAGTTTTTCCCGCTCCAATACCGAAGCCACCCCCTTCATAAACTTACTGGCGACAGGATCGGACACCATATATTCAACACTATCGGACAATACCAGCGCGACGGTATCAAATTTGCCTCGGCGTAAGGATTGCGCCGCCTTGTTTGGGCCAAAGTAACCCAATTTAGAACAGGCGGCTAAAATTTCGTTGCGGCGTTTTTCCGATAGTTGATCGGGACGATTAAAAGCATTAGAAACAGTGGCGTTAGAGACACCTAGCTCGTTAGCTATGCTTTTTAAGGTCCAGTTTTTAGTTGTCATGCAGAATTCCTGGCAAAGAATGGGGTCACAGCGGAAGCTAACCTATCGCAAATACTACACAGCTTAAATCCGTCGTGCACCAACAAATCTACTCATGATCCCTAAGCGCTGTGGCGGGCGAGAGATACCCTACAATCGCAGAGCTGAGCGCCACCAAGGCCGCCGCGATAAAACCCCATTGGAAGGCGTGATGCACAACCTCAATGGGTAGCTTTTTTATCGCCGCAATCCCCACCTGCGCCCCTTCGAGCGGTAACAAGCTATATAGCAACAGGCTGAATAAGGCCGTACCAATTGCCGCGCCCATGGAGCGACACAAGGACACCATAGCGGTAATTTGGCTTAAACGCGCCTTGCCCGACACACTCTGCACAACTAACTGCACGCTGGGCATCACGGTTCCTAACCCTATGCCCACCAGCACACCTAATCCGCCAATAAGATCCGCATTGGGCGGGACTAAACCGATAGAGAGTAAACCGATAGAAGCCAGCCCCATCCCGAAGGTCGGCAACCATTTAGGTGCTACATCTCGGCTCAACAACCGGCCCGCAATAGTAGAACCTGTCACTATACCAAAGGTCATTGGTATCAATAGCAAGCCCGTTTTGGCCGGATTGGTTTGCAGACCAACCTGTAAGTAAATGGGTAAAAAGAAGATCATCGCAAACAGACAGGCGGCAAACAGCGCAGCGGTTAATAGCGGCATATAAATGGCTTTGTTGGCGAGTAAATCCAGCGGCAAAAAAGGACTCTCACGCTGACGCTCCCACCACAACAGCAAGGCGGCGCCCACAAAGATGAATCCCATAAAGCCTAAGCTTGTGGCCGATAGCCAAGCAAAGTCTTGCCCTGCCACAGACAACCAATACAGCAGCGCCGTAATGATAGAAGGAAATAACAGCACGCCAAGCAAATCAAACCGACCCAGTCGTACAGGTTTAATACTCTGTTTATGCAAGCGATTAAGTCGCCAAACCGCCAGCATAACCAAGGGAATATTCGCCCAAAATAACCAGTGCCAAGAATAGGCATGCACCACAAAACCACCAATCACTGGGCCGCCAACACTGGCGAGGGTAAACATAGCGGCAAAATAGCCCTGAAAACGCGCCCGTTGCCGTATCGGCACCAATTCCCCCACCAGGGATTGGGACAGACTCATTAGCCCGCCACCGCCGAGGCCTTGGAGAATCCTTCCGGCAATCATATGGTCCATCGTCCCAGCGCTGGCGGAGACAATTGAGCCTAACGCGAACACCGCCAAGGCAATCATCAAGATTTTGGCGCGGCCAAAGTTATCCCCCAGCCAGCCATAAATAGGCACACTGGCCGCCATTGCCAACATATAGCCGATAGTGATCCACGAGGCTTGCCTGAGGCCACCCAAATCTTCAACGATGGCAGGGGTTGCGGTGGCGAGTAGGGTTTGATCGACCGCCGCCAAAAACATGGGTAAGAACACGGCGGAGAAAATCGCCAGAAAAACCGAAGTGGGTAGAGGCTCATGTTGGGACGAAGCAGACGCTGGGGTCATAGAGTCTCTACCTGTGATTAAGGCTTAAATTCGCCTTGCATTCCAATACTTTGATGCCCAATAGCTATTAAGTAGGCTCGAAATTTTTACCCCTTGGCTCGTCGAGACATGGAGAAAATTATTCCCGCCCACATAAATGCCGACATGGTGCGTGCTCCAGCCAGTTTTAAAGAACACTAAGTCCCCCTTACGCAGTTGATCCCGCGCCACGGGTTTACCAAGTGCTTGCTGCTCCTCCACTGTACGCGGCAGAGTCATACCCAACATTTTTTGGTAAGCGACCGACACAAAGGCCGAGCAATCGATGCCTTTCTTGGTCGCCCCCCCCAAACGATAAGGGACGCCGCGCCATTCGGAATGCAATTCGGCGATATTGCTATCGTTCCATACCGAGACGGGTTCAACTTGCTTGACCACAGGCTTAGGTTCTGGCGCGCTCGCACAGGCACCAAGACCTAAGGCTAAGATAACTATCAGTAATCGTTTCATTAGCGTAAAACTCATCGCGGGCAATTCTTGCGTAATATCGGGTGCTATCAAAGCGATAACTAACATACCGTGAAAAAATCGATGGTAACAGCCTAAGCTAATCTCAAGCTTAAAACTATAACGCCGTCCACAATAAGCGAATACCCACCAGCACCATTAAAATCAAGATGATGCGTTTAAACAACCTATCGCTGATCTTATCTTGGATCGACAACCCCAGTTTTACCCCTAACCAAGCCAAAGGCGCAAGTAACAGAGAAATCAGAATGTTACCTTGGTTAATTTGCCCGAGCAGACTGTAGGGCACTAACTTAACCAGATTCACCACCGCAAAAAATACCACTGCCGTGGCTAAAAACTCTTGTTTGGCCAAGCGTAACGGCAGCAAATAGGCATTGAGTGGCGGCCCGCCTGCATGGGCCACAAAGCTGGTAAAACCTGCGGTTAAGCCGCAGAGTCGCCCCACCAAATGTGAAGGGGTAGCTTGGGTTTTATCCCCTAAAACCAAGCCATAAAGACCAAATCCTAAGGACACACAGCCCAAAATCGCCCGTAAGTAATCTTCGTTTAATCGGTCGAACAACCAATAGGCTATGCCTATACCCACAATCGCCGCGGGTAAGAGGATCCATAATTGGCGTGGATTATGTTGGCCCCACCACGAACGAACACTTAAAAAATCCATATAAATCAGCAGTGGTAACATGATTGCCGCCGCTGTCGCCGGGCTTATGGCCAGCGCTAACAGGGGCACAGTCAAGCCACCGACGCCACCAGCAAAACCCGATTTAGAGATCCCAGTGATCAACACCGCAGGAATCGCCACTAGCCAAAAAACAGGGTCTGTTAACATCCCTTATTCCCAATATTGCGTTAAAGTCATTAAGGTCGAGCGTGAGTAACAGAGCTTGAGGGCGATAACACGCCTCGCTGCACCAGCATAAATGTTAAATCTATCCGTGTCTAAATGAAGATAAGGAGTCGATATGAGTCAAATGCAAACGTCGCCGTTTTACGGCGGCCCAAGGGAATGCCCCGTCGAAGATGGGCGGATCCAAATCCAACATATAGCCTCCAAAATCGGTGATGTAGGCGGGATACCCGTAGCGCGGGCTATTCCACAAAAACCGCGTCGACTCATAGGCCCTTGGTGTTTTCTGGATCATATTGGCCCAGTCACCGACGGCCCCTTAATGAATGTGGGCGAGCATCCCCATATCGGCCTTCAAACCTTCACTTGGATGCTGGAGGGGGAAATCATGCACAGGGACAGCCTAGGTAGCGCCCAAGTGATCCGCCCGAGGCAAGTAAACCTGATGACCGCGGGCCATGGCATAGCCCACACCGAAGAGTCCGTCGAAGGTCATCGTATTATGCATGCGGTGCAGCTATGGATTGCGCTGCCGCTGGAACACAAAGACACAGCCCCGAGGTTCGACCATTATCCCCAGCTGCCGACTTGGCAGGAGGCGGGCGCCGAATTCACCCTATTAATTGGCTCGTGGAAAGATAAACAAGCGCCCACACTGCACTTTTCGCCGATCGTCGCGCTTGATATCTTCGCAGCAGAGGCCACTCAACTAACGCTCAGGCTGGATCCGCGATTTGAATATGGCCTAATGCCGCTCGAGGGCCGATTCGATATCGACGATGAATCCTTTGATAACAATAATCTCGCTTACCTTGGCATGCTGCGCGAGAGCGTAACGCTCGACCTTCACCCTGGTGCACGTTTACTGCTGATTGGCGGTGCACCCCTCGCCGACACCGTCAGTATTTGGTGGAATTTTGTCGGCCACAGCAAGGAAGATATCGCCAGCGCCCAAGCTGATTGGGAGGCCAAGTCCCCACGTTTTGCCACTGTGCCGGGTTATAACGGCAAACGCTTAATGCCGCCGCCCATCCCTTGGTAATCTCGGTCATTAATCCCTGCCGTTAACGCGTTAACGCGAGGCAATCGAGCTAGATTGCCTCGCTTAATGGCGGTATTGCAGCCCTTATCTGATGCAAGGCGGCGAGCAAAACCGCCAACCTGACGCTAAAGCCAGACCACACCCACACGCCAAACCCCAGAAAATTTTACGGATTTTTTACGCGCTATCCCCACAGGCCTTTGCTAAAGTACCCTTAATTTCCGCAACGCCTTAGCCGTTATGACTTTTGCAAACACAGTATCCATCAACCAATTCTGGCGCTCGCATCCCGCGTTATTTACCGCCATATTGTTAGTGGTCGTACTGATAACTAGCTATTTTATTGATGTATTTTCAGGCTCAGCCATTGCTGTACTGCTTATCCTGCAACTCGCTGTGGTCGCTGTGGCCCTGCAATGCAATGCTAACTACGCCTACTTTGTGGCCGTGTTTGGCGCTGTAAGCTTTAATTTTTTGTTTACTGCGCCACGCTATTCGTTGCAGATGTTTAATATCGAAGACATAGTTAATCTAAGCGTGTTTTTGCTGGTCGCCCTGACTAGCAGCAAATTGGCCGAACATTACCGCCTCCAGCAGCACGCACTCGAACAGGCACAGCTCAGAAACAGCATTTTGCTCTCGGTCTCCCACGATTTACGCACGCCCCTTGCGACCATTATCGGCACCTTAACCACACTGAAGGAATACCAAGCCAAGCTCAACCCAGAGCAAACCGAGGAGCTTATCGACTCGGCCGCCGCCGAGAGTCATCGCCTGCACCAATATATCGAAAATCTTTTGCAAGCCACTAAGTTACAACATGGTGCGCTCAAATTTAGCCTAGATGAAGCCAATCTACGCGAAGTGCTACAGCGCACTATCGCTCGCTTTCAAACTGAGCAACCCAGAATCAAAATTCATACTGAGCCAGAGCTACCACCATTAATGATTTGCAGCTCTTTGATTGAACAGGCGATTTTTAATGTGCTCGATAATGCCCTGCATTATTCCCCCACCAACCAGCCTGTGATCGTAAGCCTCTATCGCCACCAAGATATGCTGCGTATCGATATTCAAGACTTAGGACAAGGCATAGCCCCATCTCAAAAGGAGGCGATTTTCGAACTGTTTTACCGCCAACATCCCTCTACCGATGGCGGAGCTGGATTGGGTCTGCCTGTCGCCAAAGGGATTATTACTGCCCATAACGGGCGTATCAGTGCCGAAAATGTTGCTCAAGGCAGCCTGATCCGCATCGCGTTACCGATAACGAAGGAAAGTGCATAAATGGCTTACAAGGTATTAGTGGTGGATGATGAGCCGCAAATCCATACCTTTATGCGGATCTCACTCGAGGCGGAAGGCTTTGAATACATAAGCGCCACCAGCATAGCCACGGCGCTCAAACAGTACCGCAGCCATCAGCCACACCTTATCGTGCTCGACCTCGGCCTGCCTGATGGCGATGGTATCGAACTACTCCATGCACTGCGCCTGCAAGATAAGACCCCCGTGTTGGTTTTAACCGCCCGCGATCAGGAGGAAGAAAAAATCCGCCTACTCGAGGCAGGCGCTAACGACTACCTGAGTAAACCCTTTGGCATCAGGGAATTAATCGTGCGTATCAAGGTATTAGTCCGTGACCTTGTGGATACCTCAAGCACTATCGATATGCTGCAATTTGGCCCGCTCACTCTACAAAAGAGCAGCCATCAATGCTGGCTTAACCAGCAGGAAATCGCCCTCACCAAAAAAGAGTTTGCCCTACTGGTTCAGTTAATGTCCCACCCTGGGCAATTGCTGAAACAGAGCGAACTGCTGCGCAATATCTGGGGCGAAACTCACCAAGAAGATAGCCATTATCTGCGGATTTTAGTCAGCCAACTGCGTAAAAAGCTTAACGATAGTGACGAACAACAACTGATCAAAACCGAGCCCGGTTTAGGGTATCGACTCACCGACCTCGGCCCGCCCTAGGCCAGCTCACCTCACTCTTTAGCTCAACCTCAAAAGGATATGAAATGGCACATTTTACTGTCATCGGATTAGGCCGCTTCGGCGTTGCCGTAAGCAGAGAACTGATCCACTTAGGTCATACGGTTACGGGTGTCGACAATGACCATAAAGCTGTTGAAAAATATGTAGAAAGTCTTACTGAAGCGGTAATTTGCGACTGCGCCGATGAGGCGTCGCTGCGGGAACTCGATCTTACCAGTAGTGAAGTCGTGATTGTCGCTATCGGTTTTGATATGCAATCGAGCTTACTTTGTACCCTGGCACTGAAAAATCTCGGCGTGCAAAATATTTGGGTTAAAGCCAGCAATAAAGCGCACCACACCATATTGTCTAAACTCGATGTCGCGCGGATTATTCACCCCGAGGAAGATATGGGGATCCGCGTCGCCCAGTCGCTAAACTACCCTATGGTGAATAACTTTCTCGCCATCGGCGATGGGCTCTATATTGTTGAAATCCATATTAAAGCCCATTTACATCAAGTCACAGTTGGTCAACTACTAGGGAGCCTACAAGAGAAAAACACCGATGAGCAAACCAATGTGCAACGCAGCCCTAAGGGCAAAGTCGCGCCGCTGATGATTAAGCGCGGGCAGAGCGTATTTAGCAAGATTGATAGTGACTTTAGCCTGCACACTGAGGATGCTCTATTCCTCTGCGGTAGCCGTGCCGAGTTAAAACAGCTCGCTCCAAGGTTGGTGTAACGTGGTTCAATGGCATCCTTCGCTCACCCTAGAGCACACACCTAAAACCAGTAAAAAACTCTTTGGCGCGCCGCCCTTTATCTTAAGTGCAAGCTTTGCTCTGCTGATCTTACTTGGCACTTGCTTGCTAAAACTACCCATCGCCACCGAGTTGCCCATTACTTGGCTGCAAAGCCTCTTTACCGTGACTTCGGCGGTGACGGTCACAGGGCTAGTTGTTGTCGATACCGGCAGTGTGTTCACGCCCTTTGGCCAAGTGATTATCGCGCTGTTAATTCAATGCGGCGGCCTAGGCTTGATGACCTTTGCCATTGTCACTCTGATAGCGCTGGGCGGTAAGATAGGTTTCTTGCAGCAAACAGTGGCGAAAGAAGCGTTTAATCAAACCGATACATCTACCTTAGTCTCGACTGCTAAGGCCGTACTGGTGTTTTCGCTATTGGTTGAAGCCGTGGGTATGCTGATTTTATCTGTCTACTGGAGCGGCGAATTGGGTTGGCAAACTAGCCTGTTTCGCGGCTTCTTTTATACCATTAGTGCCTTTAATAACGCGGGTTTTGCCCTAAGCCCAGATAGCTTAATCCCCTATGTAGCCGACCCAGTCGTTAACCTCACTATTACAGGTTTATTTATTGTGGGCGGCCTTGGGTTTTCGGTGTGGATTGACCTTAAACGCAATAAACGTTGGTCGAAACTCACAGTCTACAGCCGTATGATGATCACCGGCACCATACTGATCAATGCCGTGGCCGTGGTAGCCATTTACCTGATTGAGTACAACAACCCCAACACCCTCGCGCCCTTAAGCGAACTCGGCAAATGGTTAGCCTCTTGGTTTCAGGCCGTAACCCCGCGCACCGCAGGCTTTAATACACTAGCCATAGACAAACTCGAAGACGGCACAACGCTATTAATGCTTGTATTGATGTTTATTGGCGGCGGATCCCTCAGTACCGCCAGCGGCATTAAAGTCGTGACCTTTATGGTGTTAATCCTCGCCACCTACGGCTATTTACGCCGCGATGAAGCCGTGTATGTGTTTAAGCGGGAAATCCCCAAAGACACCATTAGCAAGGCACTCGCCCTGACGATGATCTCCATCGGCGTCACTTGGCTGGCAATATTCGCCCTCGTGCTTACCGAAAAAGCCCCAATGATGGATATCGCCTTCGAAGCCGTATCCGCCCTCGGCACCGTTGGGCTATCCCGTGGATTAACAGGCAATTTATCCAGTGCAGGCCAAGGGATTATCATCTTTATGATGTTTATGGGGCGCCTCGGCCCACTGATGTTGGCCTACTTCCTTGCCAACCCAAGGGTAAAAAAGCTGCGCTATGCAGAAACCAAATTAGCGATTGGGTAAGAAAGGAAGTTGGCTAGTAAATATTTCAAAAGAATTAGCATTTACGTTTAGTATTATGCGTCCATAAATACCTTACTTAATGGATATGTTAAAATTACTACCCAATATGATCTCCTTTTTAATTTCATCGAATTAACTAGAGTTATTGGATTGAGTAAATAGTGCTTGAACTATTTCTAGGTGGTCAACTATACTAGGCGCAAGTGGATTGGGAGTGCCCGGTCGGCGTTACAACCTCGGTGAGATTCATCGAGGTTTTTCGCTATCTAGGGCTGGCAAAAATTAGCCAATAGAGCAATTAAGGGAAATGTTTTAATCCCCATTGATCATATCCTTGTCCAACTGCACAACGCCCACCTTCACAGTAAAATTTTTTGAGCAATATATTGAACGCCTGATTTTCTTGCTGTGAATTAAGAACATGACGACCAATAGGCCTTGCAACTAAGTCAGCTAACTGCAATCCAGCAGAGTTTGACGTTTTAGATGCCATTCTGATTTTAAAAGGCAAGTCTTGCTGGTATTTGTTTTCACCATCACAAATACGACGAAACTCCAATTCAAGCGCATTGTCTTCTTTCTTACCTCGACACTCGACGATAACATGAGTTTCAAGCTTTTCTTGTCCCTTTTCCGAAACTAAGTCGTATAAGGTTTCCAAACAGTGTTTTAATGCTATATGGTAGGGATTTCCAACTTCTTCTGGATTACGAATCTTGTCTTTCTCAATAACACAAGAAGCAAGAATAAAGTTACTACTATCAATAAGTTCACTTAGCCTACCTAAAAACTGGTTCTTATCCGCTCGGTTTTTGAAGATGGTAAAATCACCTTTCTCCTTACGGATTTCATGTTCATGTAGAATCACTAAATCATGACCAAAGTAGTCAAATTTAAGTTGCTGCAATTTAGGAACAACATTTGATAAATAATGCCCTTTGTAAAAAATACAAAATGCTAACACAAAAACAGGGTAGTCCTTATCTATTGAAGTCAGACTGTGATCTCCACTTTCATCGACATAAACCACAAAATCACTAAACCCTCTCTGTTGACCGATTAGTGGGCGCAGTTCGCTTGGCTGGAGGTCATTATTACTCATGCTTTCACAATCCTTTTCTTCTTTCTCGGCTTAAGTTGCCACAACACATTAAGCCTTAATCTTTCCGAG
Organism: Shewanella sp. DNRA4; assembly: GCF_012843185.1. Taxonomy (NCBI): domain Bacteria; kingdom Pseudomonadati; phylum Pseudomonadota; class Gammaproteobacteria; order Alteromonadales; family Shewanellaceae; genus Shewanella; species Shewanella sp. DNRA4. The sequence continues at coordinate 146,693 of NZ_JABAIP010000015.1, forward strand.
GGAATACTTTAAAACTAGCTCGATAATAGCGGACCCACACCATTTATCACAAACCACTGGTAATTTGATATTTCAGAATAACAATATCAGCACACAAGTGCGTCTTAACTTATAATAACCAGGGTTAATCTCATAAAATCAGCAATGTAGCGGCAATTAAGTTTTGCCATTATTATCAATTACATAGTGACAACAAAGGGGTAAACAAGTCACCCAAAGAATACAAACTTTATTGTTCCCAAACAGACTAAACCGCTTGTCCAGCTGCCACGCCAGATGCCCAGGCCCATTGAAAATTAAACCCGCCTAACCAACCACTTACGTCCATCACTTCGCCGATAAAAAACAGGCCGGGGACTTTTATGGCTTCCATGGTTTTGGAGGACAGTTCATGGGTATCCACGCCGCCGAGGGTCACTTCGGCGGTGCGATAACCTTCGGTGCCATTCATTAAGACTGTCCAGCGGTGCAGATCGTCGACCAGCTTGGCGCGCTCTGCATGAACCAGCTGATTTAAGGCTTTGTTGAGTAAAGCCTCATCGAATAACACTTCCACCAGCCGCTTAGGTAACCACTGGCTTAAGGTATTACGCAGACTCTGTTTAGGATGTGCGGCCAGTTGTTGCTCTATGGCCTGTGCGGCATCCATATTGGGTAATAGATTGATTTCTATAGTTTCGCCCGCTTTCCAATAGTTGGAAATCTGCAAAATAGCGGGGCCAGATAAGCCTCTGTGGGTGAAAAGTAAGGCTTCGCTAAAGGCTGTGCCATCTTTGGCGGTAATACGGCTCGGTACGGCAATGCCCGATAGCGGTTCGAAGCGAATTTTATCTTCACTGTGCCAGGTAAAAGGTACAAGTCCCGCGTGGGTTGGCAACACTTTAAGGCCAAATTGCTCGGCCAGTTGATAACCGTAAGGTGTGGCGCCCAGCTTTGGCATAGATAAGCCGCCCGTGGCGATCACTAAGGAGTCGCAACTTAACTCGCCATTTGAGGTGTTTAGCTCAAAGCGGCCAGCCTCGGTTTTGCTCACCGCCAGAATATCGGTACGCAGCTTGATACTCACGCCCGCCCACTCACATTCGGTCAGCAGCATAGTGACTATCTCTTTGGCCGAGTCATTACAGAACAGCTGGCCATGATCGCGCTCGTGGTATTCAATGCCGTGGCGCTCAACCAGTTCGATAAACTGCTGCGACGGATAACGCGCCAATGCGGATTTGACAAAGTGCGGGTTACCACAGATAAAGTTGGCGGGTTCGACTTTAAGGTTGGTGAAGTTACAACGGCCGCCACCGCTGATAAGGATTTTACGCCCAGCCTGCTTGGCATTATCGAGTACCAGTACATCACGACCTCGGTAACCCGCTGTTGCAGCACACATTAATCCTGCGGCGCCGGCTCCGATAATAATTACATCATGATGTTTCACACTTATACTCCAGTCGATAAATTGATTTGGCTATTGCCATCATCCCAAATAGTTCAAAGACTGAGTTACGCTATTGGTCTTTGATATTGGGGTAGATATTCCGCGTTCAGCATCCAGCCTTAATGGATACAGCCAATGCAGACTGCTGCCAGTACATTAAGGCGATAGCGATCGGACATAAAAAAGGGCGCTATTTTAGCACCCTTTATTTTATTCAGCATCATCACGACTCGCGCTTTATTGCGCTGGCGTTTCTGATTTCTTTTCTCTGCTGAGCAGTTCTTTGGCGGCATCCAAGGGCGCTTTGCCTTGGTATAACACTTGGTAGATTTGCTCGGTGATCGGCATTTCGACGCCCATGCGCTTCGCCAGGGTAAACACTTCTTTAGTATTGCGATAACCTTCAACCACTTGGCCAATTTCGGCCTGGGCGGTATCCACATCGCAGCCTTTACCTAAGGCTAAACCAAAGCGGCGGTTACGGGATTGGTTGTCGGTACAAGTTAACACTAGGTCGCCTAATCCAGCCATGCCCATAAAGGTGGCAGTACTGGCGCCTAAGGCTTCGCCTAAGCGGGTTAACTCGACTAAACCACGGGTAATTAACGCCGTTCTGGCATTAGCACCAAAGCCAATACCGTCGGACATCCCCGCGCCAATGGCGATAACGTTCTTCACCGCGCCGCCTAATTGCAGGCCGATAAAGTCGTCGTTAGCGTAAACACGTAAACGTTTAGGGCTGTGCAGCAATTCCACTAGCTCAGCGGTAAATTTAGGACAGGTGCCCGCAACCGAAATCGCCGTAGGTAACCCCATGGCTAATTCTTTCGCAAACGTCGGTCCTGACAATACCGCCAGCGGATATTGCTCGCCTAACACATCACGGGCCACATCTTGCAGCAAACGTCCGGTTTCAGGCTCGAGTCCTTTGGTCGCCCATACGATGCGAGCATCTTGGCGTAACAAAGGTTTCGCTTGGGCCAATACCGAGCCAAACACATGGCTAGGTACGACAATCAGCACATTATTGCTGGCCGCTAAAGCTTTGGCTAAGTCGGCTTCGATATGTAAACACTCAGGAAAGGCAATACCCGGCAAGAACGCTTGGTTGCATTTATCCTGAGCGAGCGTCTGCATATGGGCAGGATCGTGCCCCCACAACAAGGTTTTATGACCATTGCTGGCTAAAGAGATGGCAAGGGCGGTGCCGTAAGAGCCCGCCCCTAACACCGTGATATCGGCAGAGTTTTTCATGTAATTAAGCGTTAGCTTCTTCGGCTGCGGGTGCAGCTGCTGCGGCTTGACGTTGTTGCACGTATTGTGCGAACAGCGCGTCGAAGTTTACTGGTGCTAAGTTCAGTTGTGGGAAAGTACCACGACCCACTAAGCTACCTACAGCTTCACGCGCATATGGGAATAGAATGTTAGGGCAGTATGCACCTAATGAGTGAGCCAGTTGTGGCTCAGTCAGACCTGCGATTGAGAAGATACCCGCTTGTTGTACTTCACACAGGAATGCAGTTTCGCCAGCGTTTTGTGCAGTCACAGTCAAAGACAGAACCACTTCGTATACGTCGTCGGCTAATTTAGCGCTGCGAGTGTCTAAATCTAACTTAACTTCTGGATTCCATTCTTTTTGGAATACAGCTGGGCTGTTAGGTGTTTCGAAAGAAACATCTTTAGTGTAAACACGTTGGATGTTGAATTGTGGGGCTTGTTGTTCGTTGTTTGCTACTTCAGCCATAATTTCCTACCTATCCTATCAATGTTATGCCAGCGCTTTTGTGGCTGGCTTTTTGTCAATTTGCTCGGGCTTATTACGAGGCCTGTATTAGATCTCAGTACCGTCCCTACTTTCCCTTAACGGGTACTTGTGAAGTCAATCTAAACACTTAATAAAGCCCTTAGTGACTGCAGGATTAGTATGCCAAACAATGATGACGCTACTGCTGCACAATCAATTAACTATGCAGCAGAGCGCATAACTGCCGCCGACAACTTATCTTTTGCTTTTTGAAACAGGCATATTCGCTGCCTGCCATTCACCCATACCACCTTTCAAGTTATACAGGTTTTCAAAACCTTGTTTACTTAAAAGCTGAGCCGCTTGAGACGAGGTCATGCCAGCATTGCATACCAGTATAATGGGACTACCTTTAAACTTTTCAAGGGCAGAAACCTGATTATTTTTGATATCCGCGAGCGTAACGTTAACTGCATCAACAATATGGCCCTTGCGGAATTCGTCATTAGAACGCACATCCACGACTTTGGCGTCTTGTCGGTTCACCATAATAGTGAGTTCTTGATGAGTAACATTTTTGATTTTTGAAAAGCTCGATTTGATCACACTGACCACAAGCATTACAAACAAACCCACCCAAGCCAGACTTAGCATAGTGTGAGCCTTAAAAAATTCGATATATTCTTGCATGGTTACAGCCCGTATAAATGGCGAAAAATTCGATAAGGGCACAGAGTATACCCATTGCCTTGGCAGATTGCAGCAGTTTAGTCACAGTTCTAGAACACAGCTCAGCCCTTGCGCCATCTCGCTTCTCTTGGCGCTCACAGAATCCGCTGAAATAGCCATTCGATGACCTTAATCTAGGTAAAGCGCTTTTTCGTACCCCGCTTACGTAGTAATATTTAACCAATTTCAGATTTCTTTAGCTTCTTTAAACTTTAAAGGTATCACCATGACGACAACTAAACGTCCAATCGCGTTGTTGATCCTCGATGGCTGGGGTTACCGTGAAAATACGCATATGAATGCGGTTTACCACGCTAACACGCCAGTGCTCGACCGTCTCAACGCCCAATATGCCCACGGTTTAATTTCTGGCTCCGGCTTAGATGTAGGCTTGCCCGATGGACAGATGGGGAACTCTGAAGTCGGCCATATCAACTTAGGTTCTGGCCGAATCGTTTACCAAGAACTGACGCGCATCAGTAAAGCCATTGCAGATCATGAGTTTGAACAAAATCCCGCCCTATGCAATGCCGTAGACGCTGCAGTTAAAACCGGTGGTGCGGTGCACATTATGGGCCTGCTCTCTCCCGGTGGCGTACACAGCCATGAAGAGCATATCGAAGCCATGTGCCGGATGGCCGTTGCTCGCGGTGCCACTAAAGTGTATTTGCATGCCTTTTTAGACGGTCGTGACACACCACCCCGTAGCGCCAAAGGTAGCCTAAGTCATTTTGATGATCTGTTTACTACATTGGGCCATGGCCGTATTGCCTCGATTATCGGTCGTTACTTTGCCATGGACCGCGATAACCGTTGGGACCGCGTGTCACAGGCGTACGATCTGATCACCCAAGGCAAGTCAAAATTCCAATACGACAACGCTGTTACCGCATTAGAAGCCGCCTACAGCCGCGATGAAAACGATGAGTTTGTGTCTTCATCGGCAATTACCGATGCGAGCGGCCAAGTTGCGACCTTGCAAGATGGCGATGCACTGATATTTATGAACTTCCGTGCCGACCGTGCCCGCCAAATCACCCGCAGCTTTATCAATCCAGATTTTGACGGCTTTGCACGTGCGGTAACGCCAAAGGTTAACTTTGTCACCCTGACGGAATACGCCGCCGATATCAAAGCGCCGATTGCCTACCCGTCTGACAACTTAATCAATACCTTAGGTGAAGTGCTACAAAATCGCGGTCGTACTCAGTTACGTATCTCCGAAACTGAAAAATACGCCCATGTAACCTTCTTCTTCAACGGCGGTAAGGAAGAGCCATTCAACGGTGAAGATCGCATCCTGATCAACTCACCTAAAGTGGCAACCTACGACTTACAACCCGAGATGAGCTCAACCGAGTTGACGGATAAGTTAGTCGCGGCGATTGAATCCGCCAAATACGATGTGATTATCTGTAACTATCCGAACGGTGATATGGTGGGTCATACTGGCAACTTCGATGCGGCGGTTAAAGCCTGCGAAGCTGTTGATGCCTGTATCGGCCGCGTAGTTGATGCACTGGCGAAAGTAGGCGGCGAATGTATTATTACCGCTGACCACGGCAACGCCGAGCAGATGACCGACGAGACCACTGGCCAAGCCCATACGGCGCATACCAGTGAACTTGTACCCTTTGTGTTTGTTGGCCGTGACGCCACCATAGATGAAGGTGGTAAACTGAGCGATGTCGCCCCAACGATTCTGCACCTGATGGGTGAAACCATTCCCGCAGAGATGACGGGTAAGCCCTTAATCCACGTAAAAGAGTAGTTGTTACCTAGTGAGCACTCGACTCCCCGTTAAAGCCAGCATTATTGCTGGCTTTATGATGTTATCTTTCTCGGTCTACGCTTCTGATTTGGAGAAGCGTCAGTCCGAGTTGAAATCCATTCAAGCGCAAATCAACCAACAACAAAGCGCGCTCAAAAACACTAGTAAACAGCGGGAAAAGTTACTCGCTCTGCTGCGTAGCGATGAAGAGGCGATTGCGGCGGCAGCCAAAAAGGTCAATAGCACCAAAAACAGTTTGGCGCAGATTGATACTAAACTCGCCGAACTCAAACAACGCCAAGAAGAGTTAGAAACCCTCAAGGTCAGCCAGCAAAAAACGCTCTCAAAACAACTCTCGAGCGCCTATCTTGCCGGTAACCACGATTACACTAAGATGATGCTGAATCAGCAGAGTCCCGCCACGATTGAGCGGATGTTGGCCTATTACCAATACCTCAACAAGGCACGCATGAACTCGATTAACGAGTTAAAGAAAACCATCACCGAACTAGATGAAATTAAAGTCTCGCAAACCAGCAAGCAAAAACAATTAACTAAGCTGATGGCCGAGCAACATGTGCAATCTAAGCGCTTGAACCAAGAACAAGATCAACGCCAGCTCACCCTAAAAGAATTACAGCGCACCCTGAACACCAAAGGCGCCGAACTCGAACAACTGCAAATTGAAGAGGCCAGCTTAAAACGAGTGGTTGAGCAAGCGCTTAAGGCGATGCGTGATAACCCCTCGATGGAAGGCTTCGATAAACAAGGCGGAAAACTCAAATGGCCGACCAAAGGTCGCGTCAGTGCCAGCTTTGGCAGCCCGAGATCCGGCCAAGTGGTGTGGAAAGGCACTATGCTCTCAGCACCCGAAGGGCAAAATATTCGCGCGGTTTCCGGCGGTAAGGTCATCTATGCCGACTGGCTAAAAGGCTTTGGCATGGTGATGGTGATCGACCATGGTAAAGGTTATATGAGCCTCTACGGCCATGCTCAGGCCCTGTTAAAAAGCCCTGGGGACATGGTCAAAACTGGTGAAGCGATTGCTTTAGTCGGACGTTCGGGTGGACAGACAGAGCCTGGCCTATACTTTGAAATAAGGTATAAGGGGCAAGCGGTCGATCCAGCCAAGTACTGTCGTTAATCAGTACTGTTGCTAAGGTAGCCGTCCCCATCAACATCGGGGACGGCTATGAAACATCTAATCCGCAATATCGTCTGCCTTGGACTCGGCCTAAGCCTAGGCCTGTCCATTAGCCTCTCCAGCCAAGAGAATGCCAAATCATATCAGAGTGACTTCGACTACCCGCTATTGCAGGATGTATTAGAAACGGTCGAAACCTATTACGTTAAAACCGTTTCCAAAGATGAGCTGGTGCAAGCGGCCATTAAAGGGATTTTTGAGCACTTAGATCCCTATTCCAGCTTTTTAAATCACCAAGAGTTACTCGACTTAAAAGACTCAAATCGCGGCGAATACTTCGGCTTTGGTTTTGAGGTCGCTAGCGATAAAGACCATATCAGCATTATCGCGCCCTTTGCGAACTCGCCCGCCGAACAGGCAGGTATCCAAGCGGGTGACATCATTATCAAGCTAAATAACACGCCAACCACCGAAACCAATCTTGCGGATATCCTCAATCAAATCAAACAACATAGCCTCAGCAATCAGAGTATTCACCTCTCACTGAAGCACCATAATGATGACGCCCAGTTCGAGGTATCCCTTAAGCCCAGCACTATTACGATTCAATCTGTCGCCAGCAAATTACTGGATGGTAATATCGGCTATATTAGGCTCAGCAGCTTTCAAGAAAACTCCACCGAGGATATGGTGCGCAGTTTAAGCCAGTGGCAAAACGCGCATCTTACGGGCTTGATTTTAGATTTACGCAATAATCCCGGCGGCTTGCTGGATCAGGCAATCAAAATTGCCGACCTGTTTCTAGCTAAAGGACGAATCGTCTCTACCTCAGGCCGCTTCTTCGATGCCAATTCCGACTATTACGCCTCCCCCCAAACCATGCTGACCAATGTGCCTATGTTAGTGCTGATCAATAAAGGCTCAGCCTCCGCCTCCGAAGTCCTCGCCGCAGCCCTACAAGAGAATGGTCGCGCCAAGCTGCTCGGTGAAACCAGCTTCGGCAAAGGCACAGTACAAAGCCTGATCCCCATACTGAACGACGGCAATGCCATCAAGCTCACTATCGCCCAGTACAACACACCCAAAGGGGAAAACATCCACGCTATCGGCATAGTGCCAGATATCAAAGTTGCAACCGAAACTGGCTCCAATCAAAAGAATATGGCTATAATCGACGCCATCTCAGCACGAACCGATGTCAGCCAAGACAACATAGTCATTTCCGCTATTTCTTGGATACAACATCATGACTAATAAGAAGAAATAGTGCGTCTATTTTATATATTGGCCCTTTGGGCTATCAGTATTGCGCCAAGCAATGCAGCTCAAATCGCCTTGATCATCGATGATATCGGCTATCGTCACACCGACGAAGCCGTGCTTTCACTCCCCAGCGCAGTCACCTTATCGGTGCTGCCACACACGCCGCTCAGCAATAAGCTAGCCAAAGCCGCACACGCCAAAGGCCACGAGATTATGCTGCACTTACCCATGCAGGCGCTCAATGGTAAAGCCTTAGGGCTCGGCGGTTTAACCAACAAAATGAGCGAAGCAGAGATACGTAGCAGTGTACTTACTGCTATCGCCAGCGTGCCCTTCGCTAAAGGTGCCAACAATCATATGGGGAGCCTGCTGACGCAGCTCGATGATCCTATGTTATGGGTAATGGAAACGCTAAAGCAGAAGCAGCTCTACTTTATCGATAGCATGACAACCAAATTCACTAAGGCGGGAGATAAGGCAGATTTACTCGGCGTGCCACTGCTACGACGCCAACTCTTTCTCGATAATGACGTCAGTGCAACAGCACTGGAAAAACAGTTTAACTTGATGATAAGCCAGGCTCACGCGCAAGGCAGTTTAGTGGCCATCGCGCATCCTTACCCCGAAACCATTCACTTCTTAAAAACGAACTTAGCACGCCTAAAGGCGGAAGGAATTGAGCTAGTACCGACATCACGCTTGTTGCCCATCGAACTAGCCCATGAGAAAGGCGCTAATCCAACTGTAAGACAGAAATAGTCATATCTGGCAGCAATGCTAGCAACTCATTTCGATTGCTTACAATGTCCTCCAAGCTGTATTGATCGAGCACACTTAAATACGCCTCAACCGCTTTGGCTAATACGCCCTTCAACTGACAGGCGGGAGTGAAGCGGCAGTAAGGTTTGCTGCAATCAATCGGTGCCAGCGAGTTCTCTAACGCACGAATGAGTTGCCCAAGATTAATCTCGCTCGCTGGTTTCCCTAAACGAAAGCCCCCCATCTTACCGCGTATGGTTTCTAGATAACCTAACTTGCCTAAGTGATGCACAATTTTCGAGACATGATTTGGTGACAAATCGAAGACCTCGGTAATCTCAGCGATCCTAAAAAGGGTTGTTCTATCGGGCTGAACCGCCAAATACATCAGCGTGCGAACACCAAAGTCGGTATAGCGTGTTAACTGCATAATTCACCTGTCAGCAATAAACTATTGAGATGTTTGAGATTCAAGGTTTGTGATCAACCAAAGCGCCTCTTCGTTAGAATCCCCACAGACATCTAAAGACGCTTCAAAATCACTACAAACCGCAGGACGATCAGGCGAGCCGAAAATCAAACACAAATTATCATCACTGAGCTGCACACAGCGCTCCCCAGCCGCCTTACCATTTGGCATTCCAGGGATCCCACTGCTAATTGAAGGTGCAATACAACAAGCACCACAGCCTAGGCGACAATTCATTTTATTACTCGTAAAAATTGGTAAACATTATACCGTTTAATTTATCTGTGGGCAGAAACACAGTTCAATACTGCCAAGTGGCGCACAACCACCTCACCCACAAATGAAAAACTGACCTGTCCAGCCGTAAAAACAAGCTGTCTATCATAACGAAAACGGCTCAATTCTTTTAATAAAAATGATGATATCAGAATAACTTACAAGAATGAGACAGAGTACAACACCGTTGATAGTTAGTCTGAGTAGATTTATCCGGCGAATAAACGAAAAAAGCCTCATCTTTCGATGAGGCTTATTTCTTTATGTTGGCGGAGCGGACGGGACTCGAACCCGCGACCCCCGGCGTGACAGGCCGGTATTCTAACCAACTGAACTACCGCTCCTTTAACTTAACGTTTGCA